>SKSF01000147.1 GCA_007118095.1 Dehalococcoidia bacterium
ATGCACGCCGACGGCGCCGGGCGCATCTACACCGGCACGATCCGCAGCGACCCTTTCTCCGATAGCGGCGAGCGCGTGCCCGGCGAATGCTGGCGCATCGATGGCGAAGGCGAGTCCGTCCAGCTCTACGACGACGTCACACTCTCGAACGGCATCGGCCTTTCGCCCGACGGGACGGTTATTTATCACTCCGACACTGGCCGCGGGCAGATCGTTGCGCACGATGTGACGGCTGACGGGTGCGCGAACCGCCGCCCGTTCGCCACACTCGAACGTGGCCGCCCCGATGGACTCGCGGTCGATACCGAGGGCGGCCTGTGGGTCGCGGCGTACGAAGGCGGCTGTGTCGCACGCTATGGTCTCGATGGTCAGCTTCTCGGCTACCTGGAAGTACCGGCGAACGGCGTGACGAGCCTCTGCTTCGGCGGCAGCGACCTCCGCGACCTCTACATCGTCACCTCGGACAACACCGAGGATCCCTCGCGCCAGGGAAGCATCTTCCGCACCCGCGCCCCCGTCGCCGGCCAGCCGCCGCCGGTGGCACGCGTGTGACGGGCCGCATCTTCATTGCGCCGCGACTACCCCAGCTTCCCGATCACATCTGACTCCCAGGCCAGCAGCGCGTCCCAGTCCACCGGCGGCCGGAGAGCAATGTTCACGCGCTTTGCGCCGGCTTCTTCGTAGGCCTTCACGCGTTCGATGGCCTGGTCAGGCGTCCCGATGATGACACCGCGCTCGCGCATCGCGTCGGTCGCCGGGCCCCACGTGCGCTTGAACTCCTCCTCGGCCTTCCGTTCGTGTGCCGGGCTTGCGGCCATGTGGAAGCTCAGGTTGATGTTCCGCTCGATGCTCGCGGGGTCACGCCCTTCCTTCTCGCACCACTGGTCCAGCACCCCGTTGAGCCGCTTGAACTCCTCTGGCGAGGTATAGGGCGAGTTCCATCCGTCGGCGTGCCGCGCAGCGATCCGCAGCGTCCGCTTCTCGCCGTTCCCGCCGACCCAGATGCGCGGGTTCGCCTGCACTGGCTTCGGGTAGCATGCCGCGTTGTTGAGCTGATAATACTGCCCCTGGAAGTCCGACCGCTCCTGCGTTAGCAGCATGCGTACCACCTGCACGCCCTCTTCCAGCATGTCGAGCCGCTCCTTGATGGGCCGGAACGGGATGCCGTACGCCTCGTATTCCATCTGGTGCCAGCCGGCGCCCAGCCCGATCTCCAGCCGCCCGCCGCTCAGGTGGTCGATCGTCGCCAGCGTGTTCGCCAGCACCGCGGGGTGCCGGTAGTTCATCCCCAGCACCAGCACGCCCACCCGGACGTTCCGCGTCTCGCACGCAATTGCCGACATGCACGCCGTCGCCTCGAAACAGCTTCCGCTGCCGTCGACCGGCGGCGCTTCGTAGAAGTGGTCCCAGACATCGGCCCAGTCGAAGCCGGCGCGGTCGGCCCAGGTCCAGAGCCGCCGCATCTCGTCCATGTCGATGTTCTGTTGCCCGATGTGCAGTCCAAACTTCATTCGCGTCCCCCTCGTTTCGGCGCGGCCTAACTACGCGCGTATTCCTGGCAGCGAATTGCCCGCTCCAGGTCGTCATTTGCTTCGCGCAGCTTACGCTCCAGCGTCGGAAGCCGCCCTCCCACCTCCGCCAGCAATCGCTCCGAACCTTCGAGCACGCTGCGCTCCGCACGATACGCGGGAAAGAGTGCGCCGAAATAGGTCGTCGCGAATTCTTTGTTCGGCTGCTCGAAAATCCCCACCACGTTCTCGAAGAACCGTTCCACGTATGTCTCCAGCAGCTCCCGCTGCCGCCACCAGTTGAAACCGCCCATCGCCGCCGCGGTCATGTAGAGCGACCCGTATCCCTCGCCGTGGAATTTCTGCCAGGCCTGTTCCTTCACCTCCCGGTACGGAAACGAGGTCTCCGCCTGCACCTTCGCACGGTGCCCACGATCAGAGGGGTCGCGCTCGGCTTCCGCCTCGATCCGTTCGCGCGCGCCCGGCAGGTCCATCGACGCGTAGCGGGTGGCCAGCGACCATCGCATGTTCTGGTCAACGCTGAAGCCCTCGATGGTGTGCTCGCCCTCGACGAGCTGGCGGAGGCGCTCCACATCCTCTTCGACCACGGAGACGTTAAACGCCGCCCGCGCCCAGACGATCTGTGCGTCGCCGGGCTCCGCGCGGTGCAGCCCGTCCCATGCCGCTTCGAACAGGAGATGTGCCTGTTCTTCGCGCATCTCCCCGGGCGTGAAGCGCACCAGCACCGCCGTCGCGTGGTTCAGGACCGAATCGATGAGTTCGACCGAAGGCTCCAGCGGCAGCTTCTCGCGCACCAGCGCTAGGAACTCTTGCGCCTTGAGCTGCTGGTCGCGGACCATCGCCCAGAGCGACGACCACAGGAGCTGGCGCACCAGCATGTCATCGAACCGTTCGATGTGTTCGCGGAGGAAGCGGACCGAGGCGTCGTCGAGGGTAATCTTCGCGAACGCGTGGTCGCCGTAGTTCGGCAGGACCAGGTCGGGCTTCGGCTTGCCATGCGCACCCGGGACATCCGCGGTGGCGTCTGAGATGAACGCGGGTACGATATCGACTTCCATCGGCCCCTCGGCGCCGTGAAAGAGCCCGATGTCCAGCGCGTGCGGCCGCAGGTGCGGATACGCTTCCGGTGCTTCCTGGTGCAGCGTCAGCGACGTGATGGTCATGCCGTCGGTCCCATACTCGGCGCGAAGGGTGTTAAGCGACGACGTCTCCAGCCACAGCCGCGACCATTCGTCCAGGTCTTGCCCGCTGCCCTGTTCGAGCGCCGCCAGGAACTGCGATAGCGTGGCGTTCCCGAACGCATGGGTCTTGAAATAGTGCCGCATCCCGTCCCGGAAGCCATCCATGCCGATCGCACGGACGAGCTGCTTCAGCACCGACGCGCCCTTGCCATAGGTGATGCCGTCGAAGTTGAGGAATGTCTGGTCCGTGTCCTCGACCTGACCCGCAATCGGATGCGTCGTCACGAGCTGGTCTTCCCGGTAGGCCCAGTTCTTGATCGCCGCATTGAAGTCCTGCCACCCCGCGGTGAAGCGTGTCGCCTTCTCCAGGCACAGGTACGACATGTACGTGGCAAAGCTCTCGTTGAGCCACAGGTCGTTCCACCAGCGCATCGTCACCAGGTTCCCGAACCACATGTGCGCCATCTCGTGGAGTAGGGTCTCGGCGCGGCGGCGCCGCTGGTTATCCGTTGGCGGGTCGCGGAACACCATGTATTCGTTGAAGGTCACCGCGCCAACGTTCTCCATCGCCCCCGCGTTGAACTCGGGCACGAATACCTGGTCGTACTTGCCCCACGGGTAGGGGTAGTCAAAGAACTCGGCGAAAAAATCCAGCCCCTGCTTCGAAAGCGTGAACAGCTCGTCCGCGTCCAGATACTTCGCCATCGACTTCCGGCAGAATAGCCCCAGGTCCACGTCCCCGTGCTGGTCGCGCACCTGGTGATAGGGCCCACACACAATCGCAAACAGGTAGGTGCTGAACGCCAGCGTCCGCGGGAATACGTGCCGCGTCCGCCCATCCGGCTGCTCTACCGAACGCTCGGCCCGGCTGTTCGCGATCACCTCCCATTCTGAAGGTGCCGTCACCGTGACCTGGTACGCGCCCTTGATATCGGGCTGGTCGAAGCACGGGAACAGCCGGTGTGCCTCGTAGGGCTCGAAGTTGGTGTAGAGGTACTCTTCCCCGTCCTCGGGGTCGATGAACTGGTGAAAGCCGTCGCCGCCGTGGTCGTATTCGTTCTCATGGACGATCCGGACGACGTTCGACTTCCCGAGCAGGTCACCTGGCAACGTTAGCCGGTACCCGTCCCATCGCGGAACCGCACTATGACCGTTGATTTCGAGCAGCTCGATCCGCTTGCCCCGGTAGTCCAGGAACGTGTCGCCGCTGCCGCTGTCGTCGAAACGGATCTCCACGTCGCCGTTGTACGTCGCCGCGCCGCGCTGGATTTCGATGCCCATCGTGTAATCGGCGCTGCGGATGCGCGCGGCCCGTCCTTCGGCCTCTTCCCTCGTCAGGATGTCGTGTGGCGTTGGTGTTGCCGTGTCGGTCATAGCTTGTCTGCCCCCCGGTGGTGCTGGTGCGGCGTTTGGTTTGACCCCGTTCCGGTAGTATGTCGCCCGAGCTCCTACAAGGGAAAAGGGTCATGGAAGAACTCAACGGCAAAGTCGCAGTCATCACCGGGGGCGCCAGCGGCATTGGCCTGGCCACCGCCAAACACCTGGCGCGCGAAGGCGTCAACATCGTGCTCGCCGACATCGAACAAGGCGCCCTGTCGCGCGCCGTCGACGAGGTAATCGCCGAGGGCGTCGACACTATCGGTGTGCGCACCGACGTCGGCGAACTGTCCGAAGTACAGGCGCTTGCGGACCGCGCGTACGACCACTTTGGTGCCGCGCACATCCTGTTCAACAATGCCGGGGTCGCCATATCCGGCCCCATCCAGGAGATGAGCCATGCCGATTGGGAATGGCTCATGCGCGTCAACCTCTGGGGCGTCATCCACGGCGTTGAGACGTTCTTGCCGCGGATGCTCAAACAGGGTGGCGAGGGCCACATCGTGAATACGGCCTCCTTTGCCGGCCTAGTCGCCAACGAAGGTCTGGGCGTCTACTGCGTCACCAAATATGGTGTTGTCGCACTGTCCGAATGCCTCTTCCGCGACGTCCGCAACGATGGCATCGGCGTCTCCGTGCTGTGTCCGATGCAGGTCGAGACGAATATCCGCAGCTCCGCCCGCAACCGTCCCGACGAGCTTGGCGGCCCGTCTGATGTCGTGGTTCACGAAGGCCCTGGCGAGGATACGCGGGACCTCGCTGGCGGGTTCATCACCGCCGACGAAGTCGCCAGCCAGGTCGTCAAAGCCATCCGGAACCGCGAGCTCTTCATCCTCACTCACCCGGAAAGCCGCCAGTTCATCCGCCGCCGCTTCGAGCGCATCGACCGTGCCTTCGAGGCATAGGCGCCTGTCCCATCCTCGAAGCGCTACGATGGACGGATGACATCTCACGCAGCACCAGCGGCCGTCATCCTCGCGGGCGGACGCGGCCAGCGGTTCGGCGGCCCAAAAGGCGAAGCGTTGTTCCTGGGCCGTCCACTCCTTGCCTGGGTTGTGGACGCCGCCGCTGCCGTTTCGGACGAGATCGTGATCGTGACGGCGCACACTGCCGCCGATCTGCCTCAGCTCGGCCACCCGGTCCGCGCCGTTCCCGACCGCGAGCAGTACCCCGGCCCACTTGGCGGCGCGCTGGCGGGCTTCGATGCCCTCGATACACCATCCGCCTTCCTGCTCCCCTGCGATGCACCGCTCATTCGCCCGGCGGTACTCCAGCGGCTCCACGATGCCAACGGGGAAGCAGATGACGCTGTTGTGCCCGTGATCGATGGGCGTTCCCAGCCCCTCATTGCGCTGTACCAGACAGGGCCGGCCCGCGCCGCATTCCGCCTATCGCTCATCTCCGGCCGGCGTTCGATGGCCAGCGCGGTCGAACAGCTCCACACGCATTTCCTGGACGAAGCAACGCTCCGCGATGCCGACCCAATGCTCCTGAGCTTTCGTGGAGTGAACACCCCCGACGAGCTCGCCGTGCTCGAGGCCGACGCCCGCCAGCACGGGGTCGTCGCTCCTTCGTAACGGCGGACCATTCTTCGCTGCGCTACACTCGTCCCATGGCAAAACCGCGTGTGAAGGCTGCCGGCGGGCTGCCCGCTATCTGGTACGTCGCGAAGAAGAGCCGCGAGGCTGGCGGGTCCTGGCGGCTGTATCAGCGCCTCCGTTCGAAGAACACCTGCAAGACGTGCGCGCTCGGTATGGGTGGGCAGCACGGCGGCATGGTGAACGAAGCGGGCCACTTCCCGGAAGTGTGCAAGAAGTCGGTGCAGGCGCAGGCGGCCGACATGGCGGACTTCATCCCCCAGCTCTTTTTCCGCCAGACGACCATCGAGGAGCTCGCCACGTATTCCTCGCGCGAACTTGAAGCCCTCGGCAGGCTCGCCTACCCGCTCTTTGCGGGACCCGGCGACTCGCACTACCGCCGCATCACGTGGGACGAAGCCTGCGAGCACATAGCCACCCACTTCCGCGACGCCAGCCCGGGAGAGACCTTCGTCTACTCGTCGGGCCGCTCCAGCAACGAAGCCGCCTTCCTGCTCCAGCTCGTCGCCCGGGCCTATGGCACGCCGAACATCCACAACTGTTCCTTCTTTTGCCACGCCGCCTCGAGCGTCGCGCTCGAGGGCGTCTACGGGTCCAGCACCGGCTCCATCACGCTCGAGGACATCTCCGAAACGGACCTCGTCCTGCTGGCGGGCGCGAACCCCGCCAGTAACCACCCGCGCCTCATCACTCAGCTCGTCAATCTTCGCCGCCGCGGCGGCGAAGTCATCGTCGTGAACCCGCTGCGCGAGCTCGGCCTCGAACGCTTCCGCGTCCCCTCGGACTGGCGGTCGATGCTCACCGGGTCCGACGTCGCCAGTATCTACGTCCAGCCCCACGCGGGTTCCGATGCCGCCTTCTTCCTCGGCCTGGTCAAAGGTTTGATCGAGCGCGACGCCATCGACCACGATTTCATTGCGCAGTACACGGACGGCTGGGAAACGGTAAGCGAACGCGCGGAAGCCACGCCGTGGCATGACATCGTCGACGCCTGCGGTGTCGCCCGCCCGACCATTGACCGCGTCGTCGATGCGCTGGCGAAGGTCGACCGTGGCATCTTCCTGTGGGCGATGGGCCTCACCCATCATGCGAACGGGGTCGAGAACATCGAGTCACTCTCCAATGTCGCGCTGGCGCGAGGCTGGCTGGGCAAGCCCGGCAGCGGGCTCATGCCCATCCGCGGCCATTCGAACGTTCAGGGCGTCGGGTCGATGGGTGTTTCACCCGCGCTCAAGGGCGCCTTCGCCGAGCGGCTGGAACAGGTCTATGGCATCGAGGTGCCGGCCCAGCCCGGACAGCACACCTACGCGTCGATGGAGGCCGCTGCCCGCGGCGAGGTCCGCGCGGCACTTCTGCTCGGCGGGAACCTGTTCGGCAGCAACCCGGACCGCGAGTGGGCTGCGCAGGCGATGCGCGCCATCCCCTTCACCGTCTCCATTAGCACGAAGCTGAACGAAGGCCATATCCATGGCCGGGGTCAGGCCTCGCTCATCCTGCCCGCGCTCACACGCGACGAAGAGCACCAGCCGACCACGCAGGAATCGATGTTCAACTACGTCCGCCTGTCGGACGGCGGCGAGACAGCCCCCGGCCAGATGAAGTCCGAAGTCGAGATCATCGCGGCCATCGCGGAGCGCATCCTCCCCGAGGGCCGCTTCGACTGGTCCGATTTGCGCTCCCACGATGCGCTCCGAAGGTCCATGGCGAGCGTCGTCCCGGGCTACGAAGCCGTCGGCGGCATCGGCCAGACGAAGCAAGAGTTCCAGATTGCCGGCCGGACCTTCCACGAACCTCGCTTCAAGACGCCGGATGCGAAGGCGCAGTTCCACCCGACCGGCCTCCCCTCCTTCAACGTGGCGCCCGGGCAATTGCGGCTGATGACAATCCGGAGCGAAGGACAGTTCAATACCGTCGTGTATGAGGACGAAGACCTCTATCGCGGTAACACCCGCCGCGACGTCGTCATGATGAGCAAGATCGACGCCCGCCGCATGGGGTTGCAGGAAGGCCAGCGCGTGCTCGTTGCGTCCGAAGCCGGGGAAATGGAGGCATCCGTCGCCGTTGCACCCATCCGGACCGGCAACGCCGCCATGTATTATCCCGAGGCAAACCAGCTCGTGCCGCGCACGCTCGACCCCCGGTCGCACACCCCGGCCTTCAAATCGTGCGCCGTGTCCATCACGCCAGCGGATTGAGCTCGCGCGTCGCTGCTGGTGCCGTAGGATGAACGCCATCAGGAACCAACAAACTGGAGGCAACGATGGTGGATATCCGTCAGCTCTTTGATCTTTCAGGCAAGGTGGCGCTCGTCACGGGGGGCAGCCGCGGCCTCGGGAAGGAGATGGTGCTCGCGTTCGCGCACGCCGGCGCCGATGTCGTCATCTCCAGCCGCAAGCAGGAGTCGTGCGACGAGCTTGCGAAGCAGGTGGAAAGCGAAACGGGCCAAAAAGCGCTGCCCGTGGCCTGTCACGTGGCTGAATGGGGCCAGGTGGAACAACTTGCCGAAACGGCCTACGAGCACTTCGGCAAAGTCGATGTTCTCGTCAACAACGCCGGCATGTCGCCGCTCTATGACCACATCAACAACGTCACCGAAGACCTCTACGACAAGGTCCTCGACGTCAATCTCAAGGGCCCGTTCCGGCTCACCGCGATGGTTGGGACACGCATGACCGAGGGCGATGGCGGCTCCATCATCATGGTCTCCAGCAACGGCGCGATGAACCCGCGCTCGAACATCATCCCCTATGCCGCCGCCAAGGCCGGTCTCAACGCTATGACCGAAGGCTTCGCCCACGCATTCGCGCCGAAGGTGCGCGTCAACTGCATCATGCCCGGGCCGTTCCTCACCGACATATCCAAGGCCTGGGACCTCGAAGCTTTCGAAAAGCGTGCGAAGGAGAACATCTTCCTCCAGCGCGGCGGTCAGCCCGAAGAGGTTGTTGGGGCGGCGCTCTACTTCGCGTCGAACGCGTCCAGCTACACCACCGGGGCCGTCCTGCCCATCACAGGTGGCGGAAGCTAAACCGCGCACCGCAGCGGCGTGCGGCCCGGACAGGAGGAATAACGATGGAAACGGAATTCACCGGACATCGCGGCTTCGCCTGGTTCTGGTCGCACGCCGTCAAATACGAAGGGCAGCGCGAGCGTGAGAAGCGCCAGGAAGTGGCCGCGCCGGTGCGCGGCCGCGCCCTGGAACTCGGCGTTGGCGTCGGTACCAACTGGCAGTACCTGGACCCCGGCGTCGACTATGTCGGCATCGAGCCGGACCCGTACATGCGACAGCGTGCGCTCGAAAACGCGAAGGAGGACGGTCGGGGCTTCGAGGTCATCGACGCCGTCGCCGAGGAGCTCCCGTTCAACGACGCGGAGTTCGACACGGTTTTCACGACGCTCACCTTCTGCAGCGTGCAGCAGCCGCAGAAGGCGCTTGCCGAGGTTATGCGCGTGCTCAAATCGGGTGGCGAATTCCGGTTCTTCGAACACGTGCTGCCAGATAACCGGGTGCTTGCCCCACTCTTCGAGACGATAACCCCGGCGTGGAAGCGCATCGGCGGCGGCTGCCACCCGAACCGCCGCACCCTTCACCGCATCAACCGCGCAGGCTTCCACGTCATCGGCCTCGACCGTGACCGCGTGGGGCCCATTCCGTTCGTCACGGGCGTCGCGCGCAAACCCTGACGCGCCGCCGAATCAATTCGCTATCACGTTTGAGCGCAGCCCGTACAATGCGGCGTTGACCGACTATCCCTGGAGCATGCTGTGGCGCGCCTACTTCCCGACCCCCTGCCGCCCGAAGTGTTGACCGACCCCCGTAGGGCCGGCGAACGTCGCGTCTTCGAAGCCCTGAAAACCGGGCTCAACGACGAATGGCACATCTTCGCCAACGTCTCATGGTGCCGGGCCGATGAACACGAGGGGTTCCAGGACGGCGAAGCCGATGCGGTGGTGGTCCACCCGGACAAAGGCATGGTTGTCCTTGAAGTAAAGGGCGGCGATGTTGGCCGCGATGGCGTAACCGGGCACTGGTACTCGCGTGACCGTCACGGCGCGGACCATAAGCTGAAACAGAGCCCTTACGAACAGTCGCGCCGCACCGCCTTTGCTCTTCGGAAGATCGTCGCGGACACCCTGGGTCCCGATTTTCAGCGCATCCGCTGTGCTAACGCCGTGGTACTTCCAGATGTCGCACGACCATCGAATCCACTGGGGCCGGATGCGCCACTCGAGCTGACGGCCTTCCACGACGAGCTCGAGCAGATCGGGACGAAGGTCGACGAGATCCTCCAGATCACCGCGCGCGATCCGAAGCTGGTTGCTCCCGGGCCTGCAGGCGTTAACACCCTCCGCGAACTCCTGATGCCCGGGTTTGACCTGTCAGCGCCCCTGGCTGTCCGCATCCGTGACGACGAAGAGCAACTCCTGACCCTCACGGAAAGCCAGAAGACTGTCCTTTCGTTGCTGTCACGCCTCCGCCGGGTGGCCGTGAGCGGCGGCGCCGGCACCGGGAAGACGGTCCTTGCCGTCGAAAAGGCGCGTCAGCTCGCCGCTGCTGGCGCCGACGTGCTCTTCCTCTGCTTCAACAGCGCCCTGGCTCGCGAGGTGACCGCGCGCTGCGACGACCTCGAAAACATCACGGTCCGCACTTTCCACAGCTGGTGCCTCCAGTGGGCACGCGAGGCCGGGACCCTCGCGACAGAGCCCGCCGAATCCGACTCACCGGACTTCTGGGAGAACGAACTCCCCGATGCCATGCTCGCCGCACTCGAAACCGTTGAATGGCGCTTCGACGCCATCGTTGTGGACGAAGCGCAGGACCTCCGTCCCGACTGGTGGACGCACATCGAGTTCGCGCTCCGCAACGGAGACGACGGCATTCTCTATGTCTTCCACGACGACAATCAGCGCATCTACGAAAAGTCGGCCGGTATACCGGGTGACCTCGCGCCGATCCCGCTGAACGAGAACGTCCGCAACACTCGCGCTATCCACGACGCGGCCGCGCCACTCTACGATGGCGGCGCCTTCGTCTGTCGCGGCCCCGACGGCCGCCCACCCGAATTTCTCGCCATCCGCGAGGGGAAGTCCGCGGAGCGGGAAGTCCGCAGTCTCCTGCACCGGCTGGTCAACGAAGAACACATCGCCCCCGGCGACATTGCCGTGCTGGGCGCCCGGGCGCTTGCCCGCTCAAACGTTGGGAACACCGGGAAGATTGGCCCCTTCGAATGTGTCCCGCTCGCCGGGGCGCGGCCGGGAGCAATCGTCCGCGACAGCATCCACCGGTTCAAGGGCCTGGAGCGCCCCGTGGTGATACTGGTCGAGCTCGAACAGGCGCTCCAGCGGTCCGAACTCCTCTACGTTGGCCTCACCCGTGCCCGCAGCCACATCATCCTGGTCGATGCTGCCGCCACGCTGGACAAAGTCCGCTTCGTCGCAGGACTGACGGCTGCCTCCGCCTGACGCAGTCTCCGCACATCAAAACACCCGGCCCTGCAGGGCCGGGTGTTTTGCCACGTGGGGGAGTACGTGGGTCTGTAGCGGGCGACAATTAGTTCACGAGCACGCGCGAACCAGCCTTGAGCTGGTTGGTCCACTCCACCAGGCTTTCCAGCTGTTGCCGGATGAGATCACGCGAGGTGTTGTCGGTCAGGTTGCCCTGGTCATCGAATCGTTCGTAGGCGCTCGGGATCATCACTTCGGGCCCGTTCACCGGGTGCATGTTCAGGAACACGAATGCCTGCCGCAGGTGATACTGCGCGCGCGCCGTCCCGAGTGCGCTAATCGAAGCGCCCATAATCGCAACCGGCTTGCCGTCCCATGCGTTCTCGCCATAGGGGCGGGATGCCCAGTCGATCGCGTTCTTCAACACTCCCGGGATCGAGTAATTGTACTCCGGCGTCACGAACAGGATCGCGTCCGCCTCCCGGATTTGCTGCTTGAGCTGGGCAACGGCATCGGGAAGGGTGCCTTCCTCGTCCTCGTTGAACGGGGGAATCTCCCCGAGCCGCTCAAACGATTCGAGCTGCACGTTAGCTGGCAGCAATTCCCGCGCCGCCCGCAGCGTCGCGCGGTTGTATGACCCTTCCCGCAGGCTGCCTGCGATACCGAGAATCTTCACAGTGTCCATTGAGGACCTTCGCTTTCATTCACCGCCCGCGAGCGTAGAGGTCCCGGGGCGACGGAGTATCTCCCCCTAGTCTCGACGCTTCCCTGCAACGCCCGGATAAACGCCCGGGCCCGTGCCTTGCATCCGTCTCATACACCCGGGTCTGGTGAGTCAACCGGTTCACCGACCACCTGGCGAATCTGTCCATCGAGATCCGCCAGCGTTTCCCGGATGGGCAGGTCCGTGTCGAGCGCGTGGACGAGCAGCTCGTGCTCGTCGAGCATCACCACAACCGTCCCTGGGAGCAGGCTCGCGGTATCCGCAATCATCACCCGCGCGGCTTCGCCGTCGGCCCGCAGGCGCATGCGCAGGTATCCGGGCTTGATTGGCATCGAAGGACTGAATGCCCTTCGCGCCACGTCTACACCGCCGACGAGCGATTGGTAGGCGAAGAACCAGGCGAATCGGGCGAGGCCCCCGGGGTGCCAGCGCCGCGGCGATGGCCCGGTCACCGTATAGGAACTCGCCGTCGCACCGCCGATCAACAGCGCCGCAAGCCACCACGACTTCAGGTCGCCGCCCGTCAGGACCCACCACGCAGCCACCATGATGACAAGCCTGCTCACCACCGACAGTGCCCATTGCGATGCGCCCGCGGTACCAGGTGAAGCGCTCATGGCGTCCACCATAGCAAGAGCACGAATCCAACCATCGCCCCCAGCAAGATGGTTCCGAGGTATCGCCAGCTCGCCAGCTGTAACTCGGTCCGGCCTGCCCAGTCCGACGCGATGACTGCCGCAACCTGTCTCATGAACGTGTTCCATTGCAGCGACGCTTGCCCAACGAAGATGCCCGTCTGGTACGTCCCCGGTTGGATGACCCGCCGGAAGACGCGCTCCTCGATGACGCTCACATCGCCGGGCGGAATACTTCCGACGATATCTGCGAGGATGCGCCGCTGGCGCCATGCCAGCCACGCGATCGGGAGGGCGACAAGCAGCGGCCATGTCGCGTCCCATAGCTTCGGAAGGCTGATCGCGGTCCCCGCCGCCGCATCAAGGTCGAACATAACGGGTGCAAGCCAGGCCATGCTGGCGGTCGCCACGATGACCAGTGCCCACGGGACGGCCATCCCCGGCGCCGGTTCGTGTTTTAGCGTCCGCATCTCGCGCCGAAGGAGAAACGCAAACCGGGTGAGCAACAGGGCTGTAGCCACCGAACTGAACGAAATCACCCACGAAAGCGTTCCATACCAGTCGCCGGTCACCGGGAGGTTCTCCTTGAGCAGTCCCTTCGCCACCATGCCGCTTGTGAAAGGTGCTCCCGCCAGCGCGAGCACCGCGAGCGCCACGCCCGCCATGGTTGCCCACCGGGCGGGCTCACTCCGGGCCACGGTGCCCGCCACGCCGACAGCAAGGAAGAGCGTCCCCTTCGCCAGCCCGTGATGCAGGGCAAAGACCGCGAGCGCCGTCAGGACTGCCGGCCAGGCCGCTGCCTCCAGGAATCCCAGCCCCAGCCCGACCGTTATCAGGCCCATCTGGCTGATGCTCGAATACGCCAGGTTGGCCTTGGGACTCGTTTGTACCAACCCCAGGACGACGCCCCCGAATGCGCCTGTGAGGCCGAGCGCGATGCATATCCAGCCCCACTCGGGGAAGTTCGCTTCCCCGGCTGGCAGGAAACGGATCCAGCCGAGCAAGCCTGCCTTGATCATCACGCCGCTCAGGACGGCGCTGGCCGGCGTCGGCGCTGCCGGGTGCGCGAGCGGCAGCCAGATGTGCACAAAGGGCAGGCCCGCCTTGATACCAAAGCCCGCGAAGAGCAGCGCGATCGTGATGTGCCGGTCACCAGCGGCTGCGAGCGCGCCCGGCACGTCCGCGAATGCGATCGAGCCTGCCGCCATGGCCACCTGGAACAGCCCCACCAGCAGCAGGAACTCACCGACGATGGACAGGATGACATAAAGGGTCGTCGCACGGACCGCGAAACGCGTCGCATCGTGGACGATGACGCCCGCCGAAGAAAACGTCATAAGCCCGAACGCCGCATAAAACATCACAAGGTCCTGCGCGACGATGAGCCCCAGGTTGCCGCTCATCGCGAGCAGGTAGAACGCCTGGAACCGGTAGTCATGCTCGTCGTGCGCGAGGTAGCTCACGCCATACCACCCGGCAAGCGCCCACAGCAGGCCACTGAAGAACAGGAAGACCTGCCCGGTCGTGTCCAGCCCGACCTGCGTACCCAGCAGGAACCACGGAATATCGGCCGTCTCAATCGTCCCAACGAGAATGGGCGTCAGGATCGCGGGGACAGCCGAGACCGGCACGAGTCGCCTCAGCACTGGCCGCAGAGGCGGCGCCAGGGCGATGAGGACCGCCAGGGCGAACGGCGTGAATGGGACCAGGATCAGCGCTTCGTTCATGGCGGATACACCACTTCGGCCACAAGCTCTGCGATGTCGAGCGGGCTATACGGCACCCCCGCCAGGGCCCCCGCAAGAAACGACATGAGCGCTGTCGCAGCTGCGGGCACAAGGAGCATCCAGCTCGTCTCCAGCCGGCCGGGCGCGGGCGGGTACTCTACCTGCGGCGTTTTGAACCATGCCGCATAGATGGGTGGAAAGAAGTACGCCGCGTTTAACAGGCTGCTTGTGGCAAGAATGACGATGACCCATGCGAAGTCGGCTTCCATCGCCCCCAGCCCCAGGTGCCACTTGCTGATGAACCCCGCGATCGGAGGTAACCCGATCATCCCGAGCCCGCCGATCGTGAACGCCGTCATGGTCACCGGCATCCGCCGCGCCACGCCGTCCAGTTCGGACACGTTATGGATGCCCAGCGTCTCCGCGAGGTTCCCCGCGCAGAAGAACAGCGTCACCTTCATCACACCCTGGTGGACGAGGTGTACCAGGGCGCCCACGGCGGCAATTGGCCCGACGATTGCCACGCCCAGGGTGATGTACGAAAGCTGGCTCACCGTCGAAAACGCCAGCCGGCGCTTGATGTCATCCTGTGCCAGCGCCCGCAGCGACCCGAACACGATGGTGATCGATGCGATGATGGCCAGCGGCAGCAAGAGGTTCAGCGAATCGGCGAAATCCGACCCGTAGACATAGTGCACCACGCGGACGATGCCGAAAGCCCCTGCCTTCACCACAGCAACGGCGTGCAGGAGTGCACTCACCGGCGCAGGCGCCACCATGGCGACCGGTAACCAGCCGTGCAGCGGCACGAGCGCCGCCTTCACGCCGAGGCTCCCGATCAATACCGCGAAGATCACTCGCAGCTCCCATGAATTCCCGCTTGCCGCCTGCTCCAACACCCCTCCCGGGCCGAACTCGATGGGCCCGGCGATGGTATGGAGCCACACGACCCCCACCAGCAGTGCCGTCCCGCCGCCCAGTGTGTAGATCAGGTAGGTACGGCCGGCTGCCAGCGCCTCCTCGCTTCCGCGATGCACAACCAGCGGGTACGTGGCAATTGTCAGGAGCTCATAGAACAGGACAAACGTGATGAGGTTGCCGGCAAAAGCGATGCCCATCGTTGCTGTGACGCAGATGCTGAAGAAACCGAAGAACCGGCTGCGGTGGGGTGAGTCCTCCAGGTATCCGATCGCGTAGATCGTCGTGAGCAACCACAGCACCGATGAAAGGCCTGCGAACAACAGGGAGACGGCATCCACACGCAGCAGCAGGTCGAATTCCAGCACGAAGGCGAACCGCGCTTCGTATTCCTCCCCTTCCACGTAGCCGCCGATTGCGATGGCGACGAGCACGATCTTGGCCAGTGCGGCAAAGATGTTCAGGAAGTTGCGCGTCCGGTGCCGCGGTTCATCCAGGAAGAAGATGACGATGCCGACGAGGCCCGAAGTCGCCAGGATCGAAACTGGAAGCCAGCCGCCGGTCTCAATCATGTCCCCACTCCCGCGACGATCATCGAGAAGGGTGCCCCTACCTCCAGCAGGTCAAACGGCTCCGCGGCTCGCAGTCCCAGGCCAAGCGAGGTCAGGGCCAGGATGAGCGATGCATACTCCATGACTCGCGGCACCGGGCGGATGCTTTCTGGCAGCGTGTCCGGCGTGAACGCGGCCGAAACCAGCCGGTAGACGTATGCCCCGCTCAGCAGCGTCCCCGCGCCGATCACCACCGCCCACCACCACTGCGCGCTCTCAATCGTTGCGGTCAGGAGCATCCACTTCGCAATAAAGCTCCCGCTCGGCGGAAGCCCGACCAGTGCGATACCGGCGATACCGAATGACACTGTGGTGATGGGAAGCGTTCGCGTTAGCCCGCGCATCGCCGAGATCTGATCGTTCCCGTACGCGTAGAGGATGGTCCCCGCAGCGAGGAATAATGCGCCCTTCGCAAACGCATGCGACATCATGTGGTACACGCCGCCCGCCCATGCATCAAATCGCCAGGCGCCCTCCCCGACACCCGTCAGCAGCGGGAACAGGAGAAACAAATACCCCACCTGGGCCACCGTCGAATGCGCCACCACCAGTTTCAGCCGTTGCTCCCGCAGCGCCTGGAACGACCCCCACAGGATGCCGGCGGCGCCAAGCGCACCCGCTGCCTGCGCAGCCGGTGCAGTCACTGAATCGGCGAAGACGTCCACCCACAGCCGCAAGATCACATAGAACGCCGCCTTCACCACCAGCGCCGAGAGGACGGCGCTCACCGGTGCCGGAGCGCTCGCGTGCGCGTGCGGGAGCCACGCGTGGAAGGGGAACAACGCCGCTTTGATGCCCAGCCCCAGGAACACGAAGGCCAGCGCAATAACAGGCGCCCGTGTGCCCCCCTCAGCCGCTTCGGCGATCAGCGCCAGGTCCAGCACGCCAAACTCCCCGTAGAGCAGCGCGACGCCCATGAGGTACAGGAGCGACGCCAGGAACGCCGCCAGCAAATAGCGCATGCCGGCGCGCAAGGCCGTCGCCCCGCCCGCGAGCGCCACCAGCGCTACGCCGGCGATTGTGAGCAATTCCAGGGCCACGTACAGGTTGAACAGGTCACGCGACACGAACAGCGCGTTCAGGCTGCCGAGCAAGAACAGCCACAGTGGCACGAAGGCGCGAGCTTCGGTCCAGGAGCTTGCTTCGGCTTCGCGTGAGAAGTAGCCGAGCGAATAGAAGCTCGCGAGCGTCATCACGGCCGAAGTCGTCAGCAGCAGCAGGGCGCTCAGGCCGTCCGCATACAGGTTGATCCCGAGTGGCGCCTCCCATCCGCCGAGGGCATACCCCTGGGGGCCCTCACGCCACACATCGCTGGCAAGCCACCAGGCCGCCGCGAAGGTCCCCACGGTGAGCAGTAACGCCAGCCAGGGCCGCGACTTCCCCGGCAATAGGAAGGTGATGACACCTCCTGCGAACGGCAGGAAGATGAGCCATTCGAATGGTGAGCTCACGACGACTCCTCGTCTTCGGGAAGTCGCCGGGTTCCAGTCTCATCTTCGATGCGCCGTGCCAGTGCAAGTGCGAGCGCGGTCGCGCTCACCGCGACGACGATGCCGGTCAGCACCATCGCGTGCGGCACCGGGTCCGCGAAATCCCCGCGGTTCCGGTAGGCGATCGCGATCAGCAGCAGGAACACTGCCGCGCCGATGATGTTCAGCCCAACCACCTTCCGGACAAGCTCCTGCCGGACGAAGAAGCCATAGAGCCCCACGGCGAAGAGGACCGCGGCCAGCGCGGCATAGAGTTCGAAGGTGCTCATAGCGACTCCGGGGGTGTCCGCGCCCGGACGGCGTCGGAGTCGTCGCCTGATTGCGAGCCGGCGCCCGCAAAGAGCGCCGCGAGCGTCACGGCGGTAGAAACCACAATGGTCAGCTCAAGCGCCAGGATGATGAGTTCGCCCGTTGCATGGCGGTAGCGCAGGAACTCGCCTTCGAACGTGCCGATGAAGCCCACGGCGAGGAATGCGGCAAACGACAGCATCAGCCCCGCGCCAAGCCACAGGGTGCTGAGCCCCGAGACACCCCGGAATCCCGCGAGCTGCATCAGCACAAGGGCTGCCGCGAGGATGGCGCCCGCCTGGAATGCGCCACCGGGCTGATGCGTCCCGGACCAGTAGAGGTAACCCGCAATCAAGACCGCGAGCGGCAGGATGATGCGCGCCAGCCAGGTGAGGACGAGCATCGTGTGCTCTTCGCTGCGGGTGCTCCGCAGGTTGTAGGTCCGGTGGATGGCCAGCACCCCCATCGCCGCCAGGAGCAGCACACCGACTTCAAGCCACGTGTCGTACGCGCGAAAGTTCAGCAGCACGGATGTGACCGGGTGTTCCACGCCACTCGCTTCCATCTCCGTCGCCGCTGCTTCGGTAAGCCCGATTGGTTCCCCGGGCAAGTCGATGACCGCCACGAGCAGCACCGCGGCAAACGCCAGCGCCGCTGCCGCACTGACGATCCGGCCGGCGCCGGGGAACCATCGCCGCCAGCCACTTGTCGCGGCCTCCCGGGCCGCTGCCGCAGCTTCCTGGGCCGCCTCCGTTTGTGCAGCCCGGATGAGCAGGATGCCGGTGAGCCCCGCGCCGATTGCCGCTTCTGCAAGTGCGATATCCGGCGCCGCGAGCCGCACCCAGGCAAGCGAAAGCATCAGTCCCATGGCGATGAACAGCACCATGCTGCGAAAGAGCTGCGGTTCGAGCAGCACCCGCCACGCCACGACGGCGATCGACCCGGCCAGCACGATGTCGACGCCGTGCTCAAGCATCTGCCTGTTCCCTTTCGGTCACGTCGTCGTCGACGCTCGCGTTCGCAATGAGCTGGCACGCCGTCGCGCTCCCCGCAAGCGCCAGGAACCAGATGAACAGGAGCTTGGCCGCCACCTCGGCCGTCCCCGCCAGCACCGCCAATCCGACGGCCAGGAAGCCGAGCCCCAGGTTGTCAGCCTTCGTCACCGCATGGAGCCGCGATTGGACGTCGGGGAACCGCAGGATGCCCACCGTGCCCGCGAGATAGAAGATGCCGCCGGTAACGGCGAACGCCGCCGCAATAACCTCGGCCGGTGTCATCCGCCCGCCTCGCCTTCGCTGCTGCCCGGCCCCCTGCGTGCCCGCACAAACGCGACGGTTGCCAGGGCCGCGAGCAACGCGAATACGAGTGCCACGTCGCGCAGTGCCGCGAGTCCCTGCGCTTCTGCGAGTACGAGCAGGATCCCCACGCCGGTGGTGCCGAAGAGCTGTGCCGCGAGCATCCGGTCCGCATCGGTCGGTCCGCGCAGCACCCGCACCAGTCCGGCGATCAGGTTCAGTATCAGGAACAACGCCAACCCGTAGAGGAAGACGGACATCACCATGCAAGCTATGGAGTAGCCTGCACAACCGTCAACGTTGAGGCACACGCGGGAACCTGGCCGGGCCCCGGGACGCAGGTTGTGATTGCCGCAGGGTCAGCGGCCACAGCCCCGCGTGTCGCACGCACCACGCGGACGGCTAAGCTGAAACCATGACCGAGGACTGGCTCAGTGCGGCCATAGCGGCCCGCAAACCCTTCGCCTTCGGCGAGCTACGGGTCTCCTTTGAAGACGGCGACGCCATCGTTGAAGTGCCAGGCGAGGGCACGCCCCGGGAGCTGGAGCCGGACACAGACGGGCTTCGCGAGTGGTCACGCGTCGATGTCCATGGCCGCTACCGGCCACTCCCCGGCGCTTATGGGCTCCGGCGCGCGTGGCGCACCAGGTGCGCCGTGGAGCAGCTCCGCGACGTCCTTGGTGCCATCTATCCCCTTGCACCGCGCCACGTGGCCGCGGCTTCCCGGGGTGAGTTGCGTGTCGTGTCCGCCCCGGAGGCACTGGGCCGGCAGGGTGGGCGCTACGCCCCGGTACGCGACCTTTCCCCCGGCCGCCTCGATGTTGCTCGGGCCGAGCTCTGTGGGCGCTGCGTGAAGACGCCCTTCTGGGACGAGGGCGGCCACGAACTTGCCGAAGGGGTTATCCCCTGTCCCGAGCCCTGCAGCGTCTTCATTGCCCTGGCTCGCGAACTGGCCCTGCTCGGTGACCCGCCCGAACCACAACAGCTTGACCCGGATGTCCAGTTTGCTGCCTTCGAGGAAGCGGGGAACGAGATCAGGGAAGCATGCATCGTGCGGCTCCGTGGCGAGGAACCGCCGCCATCCCCGTGACCCTCACACGATCCGGTAGACGCCGTCTTCCTCAACGACTTCCCCGGCCGCCTCGAGCAGATCCAGGTTTCCCTGCACCGTAGCGATGATCTGCCAGAATCGTCGTGAGAGCGCCTTCGGGTAGAGGGTTTCCGCGATTGCGTAGACGCGTGCCTTGCCCAGTGTCGCCAGCGCCTCTCGCACCCGGTTCGACCGGTCTTCGATGGCCGCCAGGTTTTCATCGATGCGCGCCCCCGTGTCTGCGAAGGCGTCGCCATGCCCCGGGTAACAGTACTCCCATTCCCGTCCACGAAGGTGTCGTAGGGATTCGACAAAGGCGGGCAGGCTGCGGAAGCGCTGGAGTGGCCCTCCCGTCTCCGGCGGTGTCGCCTGGATACCCGGCGTCGGAGTGATATCCGGCAGGAGCTGGTCGCCCGAGAACACGATGCCCTGGCCCGGTAGCGCGGCGACGACATTCCCCGGCGTATGCCCCGGGCATCGAAGGATCTCGATGCCCGCTGCGCCGAGCACGTCCCCGACGTCGGCAAATCGGAATGGCTGAAACGGGAGCATGCGGATGCCCGTGGGCCACCGTGCCCCACGGCTACTCGCTGGCGGGTACCCGTCCCCCCGGCTGGCCGCGATGGATTCATCCCGTCGCCGCCTCAACCCGGTCAGCGCTGCCTCCCGGATCTCGGTCGGCGCACCCGTCGACTCGACGTAATCTTCGAACACGCCCCACTCTTCCTCGTCCAGCAGGCGCGGCTGGCGGGCAAGGTGGTGGTCGTCATCATCCAGCGCGACGGGCACTCCCCGCTCCTGCCACCACCGCCCCAGGCCCGCATGGTCGTTGTGGCCGTGCGTTGTCACGACTGCGTCAGGCAGCCTGTCGCCAATGGCCGCGTGCAGTTCCTCGGCGGAGCCCGCATAGTCCGGCCCGGCGTCAATCAGGACGCGGACGCCATTGCGGTCGACCATGTACAGGCGGTTGTACGCGAGTTCGATGACCTGGATGTTTTCCACTCCCCCCGAGTCTAGCTGGCCAGCCTGAACGGGCGAATCTGCTTCATAACGGGTCGCAGAGTCACCCGCACCCCGCTACCATCCGCGCATGGAACACTCGCGGGGCGACGCCCCGGCTCAAGACCGTCTCTCTCCCGGTGATGTTGCGCAGATCCGCGACACCGCTCAGAGCCTGCACGAAAACGTCGAGCGCGTCATCGTGGGCAAATCCGATGTCGTCCGCTTTGCGCTCGTTGCCCTTCTCTGCGAAGGCCATATTCTCCTCGAAGATATCCCCGGCATCGGCAAGACAACGCTGGCGAAGTCCATCGCCCGGTCGCTCGGATGTGAATTCCACCGCATCCAGTTCACACCCGACCTCATGCCCGCCGACATCACCGGCATCCACTACTACGACCAGGCAGCCGGCGAATTCAAGTTCCGGGCAGGCCCGCTCTTTTCCCAGGTTGTGCTCGCGGACGAGATCAACCGCGCGACACCGCGGACCCAGTCCGCCCTCCTCGAAGCAATGGAGGAGCGCCAGATCACGGTTGAAGGGGAAACCTCGCAACTCCCCCGGCCCTTTCTGGTTCTTGCCACCCAGAATCCCATCGAGCTCGAAGGCACCTTCCCGCTCCCTGAAGCGCAGCTTGACCGTTTTCTCCTGCGCCTCCGCCTCGGCTACCCGGACGAGCAGGGAGAAGACGATATCCTCGCCCGTTTCGAAACGGGTGACCCCCTTGCATCGCTGCAGGCAGTTGTCACCGGCGAGGAACTTACCCGGCTCACCGCCGCGCTCCGCCATTTGCACGTCGACCCCTCCGTCCGCCGGTACGTCGTGCGCCTCGTGCGGGCCACCCGCGAAGAACCTGCATTCGAACTGGGCGCCAGTCCGCGTGCCAGCCTGGCCCTCTTCCGGGCAGCGCGCGCCTATGCAGCCGTCAACGGCCGCGACTACGTGTTGCCCGACGACGTGAAGGAAGTCGCCCCCCTGGTGCTCGCGCATAGGCTCATCCTGTCCACGCAGGCAAGGCTGCGCGGCCGCGATGCGGAAGACGTCCTCCGCGAAGTGATGGAAGCTGTCCCCGTGCCGGTCGAGGGCTGAGATGCCATTTCGCGATGCCTGGCTGTTTTTCGGGCCACTGCTCATCCTCGTCGGCTTTGGAGCGGGCGAGCCTGTGGTCACCGGCGTGGGCTTCGCGATCCTGCTCATTGGCGGCGTCGGCCGGTACTGGAGCCGCCACCTTTTCGACCGCGTCACCTTGAAGCGCTCCCTTTCGGAACGCCGTGCGTTCGTCGACGACCCCGTCACCCTCACCGTCGAACTCGAGAACCGGAAACTCCTCCCGCTGCCCTGGTACGAATGGCGCCTGGCGATTGCCGAAAACGCGACGGTGGACGACGAGGCCCTTTCCGCTGCCGCGGCGCCAGGCTTCAGCTGGCTAACCCGCCGCGGCGCCATTGGCTGGTATGAGCGCCAGCGATGGGACTTCACCGTCCGCGTGTCCGAACGCGGCTATCACCAGTTCGGCCCCGCGACCATCCGCTCGGCCGATTTGCTCGGCCTTTTCCCGGGCACGACCGAGGACGAGGACGCGGTCCACCTCGTCGTTTTCCCCCGCGTCTACTCCATGGAGGACCTGGGCTTCCCGGCGGTGCGCCCCTTCGGCGAACTCAAGGGCCGGAACCGCATCTTCGAGGACCCGCGCCGCATCGCGGGCGTCCGCGAATACCGCCAGGGTGACCCCTTGCGCCGCATTGACTGGAAAGCGACGGCGCGTTCGGGCGAACTCCGGTCGCGTATCTATGAGCCGTCCGCCTCCCGG
The DNA here is from genome assembly GCA_007118095.1 of Dehalococcoidia bacterium. GTDB lineage: Bacteria > Chloroflexota > Dehalococcoidia > Tepidiformales > Tepidiformaceae > SLAK01. The sequence continues at coordinate 22,713 of SKSF01000147.1, forward strand.
CAGTTCTACATCATGCTCAACATCGACACGCTCAGCCATTCGTGGGAGGGCTACCTCAAGGACGAACTCGAGCGGACGGTATCGACCGCCGCATCCATCGCCGTCTGGGCCGCCGACGAAGGTCATGCGATCGGACTCCTCGCGAACGGCTCCTACCCTGCCGCCGACCGTCCTATCCGCCTGCCTCCCTCCAATGCTGCCGACCAGGTGACCCGCATTCTCGAATCGCTGGCGATGGTCCAGCCGCTCACGCTCAGCGACCTTGCCGAGGTGGTCCACCGCGAGCGCGGCCGCATCGCCACCGGCTCCACTGTGGTCGTCGTGGCATCCCTCATTCCCGAACCCCTCGCGGCTGCGCTCAGGCGTCTTTCGGACGAAGGCCATGCCGTCTTCGTGGTTGCTACATCGGACCGTATCGATGCCACGCTTCTCGGCGATGTGCCGGTACGGTCCCTCGGCGGCGCGTTCCAGCGCCCGGAGGTGTTCGCGTGATCGCGGCGCTGGCCATCTTCTTTTCGCTGCTGGCCGAAGCGCTCGCCATCTACGTCGTCGCCGAGGTCTTTGCTGCGACCTATGAGCCCGGCACCGGCTCCGTCCACCCCGGGACCTTCATTGCACTGGTCCTGATCTCCTTCGGCCTCCCCCGCGTGCTCGAATACTTCGATGTTTCCCCGGGCCGCGGCTACGCTGCCACGGGCATCGTGACCTTCGTTGTCCTCTACGGCGCAATGCGGCTCGAATTCGCGGGCGACGTGGCCATCTGGGACTTTGGCTGGGCCGCGGACTTTGTCCGCGATGCCGAGGGTGCCGGTGAGGGGGCCGCGCCAGCCGTCGTCGGCACCCTGCTCATGGTCATTGCGTGGGTGCGCGGCGCCTGGCACGCCAATAGCGACCTCGAGCTGTCCCTCATCACCCGTCAGCTCACCATCCCCTTTGCGGTCGTTATCACGATGTGCGTTATCGGGGCGTGGAGCGACCGCATGGATCTCATCGGACGCGGCGCCGTCGTCTTTTTCGCTGCCGCGGTACTCTCCATGGCGCTCTCACAGTCCGCATTGAGCGGCGCCACGATTGGCGGCCTGCGTTCAGGCGGGGTCACGGGCACGCTGCTCGGCCTTACCGCGGGCGTGACGGTTGTGTGCGTCATCGTCTTCAGCATCGTCTTTGGCTTCCTGGGCCGGGAACTCGGTGGGCTCGTCGAGCAGACGATCTACTACACGTTGCTCATCATCCTCACTCCCATAGCCTGGGTCTTCGAGCTGTTCTTCGGCTGGCTGTTCGGCAACATGAGCATCCCCGAAGGTGCGGAAATGGAGCCCGCGTTCCAGGCCGAAGAGGGCGAAGCAGGCGAAGAACGCTCCACCAGCGAGCGAACGATGATGGGCATCTGGCGCGTCTTCCTGCTCGTACTCACCGTGGCCATCATCGGCGCCGCCATGGCGCTGGTCACCCGCTTCTACCGGCGGTACCGCCGTCAGCAAGGCGCCGGCCCGGCTACTGGTAGCGCGGGCAGTCTCGGCGAAGACTTCCGCTCGCTGTTCCGCAATCCTTTCAGCCGTCGCCCCGCACCGCCGCCCGCCGGCCACGATGCCATCGCCCTCTACCGGCGTGTCCTGCACGAAGCGGACCGCAGCGGCCGCCCCCGCCAGGCTTATGAGACGCCCGACGAGTATGCACCGAAGCTCAACGAGCTTTTCCACGTCCAGGTGACCGACGAGATTACCGAGGCCTTCGACGAAGCACGCTATGCCGGGCGCCCGCCCGACCCCGAACGTATCCGCGACCTCGAACAGCGCTGGGAAGATTCGCGGCGTCAGCCGCCCTGAGCTCGCTCCAGCCGAGCCCACCCCTGCCCCCATTCGACGACCGCCGGGACGACAGGTGTCACATCCGCCTGCCCCGCGAAGGCGATGTCCTCATCCAGCCCGATGGAGCGCAGGTGCGCCGCATGCGACCCGCTGCCCATGAGCCGGGGGATCTCCGTGGCGTTCGCAAGGCTCGCCCCCGGCTCCAGCGCCAGCAGCACCGGGTCGCCCGCTTCGATGCCGCCATCGTCCCCTTGCAGCCGTGTCGCGATATGAGCCGCGACGGCGTAATCCTCAATGCTGAACTGCTCGCCGCCCGCGTTTCCGGCGCAAATAAAGGCGACGGCTGGCGCGTCCCGGCATGCGTCGACAATGGCGCCCCCGTTGGTGAACGCGCCCGCCACTGTGCGCCCTCGCGCGGCACTTTCACAGATCGCGCGCGTCCCGTTTGTCGTGAAGAGCACCACCTCGCGGTCCGCCAGGTCCATCTCCGATGCCTCGACGGGGGAATTTCCCAGGTCGAATCCTGCCGGGGGCAGACCGCCCACCTCCCCGGCAAGCAGCGCACCGCTCGCCGCCGCGAGCTCGCGCGCCGCGTCCTCGCTATCGGCGACGGTCACGGCCCGGGCGCCGCGGTGGAGCAATGTGGCAATCATCGTGGTCGCGCGCAACGCATCAATCACGACGTAACAATCGGCTCGCATCTTTGCGGCCTCGGCTGGCAGCACGGCGATATCGAGACGGCGTCCGGTAGGCATCGTGCTATCCTAACGGGCAATGGACGCATGCCCGATCGGGCTCTTCGACTCCGGCGTTGGCGGGCTCAGCATCCTCCGGGAGCTGCAACACTGCGCGCCGAACGAGCGTTACATCTATTTCGCCGATACCCTCTGGTTTCCCTACGGGGGACGGCCTGCGCCGGAAATCCGCAAACGCAGTTTTGCCATTACGCGCCGCATGCTCGAATCCGATGTGAAGCTCATTGTCGTCGCCTGCAACACTGCATCCGCGGCCGCACTCGCCGACCTCCGCGAGGCATTCCCCGTGCCCTTCGTCGGCATGGTCCCGGGTCTCAAGCCGGCGGTCGCCACCTCGCCCTCGCGAAACGTCGCCATCCTCGCCACTCCCGGCACGCTTGGCGGCGAGCTCTACCATCGCACAGTCCAGGAATTCGGCCGCGACGCGCGGATTCGCGAAGTCCCGGGTCACGGCCTCGCGGAGTTTGTCGAACGTGGCGAGCTCGACACGGCGGCGCTTCACGAGCGGCTACGCCAGCTCCTGTCCCCGGCAGTCAACGAGGGCGCCGACACAATTGTGCTCGGCTGCACCCACTACAGCTTTCTCGTCCCGGCGCTCACCGGTGAGTTCCCCGGGGTGCGCCTGGTTGATACAAGCGAGGCCGTCGCCCGGCGCACGTTCCAGGTGCTCGATGAGCACGATGCTCGCGCCCCCGCCGATGCAACCGGCGCGCTATCGCTCATCGTCTCCGGCGACAGCCAGGCATTCCGCAACCACCTGCAGGTACTCGGCTTTGATCCGGCCACGGAGGTCCCCGCATGACGACATTCTTCGAGCGGCTTGCCGTGAGGTCTCGTGAGGCAGGCTCACTCGTCTGTGTCGGGCTCGACCCGGAATACAACCGGCATGCAGCGAGCGAACTCGCCCCGTATCTGCGCGACATCGTCGAGGCGACGGCGCCATTTGCGGCCTGCTTCAAACCCAACATCGCCTTCTTCGAACAGTACGGGCTGGACGGCCTCCGCGCGCTCGAGCAGGTGCTCGCCGCAATCCCATCGGACGTCCCGGTCATCGGTGACGTGAAACGGGGCGACATTGGCAACACCGCCACCGCTTATGCCCGCGCCATGTTCGAAGGCTGGGGCTTCGATGCCGTGACCCTCAGCGGCTACCAGGGCTACGACACCGTCGCGCCATTTCTCGAATACCCGGGCCGCGGCGTCTATGTCCTTTGCCGCACCTCCAACCCGTCGTCCAGTGAGTTCCAGGAACTCCGGCTCGAAAATGGCCGCCAGCTTTTCGAAGAAGTCGCGCTTGTCGCGACCGCGTGGTCACCCAACGTCGGCCTTGTCGTCGGCGCGACCGCGCCCGAGGAGTTGCGCCGCGTGCGCGAGCTTGTACCCGCCGTGCCACTCCTCGTCCCCGGCGTCGGCGCCCAGGGCGGAAGCGCCGAAGCAGTCATCGAGGCTGCGGGCGGTGAGCCGGGCAGGGTCGTTGTGAATTCATCGCGGGGCATCATCTACGCGGGCAGCGATGCCGGCGCGGCCGCCGAAGCCGGCCGCGCCCTCCGCGACCAGCTCCAGGAAGCAGTGGCGGCACGGACATGATGCAGGATGTGGCTGTCGGCGAAGTCTATCGCATGCGCCGTCAGCATCCCTGCGGGAGTTGGGAGTGGACGGTCTACCGCGTCGGTGCGGACATCGGCCTCGAATGCCGCACCTGCCAGCGCCGCGTCATGCTTGAGCGCAGGCGGTTCGAATCACGCGTGCGCAGCCGGGTCTCCCCGGCACAGGGGACATGACGACCACCGCTGAAGCCGCGACACCGGGCGACGCTGAAGTCCCCCTTCTCCAGCAGCGCGCCTTCCGCTCGCTCACCCTCGTGCGGCTGACCGCCCGGATTGCCTCCAACGCCATCAACTTCGCGCTCGTCCTGCTCATCGTCGATCTCACCGGCCTGGCCTTCATGAGCAGCCTCCTCGTGCTCGCGCTCATCATTCCCGGCACTGTCGTCGGCGTCACCGCCGGCGTCATCGCCGATGCCTTCCCCAAGCGCCCCATCATCGTTATGGCAAACCTCCTGCGCGCCGGGATGTGCGTCCTGATCGCCTTCCAGGGCGAATCCGTCGTGCTCTACTTCTCCATCGCCATCACCCTCGCCTCCGTGTCCCAGTTCACTTCGGCGGCCGAGGGCGCCCTCGTCCCCGCGATCGTCCCGAAAGACCGCCTCGCCCGTGCCAACGCCATCAATCATGGCGTCACGGGCCTCTCGCAGGTCATCGGCTTCGTCATCCTGGTCCCAATCACCCTGCGCCTCTTCCAGAGCTCCGAGATGCTCTTCGCCGCGGGCGCGCTCCTGTTCTTCATGTCGGCCTGGTACGGGATGCTCATCGGCCGCGTCCCGCCGGTCGAGCGTATGGAGCTCGGAGGCGACCCGGGAGGCCCCTGGTGGGCGGTCGGTTACCGGGAGATTCGCCGCAATCCGCTGGTCCTGCGTGCAACCATCGAGCTCACCCTCATTTCAGGGGCGGTAATCATCATCGGCGGCATCATCCCCATCTACATCCAGGACACCCTCCGGTTGCCAATCGAAATCGGCGCCCTTGTGCTCATGCCGGCCGCGGTTGGCATCCTCATCGGGCTGCGGCTCGCCGGGTTCCTGGCGAAGCACATTCAACACGGCATCCTGAGCACCACAGGCTTCATCGGGTTCGTTGTCCTTCTGCTTGTGGTCGCCTTCGCCCGGCCGATGTCCGAATTCCTGGAAGGCTACGGTGCCCTCGCGTGGCTCCTTTCGATAAATATAGGTTCATTTGATGGGGCAGGCATCGTCGCGATGATAGCTGTCCTCCCGGCAGGCTTTTGCTACGCCCTCGTCACCGTGGCCGCACAGACCGTACTCAATGACCAGGTAGCATTGCACCTCCAGGGCCGCGTGCTCGCCACCCAGGCCGCTTTCGCGGCCATCGCCTCTTCCATCCCGGTCTTGATAGCTGGCGCAATGACCGACATTGTGGGAGTGACAGCCGTGTTGGCGACCCTTGCCCTGTTGATCGGCGCGGCTGCTGTTGCCAATCTGAAAGAACCGCGACGCCATATCGCCCAGGTGGTCGGCGCTCGGTAAGCGAATTGACGCCCCGATCGCGGCCCACCTATCATCCGAAATCGGACCGTCGCGCTGCGGAGGTAGCCGGAATGAAGGAGATGAGTATAGAGAGCGTCCGGCTGAGCCTCATGAACTATCAGCGCGTCGTTATACTTCGCGAAAAAGGCTCAGATCGGTACCTCCCAATCTGGATTGGGCCATCCGAAGCCGACGCAATCGCCGTCAGGCTCCAGGACGTCTCCGTCGCTCGCCCGCTTACACACGATCTGCTGAAGAACCTCATCGAGCAGCTCGGCGCACGCGTAACACATATCGTGGTCAGTGACCTGTCCAACGACACGTTCTACGCGCGCATCATGCTCGACGTGAACGGCGACGCCGTTGAAGTAGACTCCCGCCCGTCAGATGCCATCGCCCTCGCTGTCCGGACAGACGTGCCCATCTATGCCGAGGACACTGTTCTCGATACCGCCGGGGTGCACCTGGACGAAGGTGAAGAAGGCGACGACGAATCCACAACCCCCGGCGGCAAGCCCGTTGACCCCGAAGAATTGGAACGCCTCGGCGCGTTTAAGGACTTCATCGAGAGTCTCGATCTCTCGGACCTGGACGAGCCGAAATCCTGAACATTTCGGGATGAACCCTCGCTTGCGCATTCATTCACAATCCCCCTATGATGCGCGAGGCCGCGACGCCAGGGGGCTGCGGAGGCCACATGCGCAGCTGGATGGTTCCAACTGCGACGCTCCTCGGAGTGGGGTGGTACTTCGCTGCCTGCATCCTCGCCGGTGTGCTCCTGGGTCGCTGGGCTGATTCCACCTCCGGGTGGGAGCCAGCATTCACACTGCTGGGAATACTGCTCGGCCTTGTGGTCGCGTTCATCGGCGGCTACCGAATGGTACGACCACTGGTAGACAGGCTCGGGGCCGGGCCGACGGGAAAGGGATAGCTTGAAGCTCCTCATCATCATTGCAGGCTCGCTCATCGCTGTTCTCGCCTTCATTCTGGTCGGGTACGTCGTCGCATCGGGCCCCGAGCCCCACATTTCGATCCCGCCCGAACCACTGTGGGATGTCGGCCCCCTCACTATCACCAGTACCCTCATGGGGGCCTGGCTATCGATGATCCTTGTCGTCATCATGGCCTGGTTCGCCACCCGCTCGATGAAGCTCATCCCCGGCGGCTGGCAGAACTTCGTTGAAGGCTTCATCGACTTCCTCCTCACGCAGTGCGAGGAAATCGCCGGCAAAGAGAACGGCCGCAGGTTCTTCGTCGTCGCCGCCTCCTTCTTCATCTTCATCCTCGTCGCAAACTGGTCCGCTCTGCTCCCCTTCTACAAGAGCATTGGTGTCACCGAGGACTACGGACACGCCATCTTCCAGGACATCCAGGAGAAGGCTGCAGACGACGAGGCCTTTGACGAGGGATACAGCTGGCTCGCCTGGGAGGTTGAAGAAGCCGGTGGCTGGGGCATCGCGCCGGTTGGCGGCGAAGAATTCGAATTCGACTTTCATGAAGGCTGGACCGCTGGTCAGACCCTCGACGCCTACATCATTGCTCTCGCCGAACATTTCACCGGCTACGAGTCGATAACGCCGGAAGAAACCGTCCCCATGTCGGACGACGTGAACGCCGCCTTCCAGGCACTCGAAGACGATCCGGAGGCGCCCGCGTTCCTCACCGACGTGGAAGGGGAAACGCCAGTCGAAAGCCCCACCCTGGGGACCGCGTTTACCGGTGTGGACTTCCCCGGTGACAAGGTCGCCATGGTTTACCCCTTCTTCCGTGCCGCCTATAGCGACCTCAATAACACCCTTGCACTCGCCTTTGTTGCCTTCGGCATGGTCTGGGTGTGGGGCTTCCAGGCGCACGGTATCGGCTACCTGAACAAGTTCTTCATCCCACCGTGGAAGAACCCCATCATGACCTTCGTCGGGCTGCTTGAGCTCATCTCCGAGTTCATCCGCATCCTCAGCTGGTCTTTCCGTCTCTTTGGAAACATCTTCGCCGGGAGTGTGCTGCTCCTGATCATGGCGTTCGTCGTGCCATTCATCGCGCCGATCGCTATCTACGGTCTCGAGCTGTTCATCGGCATTATTCAAGCCATCGTGTTCTCACTCCTTGTTCTCGTCTTCGGCCTGAGCGCAGTCGAGTCGCATCACGACGAAGAGCACGATGACGAAGGCCACGGAGATGGCCACGACCACGCGGGCGGCGCGCATGGCGACGCCACGCACCAAACCGAGGGGGCAGTCCAGGCTCACTAAGCACCACGCAAAAGGCGCCTGGTTCGCACGTTATCTCACTTCAGCCGCGCGGCGGCACCATGGAGGATCACACCGCACTATGGAACTCTTCAACATTCTTCCCTTCCTCGTCTGGTTCGAAACCGACGCTGCAAAGGCGCTCGGTGCCGGGCTCGCCATGTCGATTGGCTCCATCGCCCCGGCGCTCGCCATCGGTAACATGGTCGGCAAGGCCATGGAGGCGCTCGGCCGCAACCCCGAAGCGCGCGCAGCAGTCCAGACGAACATGATTCTCGGTGTCGCGTTCGCCGAAGCTATCGGCATTTACGCGCTTCTCACCGCACTCATCATTGCGTTCGTCGTCTAAGAACCGTTCACAAACCGAGATTGAGGTGCCCCTATGGGCGAGGCTTTTGACGCACTGGGCCTGAGCCTCCCGTCGATCATCGCCAACATGGTGAACTTCATCATCCTGTTGGTGGTGCTCCGGCTGGTGCTCTTCAAGCCCATCGTGAATATGCTCGATGACCGCCGGGAGCGGATCGCCGAAGGGCTCAACGCGGCAGAAACCGCACGTGCCGAAGCGGCGCAGGCGCAGGCCAACATCCAGGAACAACTGGACCAGGCCCGCGCCGAAGGGCAGGAGATCATCCAGAATGCCCAGAACGTCGCTTCGCGCATACAGTCCGAAGCACGCGAACAGGCCGCGAAGGACCGCGAAGCGGCGCTCGAACGCGCCCGCGGCGAAATTCAGCTCGAGCGCGACCGCGCGATCGACGAACTCCGCCGCGAATTCGCCTCCATCACGGTGCAGGCAGCGGGGCGCGTCATCGGCGAGTCGCTCGACGAGAATGCCCACCGGCGGATCATCGAAGAAACGCTCGCCGAGTCGAAGTTCAGCGGGAATTAGCCGATGGCATCCGAAGAAGCCGCTCGCCGATACGCCCAGGCCGTACTCCAGATCGCAGTCGACGATCAGACGATCGACCAATGGCGGCAAGAACTTGCCGACATTGCGGCCGTGCTCGCCGACAGCGAACTGGGCCCGGTCCTGGCCGATGACCGCATCCCCGTCGAGGACCGTGAAAAGATGATTGAGCGCGTCCTCGACCTGTCGCCGAAGGCGCTCAACCTCGCAAAGCTCCTGGTCCGCCGGGGGCGCTCGCGAGGGGCCCGCTTCGTCGAGCATGCCTATATACGCATGGCAGACGCACTCCAGGGCCGCGTTCAGGCCGAGGTGACCGCGGCCGTTGAGCTCTCGCCCGAGCAAATTGGCAACATCGAGTCTCGCCTTTCGCAGGAGCTCGACAAGCGCGTGAGCGTAAAGGCCAATTTCGATCCCGGCCTCATCGGTGGCATCATTATTCGGGTCGGCGACCAATTGACAGATGGGAGTGTCAGGACCCGCCTTCGGCGCCTCCACCGTCAGCTGGAAGGAGCCGCTTGAGGCGGCCGGCACACATAGCAACGAAAGAAGGACGGCTTCATGGCAGTTCGAGCTGAAGAAATCGCTTCCATCCTTCGAGATCAGATCGAAGGATTCGGCACGTCGCCCGTCTCAACCGATGTCGGCACAGTCATTACCGCCGGTGACGGCGTGGCGCGCATTCACGGCCTGGCGGGCGCGCTGCTCTCGGAACTCGTCGAGTTCTCAAACGGCGCCATGGGCATCGCCATGAACCTCGAAGAGGAATCGGTGAGCGCCGTGATCCTCGGCGATTACCTGAACATCAAAGAGGGTGACGAAGTCCGCGCCACTGGCCGCGTCATCGAGGTCCCCGTTGGTGACGAGCTCATTGGCCGCGTGGTCAACCCGCTCGGGGAAACGATCGACGGCAAGGGCCCCCTCAGCACTGACAAGCGGCGGCCCGTCGAGCGCATCGCTCCCGGCGTGACCCTTCGTAAGAGTGTTGACACGCCGGTGCAGACGGGTATCAAGGCCATCGACTCCATGATCCCGATCGGCCGTGGCCAGCGCGAGCTCATCATCGGCGACCGCTCCACCGGTAAGACTGCCATCGCCCTCGACACCATCATCAACCAGAAAGGTGGCGACCTGGTCTGCATCTATGTCGCCATCGGGCAGAAGGCGGGGAAGGTTGCCCAGGTGGTCGGCCTCCTCGAGGAATACGGTGCGATGGACCATACGGTCATCGTCACCGCGAGCGCCGCTGAGCCCGCCGCCCTGCAGTACCTTGCCCCATATGCCGGCTGCGCAATCGGCGAGGAAATCATGGAGCAGGGCAAAGACGCCCTCATCATCTATGACGACCTCAGCAAGCACGCATGGGCATATCGTGAAATTTCACTCCTCCTCCGCCGCCCGCCGGGACGTGAAGCATACCCGGGGGACGTCTTCTACCTTCACAGCCGCCTGCTCGAGCGTGCGGCGAAGCTCGAAGCCGGAGGCTCGCTCACGGCCCTGCCCATCATCGAAACGCAGGCCAACGACGTCTCCGCTTACATTCCCACCAACGTCATTTCCATCACCGACGGCCAGATCTACCTCGAGTCCGACCTGTTCAACTCGGGTATCCGGCCGGCCGTGAACGTCGGCCTTTCGGTGAGCCGCGTGGGTTCGGCGGCGCAGACGAAGATTATGAAGAAGGTCTCGTCTGGTCTCAAAGGTGACCACTCGCAGTTCCGGGAGCTCCAGTCCTTCGCACAGTTCGGCACGAGTGACCTCGACGCGACCACCCGGCGCCAGCTCGAGTTCGGCATGCGCGTGAACGAGGTCCTCAAGCAAGGACAGTTCGCACCGCTTGACCTGGCCGACGAAGTGGCCGTCATCTTCGCGCTCAAGCGCGGGTATATGACCGATGTCCCGGTCGAAAAGGTCGCGAACTTCGAGTCGGAGCTCAAGAAGTACCTGAAGAGCAGCCACGCTGAACTCGTGCAGAAGATCTGGTCCGAGAAGGACCTCACCGAAGAGATCGAAACCGAGCTCGGCCAGGCCATTCAGAGCTTCAAGGAGACCATCCCCTACTAGCGCCCGGGCCATACCGGGAACGACACTCACGGCGACCTCCCGGCCACAGGGCCGGGAGAGCCGCACAAACGGGAAGAGTCGACGATGGCAACCATCCGGCAGCTGCGGCGGCGCATCGCATCCGTGCGAAACACCGCCAAGATCACGAACGCGCTCCAGCTCGTTGCCGCATCCAAGATGCGGCGGGCACAGGAACGCGCGCTGCAGGCGCGGCCCTACGCAGAGAAGATTCAGCTCGTGCTTTCCGGGCTTGCGAGCGCAGCCGAGCGCGGAGAAGACATCGCGCCCCACCCCCTCCTCGTGGAGCGCCCGGTTGAGAAGGTCTCCGTGCTCCACATCACGCCCGACCGAGGCCTGTGCGGCGCACTCAACGCAAACCTCAACCGTTCCACTGGGACGTTCATCGCCGGGCACGAGGAGCCAGTGCAGATGGTCGCTGTGGGCAAGAAAGGCCGCGACTTCTTCATGCGCGCGGGCGTGGAGATTGCAGCCGAGTTCACAGAGCTTGGTGACTACCCGAGTGAGCTCGAGACCAATGCTATTTCCCGGCTCGTCATGGAAGACTTCATCGAAGCCAACGTCGACCGCGTGTACATCAGCTTTGCCGAGTTCGTGAACACCGCAACCCAGCGGCCCGTGGTCAAGCAGCTCCTGCCCATTAGTCCGCCGCGCATGGAAGACGAAGAAGAGGCGCAGGAATACCGCCAGGATTACATCTTCGAACCGTCCCCCGAGGATGTGTTCGACCGCCTGCTGCCGAGGTATGTAGACATGCTCGTCTACGAAGCCATTCTCGAATCTGCGGCAAGCGAGCAGTCCGCACGCATGGTCGCCATGAAGAACGCGACCGATAACGCGAACGAGATCGCAAGCGAACTGACCCTCACCTACAACAAGGCCCGCCAGGAGCAGATCACCAACGAGCTGCTCGATATCGTCGGCGGCGCCGCGGCACTGGAGGAGTAAACTGGCGCCCTTCAACGCGGTCATCTTCGATATGGACGGCGTCCTCGTGGACGGCGAGCCGCTGCACTTCGAAGCGGTCAATACCCTGCTCGGGGAAGAAGGCCGCTCGGTCACGCTCGAGCAGTACAAGCCGTACATGGGGACCAAGGCGGGCTGGCGCGAACTCATCCGCGACCTCGGCCTCCAGCACCCGTACGAATACTACGAGCAGCGGTACATGCCGCTCATGGTGCAGATGTACCTCACACGCAGCGAGGCGCTGCCCGGCTCAGTGCGGCTCGTGAAGGCCCTGGCCGAGCGGAACGTGCCCCTGGTCGTCTGCTCGTCGTCGGTTGAACCCTGGGTCGAAGCGGCCCTCAAGCGCATCGACCTGCACGGGGCGTTCGACCACGTGGTCAGTGGGAGCGACGTCGAAAACGGGAAGCCCGCGCCGGATATCTACACCCTGGCCGCCGAGCGTGCCGGGAAGGACCCGGCACGCTGCCTTGCGATCGAAGATGCCCCTGCGGGTATCAAAGCCGCGCGGGCTGCCGGCATGACCTGCTGGGCAGTCCGGACCGACTACACGCGCGGGATGGACCTCCCCGAATGCGACCGTGTCCTCGATAGCCTGCTCGAGGTCCGCCTTGAAGATATCGTGGGGGTGACCGCATGAGTGACCTTGTCCTGCGCGAAGACGCCGGGGGGATCGCTACCCTCACGCTCAACCGGCCTGACGCGCTCAACGCACTGAGCCCATCGCTCTTCAAGGAACTTCGCGGACACCTCGATACCATCAGCAACGATGTCGAGAACGTGGGGTGCGTTGTGCTCCAGGGCAACGGCCGTTCCTTTTCGGCGGGAAACGACCTCAAGGCTATCCAGGCTGGCGAAGTAGCTCCCTCACCGACATTCCAGGCGGAAACGATCGACGCGATGGAGGGGCTGCCACAGCCCGTCATCGCCGCCGTCCATGGGCACTGCTATACGGGCGCCCTCGAACTCGCGCTTGGCGCCGATTTCATCGTCGCTGCTGAATCGGCCCGGTTCGCCGATACACACGGTCGCTGGGCCATGACCCCCACCTGGGGAATGAGTCAGCGTCTCCCGCGACGCATTGGGCTCGCGAACGCCAAGCGTATGATGTATACGGGTACGCCCGTTAGCGGAGACGAAGCAGCCGCGCTGGGTCTCGCGACCTTCTGTTTCCCCGATGACGAACTGCGTTCTCGCGTGGTGGAACTGGCGGAGACTATGGTCGCGAACTCGTGGCATACCCTTCGCGCCGACAAGATGCTCGCAAATGCCGGCCAGCGGCTCTCCCTGCCCGATGGCCTGCAATTCGAACGAGAAAATAGCCCCGGCCGCGGGCCCGACATGGAAGAGCGACTGCAATCGTTCTCAAAGAAGCAGTAGCATGCGCAACGTAATGGAGGATTCGATATGGTCATGACCGCCGCAGCCGAAGGGCGCGTTGTCCAGATCATTGGCACCGTAATTGACATTGAGTTTCCGACCGGCCAGCTCCCCGCGATTAACAACGCGGTGAACATCGAAAGGGTCGACGGCGGCATTCTCGTCGCCGAAGTGCAGCAGCACATCGGGAACAACTGGGTCCGGGCGCTCGCAATGGACACCACCGACGGCCTGCGCCGCGGGGTCAAGGCGACCGACACTGGCAACTCGATCTCCGTTCCGGTAGGCCCCGGCGCTCTCGGCCGCATGTTCAACGTCCTGGGCAACCCCATCGACGACATGCCTATTGGTGACGACGTCCCGCGATGGCCCATCCATCGCGAGCCGCCGTCGTTCGAAGAACAGGAAACCGAACCTTCCATCCTCGAGACCGGCATCAAAGTGGTCGACCTCATCGCCCCCCTCATCCGCGGTGGGAAGGTTGGCCTTTACGGCGGTGCCGGCGTCGGCAAGACCGTGGTCATCCAGGAACTCATCTCCAACATCGCTCGCGAGCACGGTGGTTACTCCATCTTTGCCGGCGTGGGCGAACGCTCGCGCGAAGGCAACGACCTCTGGCATGAAATGAGCGAGACTGGCGTGCTCGAGCGCATGTCCATGGTCTTCGGCCAGATGAATGAACCCCCGGGAGTTCGCCTCCGCGTCGCGCTCACCGGTCTCACGATGGCCGAGTACTTCCGCGACGAAGAGGGCAAGGACGTCCTCTTCTTCGTCGACAACATCTACCGCTACACCCTCGCCGGTATGGAAGTGTCGGCACTCCTCGGGCGTATGCCTTCGGCTGTGGGTTACCAGCCCACGCTCGCGTCCGAGATGGGCGACCTTGAGGAGCGCATTACCTCCACGAAGAAGGGCTCGATTACCTCCTTCCAGGCTATTTACGTGCCCGCCGACGACTACACCGACCCCGGCGTGGCCACTACTTTCGGGCACCTCGACGCTGTCGTCGCGCTGGAACGCTCCCTCGCTGAGCAGGCACTCTTCCCGGCGATGGACCCGCTGTCCTCCTTCTCCCGCGCACTCGAGCCGCGTATTGTCGGTGAGGAACACTACAATACGGCCCGGAATGTCCAGAACGTTCTCCAGCGCTACCGGGACCTCCAGGACATCATCGCCATCCTCGGTATCGACGAACTCTCCGACGAAGACAAGCTCACGGTGGCGCGCGCTCGCAAGATGCAGCGCTTCCTCACCCAGCCCTTCTTTGTTGCGGAGCAGTTCACCGGCGCCGAGGGCCGCTATGTCCCCATCCGTGAAACCATCCGCGGCTTTGCCGAAATCCTCGACGGCCAGCACGACGGCCTCCCCGAACAGGCCTTCTACATGGTCGGCACGATCGATGAGGCTGTGGAGCGGGGCCGCCAGCTTGCCGAGGAGTAGCGCCTGATGCCGCTCACCATTGAGATCGTCACCATCGAGCGCATTGTCCGCGTCGAAGAGAACGTGGACGTGCTCATCGCACCTGGCATCGAAGGCCAGCTTGCCATCCTGCCGCGCCATTCCGCGCTCATGACGACGCTCGACTATGGCGAGCTCATCTTTCGGCGCAGCAATGCTGAAGAGAGCTTTGCCGTCGCCGGTGGGTTCATGGAAGTGCGGAACGACAGGATCTCGATCCTCGCCGAGCAGGCCGAGGCGGCGGAGGAAATCGATGTCGACCGTGCACGAGCGGCACGGGCACGCGCGGAAGAGCGCCTGCGCGAGCTGCAGCAGCGCGGTGGCGACCAGGGCGAAGCCGACATGGCCCGTGCACAGGCATCGCTCCAGAAGTCTCTCCTGCGGCTCCGCGTCGCAGAACGGCGGCGCAGGGCGCCGGGTGCCCCGCGCCCGGGCGGCTAGGGAGCCAACAGGAACAGCAACCCGCGCTGGCCCCGCTTTCGAGTGGGGCCAGCATCGTTCTAGGGCTGCGCTGACCTACGCATCTTCCTCGTCGCCTGGATCGCGGCTCCGGAGCTCTTCCAGCTCATCGATAGCCTCTTGCGGGTCCGGGTGTCCGCGGAGCTCCAGTTCACGCCGCAGCTTCGCGCGCCAGTCCCCACCGGGCACCCGTTCGGGTTCTGGTTCCGCCGGCTGCCCCTGGCCACGGACGCTGGTTGGGAAGGGCACGTCCGCTTCCTGGCACATCATCGCCAGGCGCATCATCAGCCGCGGCCATCCTTCCGTTTGCGGGGCGCCATGCCATCGCGGCAGGCCGTCCTCGGAACCTGGCTGCCGGATGCTCTGGACCAGGTCCTGGTGAAACTCGCGCAGGTCCTCGGGCGGTTCCAGCCGTTCGATGTCCGCCACGGCCGTATCGCGCACCTGGTTGACGAGTGACCGCCGCCATTGGCGCACGGCTTCCGCTCGCTCGGCCGGGATGCTGTCCGGCGCGAAGGGCGGCGCCGCATTGCTCATCCTTTGGGCCATCGCGTTCAGCGCATCCACCACGCCGCGGACATAGGTCGTTCTCTCCACAGCCTGTACCTTCCGCTTGCGACATCCTATCGCAACTCACAAGCTTTCGTGTGGGTAGCTTCAGCAACACATAAGCCCTATCCTGAGCCCCGACCCATGAGAACCCAGCAAGCCCAGGCACCCCGATATGTTGTGAACGGGGGCACAGTCCTTGATGGCCGTGTCCGCGTCTCTGGCGCCAAGAATGAGGTGCTCGCTGCCATGTGCGCCGCGCTCCTCACCGACGAAGACGTCATTCTCGAGAACGTCCCGGACATCAGCGACGTCGCGTCCCTCGGTGAGCTGCTGACCGCTGTCGGCGCAGAAGTCGAACGGCTTGAAAGTGGCCGCCTTCGCATCAACGGCGGCGGAGTCAACCTCTTTGAAGCCCCCACGGAGCTGATCACCGAAAACCGCGCTTCCTTTCAGGTCATGGGTCCGCTGCTCGCCCGGCACGGGCTTGCAGCTTCCGCACCCCCGGGCGGTGATGTGATCGGCCAGCGCCCGATCGACGTACACCTCGAAGGCTTCCAGGCGATGGGCGCGACCATCACCCGCGAAAGTGGCCGCTACGTTGTCCGTCGCACCGGTGGACAGCGCCTGGTCGGTACCCGCCTTTTCATGGACTATCCTTCCGTTTCCGGGACACAGAACGTCATGATGGCGGCCGTCCTGGCAGAAGGACAGACCACTATCGTGAATGCCGCGACCGAGCCCGAGGTGCAAGAGCTGGCGCGCCTCCTCAACCTTATGGGCGCCAACGTCAGTGGCATCGGGACCCAGGTCCTTACAATCGAAGGTGTCGAACGTCTGCACGGCGCAACCGCGCGAGTCATGCCCGACCGCATCGAAGCCGGGACGTGGGCAGTCGCCGCCGTGATAACCGGCGGCGATGTCGTCATCGAAGATGCCCCATGGCCGGTCATGGACGCGATGATCAACAAGCTCCGCGCCACGGGCGGCACCGTCGAAGAGCAAGATGGCTCCCTTCGGGTCACCGGGAATGGGCCGCTTCGACCTCTCAGCTTCCAGGCATTGCCCTACCCTGGCCTTGCTACCGACCTGCACGCCCCGCTCGCGACGCTCCTCACGCAGGCAAACGGCATCTCCGTGGTCCACGAGCGGGTCTTTGACAACCGCATGCTCTATGTCGGCGAGCTACGCAAACTGGGCGCCGAGATTGTGAGCACCGCCTCATCCGCAATCATCAGCGGTCCCACGCCCCTCCACGGCGCCCACGTCCGCGCGCTCGATGTGCGCGCCGGTGCGGCTGTCTTGCTGGCGGCGCTCGTCGCAAAGGGGCACACTGTGATCGACGAAATACACCATCTCGACCGTGGGTATGAGCGGCTGGACGAGAAGCTGCGCGGCCTGGGTGTCGAGATCGAACGGACCTGATCCGCGTGCAACTCTTCGCTTCCCGCCGCGTCGGCATTGACCTTGGTACCGCAAACATCCTTGTCTACGTCAAAGGGCAGGGCATCACTGTCAGCGAACCCTCTGTCGTGGCTCAACATAACCGTGACAACACTATCGTCGCCGTCGGTGACGAGGCACGTTCGATGCAGGGCCGCACGCCCGGCTCGATCAGTGTCGTCCGCCCCATGCGCGACGGTGTCATCGCCGACTACCTCACCACCGAAGCGATGCTGCGGTACTTCATCGGCCAGGTCACCGGCCGCTTCAACCTTATCCGTCCGGAAGTGATGGTCACGGTCCCCGCCGGCGTCACAAGCGTCGAACAGCGTGCGGTCCGGGACGCCGCTGAGCAGGCCGGAGCCCGCAAACCTGCCCACCTCGTCCCCGAGCCCCTCGCCGCTGCCATCGGCGCCCGCGTCCCGATTGGGACCGCCCGCGGCAACATGGTCGTGAACATTGGTGGTGGACGGACCGAAGCAGCGGTCATCTCCCTCTATGGCATCGTCGTGAGTGAGTCCGTCCGGATGGCTGGCGACCGGCTCGACGAGGCGATCGTCGCCTACACCCGGCGGCGCCATAACCTCATCATTGGCGAACGCACCGCCGAAGAGATCAAGATGGCCATCGGGAGTGCCCTCCCCGTTGATGAAGGGCTCGAAAGCCAGGTGCGGGGCCGCGACCAGCTCAGCGGCCTTCCCAAGACAATTACGCTCAGCAGCGTCGAGATTTCGAATGCGATCCAGGACTCACTGGGTGTCGTCGTGCAGACCGTCCGCACCGTCCTCGAGAAGACGCCGCCCGAACTCGCCTCCGACGTCATCGACCGCGGCATCCTCCTCACGGGCGGCGGCGCCCTTCTGCGCCACCTCGACGAGCTCCTGACGC
This sequence comes from Dehalococcoidia bacterium, assembly GCA_007118095.1. GTDB lineage: Bacteria > Chloroflexota > Dehalococcoidia > Tepidiformales > Tepidiformaceae > SLAK01. Next base: position 40,754 of record SKSF01000147.1, read on the forward strand.
AGGAGACCGGTGTCCCTTGCTACGTCGCCGACAACCCGCTCGAGTGTGTTGCGGTCGGCGCCGGCATTGCCCTGGACCACATCGAGGTCATCAAGCGCAGCCTTCCCACCGAGGAAGAGAACCTGGTGGGTCTGTTTCCCCAGCCCGACCGCTAACTACTCGCGAATCGCGACGACGCCGGCCGGCCGCTTCAGGTAGAACGTCATGCTTTGCATCGCGAGCACCGGGTCGATGTGGCGGATGCTCACGCCCGGCGGCACGTGGGCGGTTATCGGGGCGTAGTTCAAAATTGCGCGGATGCCGCCTTTGACGAGCTCATCGACGGTCTCCTGGGCCACCCGGCCCGGAACCGAAACGATGCCAATGTCGATGCGTGTCTCGGCAAGATACGACTGCAGCTCGTCCACGTGCCGGATTTCAACATCTGCAATCGACGTGCCCACCAGCTCCGAGTCGGAATCGAACGCGCTCATGATCGTGAAGCCCTGCGGCTCAAAGCCACCATATTCAACGATCGCCTGGCCAAGCCGCCCCACACCAACGATGCAAACGCGCCACCGCCGATCAAGCCCGAGTATCTCCCGCAGCTTGGCGAGCAGGGTTGGTACGTTGTACCCGCGTCCTTGCTTGCCGAAGCGGCCGAAATAGCTCAGATCCTTCCGGATCTGCGCGGGCGTCACGTCGAGCGCCTCTCCGAGCGCCTGCGAGCTGACGACAGTTTCGCCGGCTTCGGCAAGCTGCGCGAGCGCACGCGCGTAAACAGGGAGGCGGTTGATCACAACCTCAGGAATCTCAAGTGTCATAGGTCCCCGCCGCATCGCGGGTTGTGAAATTCGTAACTTTCGGCACTATACGTCGACTGTGGATCGACGGTCAAACCCTCGGTCAGGTAGTACGAACCTCGCTCATAACCCGCCATATCGCCTGCGCCACGCGTCGATCGTCCCGTGGGTCCACGCAGCGAGGGTCGAGTAAGAGTGCGCCATCCTCAACGCGCCCGGTGATTGGCGGGTCGTTTGAGCGCAGGGCCGCGTGCGCTTCGTCCACGGCGGGGATCCGAAGCGAAACGCACCATGTCGGTACACCCTGTCCCGGCAAAGATCCCCCGCCAACCATCGTCTGCGACCGGACGACCGAACCGGCCTCCCCCGCGGTCCTGGCCCACCGCCGCGCGCGGCGGCGAACGGTCCGCTCCGGTTCGTTGACCATCCGCCACAGCGGAATGTCCTGGACCGCTGTCCCGCGCACGTATGC
>SKSF01000108.1 GCA_007118095.1 Dehalococcoidia bacterium
ACGTTTGCGAATCCGCGGGCGCTGCTGGACGTGGTGGAGGGATTGGAACAATGGCTGAGCGCGAACGAGGTGGCGGACGTGCGGGATGTGATTGGATGCGCGCTCCCCGTCCGTGCCTAGCGGAAAGATCGCAGCGGCGTTTACTGGTACGCTGCCGAGTTGCAATGGCGGTATAGCCGAACCGCACTCAGTACGACACGGAAGGATTAACAGGTATGGCTATTCGATTTGATGGACAGGTGGCCCTCGTTACCGGCGCGGGCGCGGGCCTGGGCCGGGCATACGCGATAGACCTCGCGAAGCGGGGCGCGAAGGTGGTGGTGAACGATCTTGGCGGTGACCCGCACGGCGAAGGCGCGGACCGCTCCCCGGCACAGAAGGTGGTCGACGAGATCAAGGAAGCCGGCGGCGAGGCCGTCGCGAACTACAACAACGTCGCGGAATATGACGGCGGCTTCGAGATGGTGAAGCAGGCGATGGACACGTGGGGCCGCCTGGACGTTGTGATCTGCAACGCAGGCATCCTGCGGGACACGGCGTTCCACAACATGAGCGAGGAAGACTGGGACAAGGTGGTGGCGGTGCACCTGAAGGGCACGTTCACGGTGCTGCGCGCGGCGTGGCCGGTCTTCCGGCAGCAGAGCTACGGCCGCGTGGTGGTGACCACTTCGAGCTCGGGCATCTACGGTCAGTTTGGCCAGGCAAACTATGGCGCGGCGAAGACGGGCATGCTCGGGCTGATGAATGTGCTGAAGCAGGAGGGCGCGAAGTACAATGTGAACGTGAACACCATCGCGCCGGTGGCCGGGACGCGCCTTACGGCGACGGTGATGCAGGAAGACATGCTGCAGAAGCTGGTGCCGGAAATGGTTGTGCCGGCGGTCGTGTACATGGTTTCGCAGGACTGCACTGACAGCGGCTACGTCATCGAGGCCGGTGCGGGGAACTTCAACCGCGCATCGATCGTGAAAGGCAAGGGTGTCCAGCCGGGCACGGACGACCTGAAGGACGCCGAGTGGGTGCAGCAGAACTGGCAGCAGATCTGCGACCTGGACGGCGCCGAGCCGATGTGGCGGACGGGCCAGACGCTCAAGGATTACCTGGCGAGCAAGCAGTAAGGGGCGCGCCTCGGCGCATTTGAAGTGTGAGCCCGGCCAACTCTTGGCCGGGCTCGTTCGTTTCCGTGGCTGCCACCGACGGTTTGGGGGCTACGGCTCGGCATTCACTTCCAGAACGAGTTCCATGAGCTGTCCAAGGGTCGCAAGGCGCTCGTCCAGTGTCTTACCTTCCGGCTGGACGCGGAGCGTCGTGATGCCGGCATCCCGATAGGTGCGGATGCGATCTTTCACCATCGCCGGAGTTCCCAGCAGGTTCGACTGCAGCACGAATTCGTCAGGGATAAGCTGCGCGGCCTCCTCGCGACGCCGCTCGTACCAGAGATCCTGGACGCGCCGGGTGACCTCGCCATAACCCTGACGCTCGTACGCCTGAGCGTAGAAATTCTGCGCGGGGGAGCCCATGGCCCCTATCTCGAAGGCGAAGCCAGGTTTCCGCGGCGGGATGAGGGCGTCGACATCGTCGGAGAACGCCACGACGCCGCCCGCCTGCAGGTCGATCTCGGCGAGCTGTCGGCCAGCCCGCCTCGCGCCGACGGCGATATGTTCGACAAATGCCCCGGCGTGATCTGGCATGAACGATGACGCGAGCCAGCCATCGGCAATCTCGCCGGTCATTTGGAGGCTCCTGGGCGCGAGGGTGGCGAGATAGATCGGGATGTTCCGGGGCTTTGCGCCGGCCTGGAGCGCTTTTCCTGGTCCGCCAGGCAAGGGTATCTGGTAGATCTTTCCGCTAAAGCTGAGTCTTTGACCGCTGGCAGCAATGCGGACGATTTCGACAGTCTCCCGCAGCCGCGTCATGGGGGAATTGAATTGCACCCCGTGCCAGCCTTCGATGACCTGGGGGCCACTCGCGCCCAGGCCGAGAGAAAACCGCTCACCACTCATCGAGGCGAGCGAGAGAGCAGTCATGGCGATGTTAGCCGGAGACCTGGTCCCGGCCTGGAGGATTCCTGTGCCCAGGCGGATCGTGGAAGTCATGCCTGCCAAGAATGCGAGCGGTGTTGCGGCATCGAAGCCCCAAGCCTCATTGGACCAGACGGAATCGACACCGAGCCGTTCCGCCTCCCGGACCCAGATAGCACTCTGCTCCCAGTCCTCGTCCGCGAGGCCAGTGCCTACTGCAATCTTTAACGGACGGCCGCGGACAGTAGTCATCAGGCGTTTACTTCATCCGCGACAGCGAGAAGCTGCCGGGCATGGTCAAGGTCGTGGACGCGCATGAAGAGAAGCCACTCGCGCCAGTTGAGATCGCCAAAAACCCTGTGCGGCCAGAGGACGTCAAGGTGTTCTTCGCCGGACGCCTTGCTCACGCGCTGGAGGATTTCCTCCCGGTCAGTCTCCAAGATTCGCCACCACTCCCCCGGGCTGTGCGTTTCGTGGGAGGAGTCGATGAGATCGGTGATTTCGCCAGGCGTGGCGCCCGAATCGAGGACCATCGTAATCCCGAGCGCGACCCCCCTGCTCGTCTGGACGAGGTGATTGGCCACCTCGTTAGCAGACCAGTCATTCTCAGCAGGCCGAAGCGTATAGCGGGCCTCCGGAACGGCATGGAGCGATTCCTTTACCTGCTGCATATCGGTCCGTACTTTCTCCACGAGATGCGGGAGCGGGAGCCTGGCGGCTTGCGCCTGAAGGTAGCTACGGACGCGATCGGCTTCCGGTGTCCCGGGGGTCGCCGCGGGCGGCATCGAGTTGCTTTGTTGCTCTGTCACAATTCAACCTCTATCGGGTCGTGAACTGGGAGGTACGTGGTACATCCATGCGAGTCTATCTTCTCGTACTTGCTAATCGCCATGTAAGGCCCGGGCGATCAAACCCCAGGTGGACATGTGCTGCTGGAGGCACACGTGACGACCGATGGTGGATGTGCTTGACCGGCGGGATCTGCCGGCATAGTCTCGCTAATAGAAACCAATAGGTTTGCCGCTGGGGGAGCCTTCAGGGCTGAGATTCCTCGAGAGACCCCAGGAACCTGATCTCGGTAATGCGAGCGAAGGGAAGCGGTGATGACAGGCCGATGGGCCGGCCCACACGCTGGACCCGCGGCCTTTTGCTTTTCCCTTGACTCCTCCAGGGGCCCGCGTCCTCTCGATATGCTCGCAGCGACCGGCGGTTCGGTGGTGAACCCGGGAGGCGCACATGCTCGTCGAAATCCAGGTGTTGCCGCGTCCGATGGGGACGGAAGCCGCGCCGTACGCGTCGGTCGAAGCCGCCATCCATGTCATCGAGCGTTCGGGGCTGCACTACGAGGTCGGGGCACTTGGCACGACCATCGAAGGCGAGCCGGACGAGGTGTGGCCGCTCCTGCGGGAGATCCACGAGGCGTGCTTCCGGGCGGGCGCCGAGAGTGCCGGGGCTGTCATCAAGGTATTTGAATCGCGGGCTGCATCGGCGCCGACGATTTCGAGCCTGACGGGCAAGTTCCGGCAATGAGCGCGCGGGAGCTGCCGGCGATCGGGCAGCACCCGCTGCTGGCGGAGCCGGTCCGGGTGGCGAGGAGGGCGGCTGCGGCGTACCTCCCGGCGTTCCTGCTGCTGGTGATGCTGGTCGGGCTCTGGGAAGTGGCGGTCCGCGCGCTGGATATCCGACCGTACATCCTCCCGGCGCCGAGCCGCGTCTGGACGGCGTTCATGGACACGCGGGCGGTGCTGCCGGAGCACACGTGGACAACGCTCCAAGAAGCGCTGCTCGGGATCACGATTGGCGCGGCCGTGGGGGTGTTTCTCGCGGCGATCATCGCGAGCATCACGCTGGTACGGCGGGTGCTCTACCCGTTGCTCATCGTTTCGCAGACCATCCCGATGATCGTCCTGGCGCCGCTACTGGTCATCTGGTTTGGGCTGGGGATGACGCCGAAGGTCATCATCGTTGCGCTGATCGCGTTCTTCCCGGTGGTGGTCAGTACATCTGATGCGCTGTTGCGGGCAGACCGGGACCTCATCGCGCTGGTCCACAGCATGGGGGCGAACCGGCTGCAGACGCTGTGGCATGTGCTCATCCCGTCGGCGATACCGTCGTTCTTCGCAGGGCTGAAGATTGCTTCGGCGTATGCGATTGCGGGGGCGGTGATCGCGGAATGGGTGGGAGCGTCATCCGGGCTGGGCATCTACATCAACCGTTCGAGCGCGGCGTACCGGACGGACCAGATTTTCGTGGCGATTGTGATTATCGCCGTGTTGAGCATGGCGCTCTTCGCCGCTGTCCATCTCCTGAGCCGGTGGGCGGCGCCGTGGATGCATCTCAAAGATGGAGGGAACTCATGAAGCGGCTCATTATGCTGGTTGCGCTGCTCGCGCTGCCCCTCGCTGTTGCTGCCTGTGGCAATGACGACGAGGACATGAACGGCGAACCCGTGGACGATGGTGTCGCGGACACAGTGGACGACACGGCGGACGATGCGGTCGACGACCCAACCGATGACGCGGTGGATGACGATGCGACGGACGACGCGCCAGCCGAAGAGCTGCGTGACGTGACCGTGATGCTCGACTGGACTCCGAACACGAACCACCTCGGCATCTTCATCGCCAACGCCGAGGGATACTACGAAGAAGCCGGGCTCTCCGTAGACATCGTCGAGCCGGGCGCGGGCGGTGTTGAGCAGGTCATCGCGCAGGGGGCGGCGGACTTCGGCATTTCGGTGCAGGAAGCGGTGATCCCGGCACGGGAACAGGGTGTGCCCGTGGTTTCGATTGCCGCAGTTATCGAGCAGAACACTTCGAGCCTGATGGCGCTGGCGGAGACCGGGATCGAAGAGCCGGCTGACCTGGAGGGTCACGCCTACGGGGGCTTCGGCGGCGCGCTGGAGACGGAGCTCGTCCGGACGCTGGTGGAGTGCGAAGGGGGCGACCCGGACGCGGTAACGTTCACCGAGGTGGGTGATGTGGACTACCTGGTGGGCATGGAGCGCGGCCAGTACGACTTCGTCTGGATTTTTGACGGCTGGGACGGCATCCGTGCGCAAGAAATCGAAGGTGCAGACGTGAACTTCATCCGGTTCCGCGATTACCTGGACTGCATCCCGGACTGGTACACACCGCTCATCATCACCAGCGAATCGATGATTGCGGACGAGCCGGAGGTGGTGGAGGCGTTCCTTGCCGCGACCACAGAGGGCTATGAGTTCGCCATTGAGGACCCGGGAGCTGCAGCGGACATCCTGCTGGAGGCGGTGCCGGAGCTCGATGAGGACCTCGTGCGGCCGAGTGCGCTGTTCCTGTCGAACGAGTTCGCGTTCACGGAAAGGCAGTGGGGCGAGCAGCAACTGGATATCTGGGTCGAATTCGAGGCGTTCCTGCGAGAAGCGGAGCTGACGGAGACGCAGATCGACGTGGAGGAAGCGTACACGAACGAGTTCCTGCCCTAAGTGATGCGCGCCAGTACAGTGGTGCGCACGATGACGGGCATCCAGGTCGAGGGGCTGTCGCTAAGCTTTCCCGGGCGACCGCCGTTGCGGGTGCTCGAGGACATTGACCTGGATGTCCCGGGCGGATCGTTCGTGAGCATTGTGGGACCGAGCGGCTGCGGCAAGAGCACGCTGTTGCGCGTGCTCGCCGGGCTGCTCGTGCCCAACAAGGGGACGGCGCAAGCGAGCGGCGAGGACACATGCGGGCGGGCGGGCCATACGGCCTACATGCCGCAGCGGGACCTGTTGCTGCCATGGAAAAAGGCGTTGAACAACGCCGTGCTGGGCGCGGAGATTGCGGGCGTTTCGAAGCACGAGGCGCGGGAACGGGCGCTGTCGCTGTTCGACCAGTTCGGGCTCGCGGGGTTCGAACAGGCGTGGCCTTCGCAGCTCAGCGGGGGGATGCGGCAGCGGCTGGCGCTGCTGCGGACGTTCCTGTTGCCGATGGAAGTGCTGCTGCTCGATGAGCCGTTTGGGGCGCTGGACGCGATCACGCGGCGGGGGATGCACCAGTGGCTGCAGGAGGTCTGGCAACGGGACCAGCGGACCGTACTGTTCGTAACGCACGATGTGGAGGAGGCGCTGCTGCTGTCGGATGTCGTTTATGTCATGTCGGCGCGGCCGGGGCGGCTAATCGAACGGGTGGACGTGCGCTTTCCGCGGCCACGAGGACTGGAAGTCGTTTCAGACGCCGAGTTCGTCGACATGAAGGCGCGGCTCCTGGCGGCGCTCGACCGTGCGATGGGGAACGTGCCGGACTGACGATTCTTCCGACGGAACGGTGTAGGCTCGCGTCATGCCAATCGATACCGAGCGCCGCGATGGCGTGTTCCTGATCACCCTGAACCGGCCCGAAGCGATGAACAGCATCGACGTCGAGATGTACGAGCAGCTCGGCGCGGCCTGGGAGACGTTCGAGCATGACGATGAGCTCCGGGTCGCCGTGGTCACGGGTGCTGGCGAAAAAGCGTTCTGCGCTGGCAGAGACCTGGTGAAGAGCGCGAACGAAGAGCAGGGTGACTGGAGCCGCGCACGCTCGGAAAACCGGCTGACCCCGGACGGCATATGGAAGCCAGTGATCGCGGCGGTCAACGGGCACTGCCTTGCGGCCGGCCTGGCGCTTGCGCTGGGATGCGACGTGCGCGTCGCGGCGCGGAACGCGACGTTCGGGACGATGGCGGCGAAGCGGGGGATTGTCGCGGGGGGCGGCCAGACACAGCGGCTGGCGCGTTACATCCCGTTCGGGAAGGCGATGGAGATGATCCTGTTCGCGGAGCGGATAGATGCCGAAGAAGCTGAGCGTATCCATCTCGTGAACAAGGTAGTCGACGAGGGGTTGGCGCAGGAGACGGCGATGGAGTGGGCGCGAAAACTGCTGGAGAACGGGCCGCTGGCGATGCAGGCGATGAAGCAGGCGGCGTACGAAGGCGGGTTCGGGATGCCGCTGGAAGATGGGTTGCGGCTGGAAGCGCGGAAGTATGCCGAGATCTTGCGAACGGAAGACGCAGAAGAAGGTCCGCGGGCGTTCGCCGAGAAGCGGAAGCCCGACTTCCGGGGGCGATAGGACTGGCTTGCACGGGCTGCGTCGCTACGCGTGTCACTGACTGTCCGTGATCAGGCGGACTCGTTAAGGCTGGCTCCCAGCCGGGAACTGGCATGGCTGCCGCGCCTCATCCGCGAGGGCGGAAACGAGCCAGCGGCGTTCCGGCAGGCCGCGCAAGCCGTCGTCGGTCGGATATACGCGGCAGCGGCGCGCGTATTCGCCCGTGTCCTGCCAGCCGGGTTCGACGTCGTGGTTGTTGACGCGGATCGTGGGGGAGCCAGGGAAGCGCAGCGCCTGCGCGACCGTATCGTTCGCCACGTGGAGCCGGATCAACGTGGCTTCGACACCAAGCTCGTCCAGGACATCAAGGATCATCTGTTCGGTCGCTTCGTAGTTCGGGCAATCGTCCGACCATAGTAACTCGATCTGCATAGCTCGCACCCCCATGGATTGTTTGATCGTTTGTCCCGACAGCATGCGCCCCGTTTCAGCGCGGGTAAGCCTGGCTAAACGTGGCAGCAGCGGCGCAGGGGTGGGACATGCGACCGGAGGGCTGCACGGCCCGTAGAATGTAGCGCATGCCAGCAGGTCGAACGCAGGGAGCAGTGCGGCCGCTTTCCGGGATACGCGTGCTCGACTTCACCTGGGCGCTAGCGGGACCGTTCGGGACGATGCAACTTGCAGACCTGGGCGCCGATGTCGTGAAGGTGGAATACCCGGAGACGACGGAGAAGCAGCGCGGGTTCGGCCCGTATTACCAGGGGATTAGCACCTTCTTCTTCAGCCCGAACCGCGGCAAGGGGAGCATCTGCATCGACCTGAAGGAGCCAGATGGCAAGGAAGCGGTGAAGCGGCTCGCGCGGGAAGCGGACGTGGTGGTGGAGAACTTCCGGCCGGGGACGATGGACCGGCTCGGGCTGGGGTTCGAGGAGCTGCGGAAGGAGAACCCGGGGCTGGTCTACGCGGCGCTGAGCGGATTTGGGCAGACGGGACCGTACAGCCACATGCCCGCGGTGGACGCGGTGGCGCAGGCGATGGGCGGGACGATGGGACTGAACGGGCCTGCCGGCGGGCCGCCGATGCGCGTGGGCGTGAGCATGGGCGATATGGTCGGCGGGCTGTACATGGCGCTGGGGGTGATGGCGGCGCTCCGGGCCCGGGAGCTCACGGGTGAAGGGCAGCTCGTGGACGTGGCATTGATGGAAGCGCAGATGGCGCTGTGCGAGAACGCGATCGTGCGGCACTCCGCGTTCGATGAGAACCCGACGCGGCAGGGTGGACGGCACCCGCTGGTTGCGCCGTTCGGACCGTTCGAGACAGCCGACGGGTACATGGTGATCGCCAACGTGAAGGAATGGGAACTGTTCTGTGCGCTCATCGACCGCGACGACATGGCGTTCGATGAGCGGTTCGCAACGAACCGCGCGCGGCTGGAGCATGTCGATGAGCTGGAAGCGGAATTGCACGCGACGTTGCGCCAGCGCACGACGGACGAGTGGTTCTCACTGATCGAGCCGGCGAATGTGTGCTCGGTGGGGAAGGTGAACTCGATTGCGGACCTGTTCGACGACCCGCACGTGGCGGCGCGCAACATGCTCGTGGATGTACCGCTGCCATACGGGATGGAAGGGACGCTGAAGCTGCCGAATTCGCCGATGCACCTCTCGGCGACACCGGCGGCGGTGGGGAAGGGCATGCCCGGCCAGGGCGAGAGCACCGGCCGGGTACTGGCAGAGTGGGCGGGTTATTCGGAAGCCGACATCGACGACCTCCGGGAGCGCGGGGTCATCGGCTAGGCGATGGCGGACGCATGGAATCCCGACCAGTACGCGAAGTTCCGGGAGGAGCGGAGGCAGCCGTTTCGTGACCTGCTGGCGATGGTGGAGCCCATCCCGGGCGGGCGGGCGATCGACCTGGGGTGCGGCCCGGGTGAGCTGACGCGGGAGCTGCACGACACGACACAGGTGGCGGTGACGATCGGGCTCGACAACTCGGAGGCGATGCTCGAACGGGCGCAAGCACATGCCGGCCGAGGCCTACGATTCAAGCTGGGGACGATCCTGCGGTTTGCACCGACCAAGCCGCTGGACCTGGTGTTTTCGAACTCGGCGCTGCAGTGGGCGCCGGACCACGAGAAGCTGTTCGAACGGCTGGCGGCGGGGCTGAACGAGGGCGGGCAACTGGCGGTGCAGATGCCCGCGAACCACGAGCACCCATCACACGTTATTGCCGACGCGGTGGCGCGGGAGGAGCCGTTTGCGAGCGAGCTGGACGGCTACCAGCGGCAGTGGCCGGTGCAGCAACCGGAGTGGTACGCGGAGTTACTGCATACACTCGGGTTCGAGGAGATCGACGTGCGGGTGCAGATCTACCCGCACCTGCTGGATTCGCGCGAGGAAGTGGTGGAGTGGGTGAAGGGGACGTATCTGACCGCATACCAGTCGCGGATGCGGGAGGAGGTCTACGAGAAATACGTGGAGGAGTACCGTTCGCGACTGATGCGCACGCTGCGGGATGACCGGCCGTTCATGTACACGTACAAGCGCGTCCTGATGCACGCACGGAAGGGGTGAGCCCGCTTCGCACGTCCCGGATTGACTTCAAGTTCGCTTGAACTCCTAGTATCGACGAGGCCGGTTCGCGAGTGGTCGATACAGGAGGAGCAATGCGCGCGATACGACAGTACACGTTCGGAGCGCCGGAGACGTTGAAGTACGAAGAGACGCCGGACCCGAACCCTGCTGACGACGAGGTCCGCGTCGCCGTCGAAGCGGCAGGCGTGCACCTTGTGGACACGACAATTCGAAAGGGCCAGGCGGGCGGCCCGTACCCTCCGCCGTCGCTGCCGACGATCCCGGGGCGAGAGGTGGCCGGGGCGGTGGACGCGGCGGGGCCCGGTGTTGAGGGGCTGTGGCCGGGCCAACGGGTCGTGGTTCACCTTGGCGCAGCGGGGGGCGGTTATGCGGAATTCGCGGTCGCCCCTCAAGGGTCACTGCACTTGATCCCGGAGGGACTGGATGCCCAGGCCGCCGTCGCCATGATCGGGACCGGCCGCACAGCGGTGGGCATCCTCGACGCTGCTGCAATCCGCGCGGATGATGTGGTGCTCGTCACGGCGGCTGCAGGCGGGCTCGGTTTGTTGCTCAGCGGAGCGGCAAAGCGCGCGGGAGCAACGGTCATCGGTGTCACAGGCGGTGAGCCGAAAGCCGCGCGTGTCCGTGCCCTCGGCGCGGATTACGCGTTCGATTACCTCGCCGACGATTGGCCGCAGCGTGTCCGAAACGTGGTCTCAGGCGTGACGCTTGTGCTCGACGGTGTCGGCGGATGCGTGGGGCGAGCGGCGCTGGAACTGCTGTCGCCGCGCGGTCGGACCGTCATGTATGGCTGGTCATCCGGGGAGCCAACCCACGTGACAGCCGACGACCTCTACTCACTGGGGATCAGCGCCGTGGCAGCTGTTGGGCCGCGCATGCTTGCCTACCCCGGCGGAATGCGCGCGCTTGAGGAGCAAGCACTGAAACAGGCGGCAGCCGGGCACCTGCAGCCAACCATCCAGGCGTATCCGCTAGGACAGGCAGCGGAGGCTCATCGTGCGCTGGAGCAGCGGGAAACATCGGGCAAAGTCGTGCTGGTTCCGTAGCGGGAACTGACCGGTTGCCTTCCATCGGTAGGATGACTGCAACGATTGAAGGGAGGCAGCAATGGGATTCGACCTGGAGACGGTGGCGGCGAAGCTTGAGATTTCGGAGCTGGAAACGCGGTACACGTGGGCTATCGATGAAAACCGCGTGGAACGGCTGGAGGACATCTTCGCGGAGGATGCGCGGCTGACAATGACGCCGGGGGACCTCGACCGGCGTGGCCGGGACGAGGTGCTCGCGTGGTACCACGAATACTGCCACAACTGGGGATGGCGGAACCGGCGGCATTACCTTGCGAACGTGCAGGTGGAGGTCGATGGCGACCAGGCGCGGTGCCGTGCGTATTTCTTGCTGACGTACGAGGTGCACGACAAGTCGCGCATCGGGTGGGGAAACTACGAGGATCGGTTCGAGCGGCGCGATGGGCGGTGGTGGCTCCTGGAGAAGAACATCAGCTCGGCAGGGCCGGTGACGCTGGAGAAGGGCTGGGCCGGGCTGACGCTGCCGCAGAGCGGGGAAGACTGGCGGTAGCTGCCATTTGGCGTTCCCTGCGGGCCTTGGGAAGATATGCGGGCCCATGGTGCGCCCGGACCACGCGGGCGCCGCACGTTGCACGGGCGAGGTGGTGGATGACGACGAACGAGCTCGCGACGGTGGTGCTCGCACTTGCGATTGTGTTCGGGTGGGGGACCTGGCTGCTGTGGCGCGGGAACCCGGATAACCGGACGGCGGGGCTGGTTTTCACGTGGATGGCGGTCGCGGTGCTGGGGAACGTGGCACTGTTCAGCGACTCAACGGTGAGCCTGGTGTTGATGGGGGCAACGGGGCTGGCGGCCGTGGTGGCGCTGGGCCTGACGATGACAACCCGGCAGCGTCAGGCGGTGGTTAAACGGCGGACGAAGCGTTCGCGGCGTCGTTGAGCGCGGCGGGAGCCGTTTCCCGCTACGATACGCGACGCATGAGTATGACGGATAACGAACTCCTGGCAGTGGTCACAGGGCTGTTGCTTGTTTACGCGTGGGGGACGTGGGTCCTGTGGCGGGGAAAGAAGTCGAACCGGCTGGCGGGCCTGCTATTTGTCTGGGCGCCGGTGCTGCTCCTGATTTATGTCGCGCTGGCTGCGGGCACCCGGCTGGCGCTGGCGCTGGTCCTGGTAGCGGCAGTCATGGGCGGCGGGGCGGTCCGATCATCGATAGTTGCGAGCCGGCGAGCGCAGGAGTGAGGCGCCGAGCCCAGTCGTTGCACGACGAAAGAGCTGGCCGGTAATGATACCGGCCAGCTCTCCGCTAGTTCGCCGCAGGGAGGATGACGCTCAGGCGACTCCGAGTTCGCTGCGGATGAGGTCGCAGATTTCGAGGGTGACGCCTTCGCCGGGATCAGGGTAACTCATCTTATTCAGCGTCACGCCGACGGAGAGGCTAGCTTCTGGGTCGGCGAAGCCAACGGAGCCACCAGCACCGGGGTGACCGAAGGCCGTTGGGCGCGGACCCGTGGGGCCGTGGATGCCTTCGGCCTCGCCACCGAGGAAGAAACCAATGGACTTGGGTGTCGGCATACCGAGGACCACGTCGACATCGGCCGTTTGGAGCTGCTGCATGTAGGCGATGCGGTCGGGCTGCACGAGGCGCGTGCCCTCGATAGAGCCGTCGCCGGCAAGCGCCGCGTACATCTTGGCAAGTGAGCGGGCGGTGAAGTGGCCATTGCCGGAGGGCAGGCAGGCCTCGCGGAAGGGCATGGAGTTGAAGTGCTGCCACATGGTCTTTGGCATGGCCTTGTAGAACTCGGCGTCGTCTTCAATAGGGAGGCCCTCCCCGGCGGGGACAATCTCCAGCGTGGTGAGGCGGTCGTCGAGTCCGTGGGGGATGCCAACGAACATGTTGTCAGCTTCGCCCAGGGGTTCGGCGATTTCGGTGCGGATGAGGTCCTTGATGTGTTTGCCGGTCACGGCCTGGACGAGGCCGCCGACGAGCCAACCAAAGGTCACAGCGTGATAGCCGGTGGCCGTGCCCGGTTCGTACGCGGGGACGCCTTCTTCCATGCGCCGGATACCGTCGTCCCAATCGGTGATGTGCTCGGGGGCGAACGGCTCGGGCATGCGATGGAGGCCGGCCTGGTGGCTCATCATCTGCGCGATGGTGAGGCGATCCTTGCCGTTTTGGCCGAAGGCTGGCCAGTATTTGGCGACGGGCTCGTCGTAATCGATGAGCCCGCGCTCGGCGAGCATGTGGATGAGCGTGGACGCGATGCCCTTGGTGGTAGAGAAGCTGAGGAAGAGCGAGTCTTCGGTGACGGGGCGCCCGTCTTTCGGCCCCATGCGGCCGGCCCAGGCATCGACGACCAGGTCGCCATCGGAGTAAGCGCAGACCTGGACGCCAATCTGCCGACCTTCGGCGATCTGCGTGCGGATGAGTTCATTGACTCGCGTGTTTACCGCGGTGGTGGTCGATGTCATCCGACAATCCCCTGTTCTGTGAGGGCGGCGATTTCTTCGTCGCTGAGCCCGAGGTCCTTGCACAGGACCGTCTTTGTGTTGTCGCCGAGCGTTGGCGCCGCCTTGAGGGGCACATCTGACTTCGACATGCGGATGGGGTTGCGCATGATGGTGCGTTTCCCGTCGGTGGGGTGTTCGACCTCCTGGATGAGGCCGCGCTCTTTGAGATGCGGATCGTGGAAGAGGTCGAGCATGGAGAGGACGGCGCTGCAGGGTACGCCGGACTCGGCGAGGATGCGCATGGCTTCGTACTTTTCGTACTGGCGTGTCCAGGCGGCCACCTCATCCCAGAGCTCGTCGGCGTAGACCTGGCGCTGGGCGCCGGTGGAGAAGCGTTCGTCTTCGAGGAGGTCGGGGCGGCCAATGGCGGCGCAGAGGGTGTCCCACATGCGGGAGGTGACGACCATGATGAAGATGTAGTCGTTGGGGCCGTCGCCCTTGCAGGGGTAGACATCGGTGGGCATGCCGCGGCGGCTGCCCATGCGCGGGGGCTCGGATTCGCCCCATTCGCGCAGGCCCTGGGTGCGCATGAACATGGTGGCGGCTTCCTGCATGGAGAGCTCGACGAACTGGCCCTCGCCCGTGCGCAGCTTCTGGACGTAGGCGGCGGTGATGGCGAGTGCCATCTGCATGCCGGTACCGGAATCGCCAATGGTCGGCGCAGGCATCAAGGGCGGACCATCGGCCGTGCCCGTCATGGAGAAGCCGCCCGCGGCCGCCTGTGCGACCCAGTCGTAGCACTTATAGTCGCTGTAGGGACCGGAGAGGCCGAAGCCTTTGACGCGGCCATAGATGATGCCGGGGTTGATTTCGGACATGACGTCGTAGCCGAGGCCGAGCTTTTCGATGACGCCGGGGCCGTAGTTCTCGACGAAGGCGTCGAAGTGGGGCACGAGGTCGAGGAGGACCTGGCGTCCTTCGGGCCTTGCGAGGTCGATGCAAACGCTGCGCTTGTTGCTGTTGTAGTTCAGGAAGTACTGGGGGGTCTGGCCGGTGGGGGCGACACCGCGCCCGGGGTCGCCGCGGCCGGGGGCTTCGACCTTTACGACATCGGCGCCCAGCCATGCGAGCAACTGGGTGCACGATGTCCCGGCTTCGTACTGCGTCATATCGAGGACGCGCATCCCGTCCAATGCGGCCATATCGTTCTCCTCTCGGGTCCAGGCACCGTTCAGTTGGCCGATGATAGGCGCACTGGCCATGCTCTTGCCACCCGGTTGCTTTGGCGAACGTGAACGAATTGTGCGGTCCGGGGTGGTTTTGCGCAGCCGCTGACGGTGGCGGCGCAAACCCGTATCGTTTCGCGCGACACGAAGGAGGGGACATGGCCACTATCCAGACCGCCACCGGACCGATCGATACCGCCGACATGGGGTTCACGCTGATGCACGAGCACGTGCTGGTTCAGTGGCCACCGATATTGCAGCAGTACCCGGAGAAAACGGACCGGAACCACCTGATGGAACGCGCCATCCAGAAGCTCACAGCGGCCCGGGAAGCCGGTGTGCAGACGATGGTCGACCTGACACCGATCGACCTCGGGCGCGACGCGGCGTTCATCAAGGAAGCGGCCGAGAAGACGGGGATGCAAATCATCGCGCCGACGGGGCTGTACTATTCGACGCCGTTCTATTTCGTGGGGCGTCGGGACCACGAGATGACCGACCTGATGGTCCGGGACATCACGGAAGGCATCAGCACGACCGGTGTGCGAGCGAACGTGATCAAGTGCGCGACGGAACCGGAGATGCACCCGATGAACGAGCGGGTGCTGCGGGCATCGGCGCGGGCGCACCGGGAGACGGGGGTGCCGATCTGCACGCACACGTTCCCGGAGAATCGGACGGGGCTGGACCAGCAGCGGGTGTTCAAGGAGGAAGGGGTCAACCTTTCGCGGACGGTGATCGGGCATTCGGACGATTCGGACGACATCGACTACCTGGACGAGATCATCCAGAACGGGAGCTACTGCGGGATGGACCGGCTGGGGCTGCCGCGGCCGCGGAGCGACGAGGAGCGCGCGGACATGATCGCGGCGCTGGTGGATCGGGGCTATGCCAACCGGATCACGCTGTCGCACGATGCAGCGTGCTACATGGACATGCTGACGGACGGGCTGGCGGACGAGCGCATCCCGCAATGGAACTTCACGCACATCGCGAAGACGATTATCCCGCTGCTCAAGGAGCGGGGGGTAAGCGACGAGGCGGTCCACCAGATGACAGTCCAGAACCCGCGGGACATTTTCGAGCGGGCGGGGGCGTACTGAGATCCAGCGGTCGAGCAGCAGGCTGTCATGTGACCTGTCCCGGTAGGGTACCCCTACCGGGACAGGGGCGCTTCGTCCGCGATCCTCCCGAGTTTGTGAGGGTTGCGGATCGCGTAGATCCCGGTGATGCGGCCAGCCGACATCGTCGTGGTGACCACGGTGGATGCTTCGCCCGTGATCTCGAGCAGCAGGGCAGGGGCGCCGTTGACCCGCATCGATGTCGTGCTGAAGCGGACGCGTCCGACCCCCAGCAGGGCCGAGGCCACCTTGCGGGCTCCTTCGACGGGCCGTGGGAGCGCTGCGGCAATACCGCCACCGTCACTGATCATCACGACGTCCGGCGCGAGCACGTCCATCAACGCTTCGATATCTCCCGCCCTGATGGCGTCCACGAGCTGGCCCAGCGTCTGCTCGTGGACGCCCGGGTTCACCTGCATCGGGGGCCGCCGGGCAGCGACGCGCTGGCGGGCGCGGTGCGCGACCTGGCGCACGGCCGCCGGCGACTTGCCGACCGCTTCCGCAATCTCGTCGTAGGGCGTGTCGAACACCTCCCGGAGCACGAAGACGGCTCGCTCAGTGGGGGCGAGCGTCTCCAGTACCGCGAGCATGGCGATGGAGAGGCTCTCGGCGAGCTCGACATCCTCGGCAACGTCGGGGCTCGTGAGCAGCGGCTCGGGCAGCCATTGCCCGACGTAGTCTTCGCGTTGCCGCGCCAGCGTCCGCAACATGTTGAGCGCCTGCCGAGTGACGATTCGAAGCAAGTAGGCGCGCGGGTCACGCACCGATGCCTGGTCGACACTGGCCCAGCGCAGCCATGTCTCCTGCACGACGTCCTCGGCGTCGGTCGCGGAGCCGAGCATTTCGTAGGCGACCGTGAACAGCAGGCTGCGATGGGCGACGAAGGTTTCGAGCGCCGGGTCAGTAGTGTGGTCGCTCATACCGGATTCCTTTCGTCCACGGCGGGTCCTGGCCGCCGGGCGGGCGTGTAATGTGCCCTGTCCCGGAGGTTGCCAGCGGTGTGACGATACCAGCAGGGAGGGCGCATGTTTGTCAGGCGACGAAGGGTTCCGCAACGAAGCGGCCCCACGCGATGAAGGCTGCGAGCGAGAGATAGGCGACGTTCACCATGGCGAATTTGAACTGCCCAAGGCGGCCGTGGGTGATCATCGCGCC
>SKSF01000071.1 GCA_007118095.1 Dehalococcoidia bacterium
GGGCGCGCGGCGTGGACCCGCAAACGGCGGAAGCTGCTACCGCAGAGATCGATGATGAGGAGGCAGCGCGCGACCTCGCCGAACGTCGCGCACTGAAGGCGCCACGGGACTCATATGAGGCGTTCAGCCGGCACGTGGGCGCATTCCTGCAGCGTCGCGGGTTCGCACGGGAGACGGCAGAGCGCGCCGTGGACGAAGCGTGGGCGGGCGTTGGAAAAGATGACAACCACGAGACGTGAGATGAAATCTCACACGCTTTGACCGGCCAGTAGCGGCGGGCGTAGCATGAAGCTGAACACACGTTCGTCTTCCCGATAGCACGTGTTGGAGACACTTATGTCGCGTTTAGCGACGGTTAGAGGCTTGGAGCTTTCACATGTCGACGATACTTATGGTAATCGTCGGCCTGGCGGGACTTCTGGTGGGCGCCGTGGTGGGCTTTGTCGTCCGGCGCCGTCAAGACGCAACATCGCTGCAAGAAGCAGAGGAGAAAGCAAACCGGATACTCGTTGAGGCCGAATCACAACAAAAGGAGTTGCTACTCCGAGCGAAAGAGGAAACGTTCGAAATGCGGTCCGCTGTGGAGGCGGAGGTCAAAGAACGCCGCTCGGAAGTGTCCCGCACAGAACAGCGGCTGAACCAAAAAGAAGAGGGTATCGACCGCAAGGCAACGCAGCTCGAGAAGCGCGAGCAGGAGCTGAAGGACCGCGAAACCGAGATTGCGCGCATTCGTGCGGAGGCGGATGAGCTGCGGCAGCAGCAGGCGGACGAGATCCAGCGCATCGCCGGATTGTCCGTCGATGACGCCCGGAATGAATTGCTCGCGAGCATCGAAGATGAGGTCCGCGAAGAGGCAAGCAGGCGCGTCCGCGAGATGGAAAAGCAGGTGGAGGCGCAGGCGTCCCAGCGTGCGCGGAGCATCCTCGCGACCGCGATCCAGCGCTATACGGCCGAGGTAACGGCCGAGACGACAGTTTCGGTCGTGCCGATCCCGAGCGACGAGATGAAGGGCCGCATCATCGGCCGCGAGGGGCGCAACATCCGCGCTATCGAAGCAGCGACCGGCGTCGACGTCATCATCGACGACACGCCAGACGCGATTACCGTGAGCGCGTTCGACCCGGTACGCCGGGAAGTCGCCCGGACGGCGCTGCAGTCGCTGGTCCAGGACGGCCGAATCCACCCGACACGGATCGAAGACGCGGTGAACAAGGCGCGGCGCGAAGTGGACTCGCTGATGGCTGAAGCTGCTGAATCGGCATCGGTGGACGTCGGCGTGATGAACCTGCACCCGGAGGTCATGAAGACCCTGGGGCGGCTGAAGTACCGGACGAGCTACGGCCAGAACGTGCTGCAACATTCGATCGAGACCGGGCACATCGCAGCGATGATCGCGCGGGAGATTGGCGCTGACGTGGACATCGCGCGTGCCGGCGGCTTCCTTCACGACCTGGGGAAGGCCATCGACCACGAGGTCGAAGGCACGCATGCCATCCTGGGCGCGCAAATCCTGCGGCGCTTCAAGGGGCGCGAGGAAGTGGCCCACTGTGTCGAAGCGCACCACGAAGAGGTGCCGCCGCGCACGGTGGAAGCTGTCGTGGTGATGATGGCCGACGCAATCAGCGGTGGCCGCCCAGGGGCCCGGCGTGAGTCGCTCGAAGCCTATATCAAGCGACTTGAGACGCTGGAGCACATTGCGACCAGCCGGAAGGGCGTGGAAGCGGCGTTCGCCATCCAGGCAGGCCGCGAACTGCGCATCGTCGTGAAACCCGAAAGCGTGGACGACCTGGAAGCGATGCGGATCGCGCGCGACGTGAGCCAGCAGATCGAAGAAACGATGGAATACCCGGGCCAGATCAAGGTGACGGTCGTCCGCGAGACGCGCGCCACGGAGTACGCGAAGTAGCCCATGCGCGTGCTGTTTCTTGGCGACCTGGTGGGCTCGTGCGGGCGGGATGCGGTCATCCGCATCCTGCCGCGGCTCCGCCAGCAGCATCATCTCGATTACGTCGTCGCAAACGGCGAGAACGTCGCGGGCGGCCGGGGCATCACGCCGAAGATCGCGGACCAGCTCTTCGATGCCGGGGTAGATGTCATTTCGGGCGGGAACCACACGTTCCGGTACCGCGAAATCTACCCGTACCTGGATAACGAAGCGGCCATCCTCCGGCCGGCGAACTACCCGCCCGGGGCGCCGGGACGCGGCATGGTAGAGCTCCGGGGGCTGACGGTGATCAACCTCATCGGCCGCACGTTCATGGGGTCAGATTACGATGACCCCTTCCGCGCGGCCGACGAGCTCGTCGCCCAATCGAAAGCAGGCAACGCGATCCTGGTCGACTTCCATGCGGAGGCCACGAGCGAAAAACAGGCGCTCGGCTGGTACCTGGACGGACGGGCCACGGCAGTCGTGGGGACCCATACGCACGTGCCGACCGCGGACACGCGCCTGCTGCCAAAGGGCACGGCATATTGCACGGACGCGGGGATGTGCGGTGCGCGCGATTCCATCATTGGCGACGAAGCCGAAGCGGTAGTCGAGCGTTTCCTGACGCAAATGCCGACGAAGCTCCCGGCCGCGGAAGGGCCGGCGATGATCAACGGGCTGCTGCTCGATATCGACGATTCGACTGGCCGGGCGCGCAGCATCACCCGCTGCGACCACCAGGTGGAGTGATGGCGAAGGGCGACTTCCACCTGCACAGCACCGCCTCGGATGGCGTGCGCTCGCCATCGTGGGTCATGGAGACCGCATACGCGAACGGTGTCCAGCTCCTTTCGCTGACAGACCATGATTCGACCGAAGGGCTCGCCGAGGCACGCGAGGTGGCGGAGCGCCGGGGCCTGCGGCTGGTGCCGGGCATCGAACTGAGCACTGACCTCGGGCCCTCGGACGTGCATCTGCTGGCCTATGGGTTCGACCCCTCTTCGGAGGCGATCCAGTCGTTCTTGCGGTGGCAACGGGAGGTCCGCATCGGACGGGTGGAGAAGATCGTCGCCATCCTGCGAGACGAAGGCGCCCCGATCGAGACCTCGCGCGTGTTCGAGATAGCCGGGGAGGCCTCGGTAGGTCGTCCGCACGTGGCGCGTGCGCTTGTCGAGCGGGGTCACGTCGCATCGGTGCAGGAGGCGTTCGACCGGTGGCTCGCCGATGGGAAGGCCGCGGCCGTGCCCCGCGCGAAACTGTCGCCACAAGACGCAATCGACCTCATCCACCGCGAGGGCGGGGTGGTGTTCTCGGCGCATCCCGTCTTCATCGGCCGGATGTATCTGGAGGCGCTGGAACAGCTTGCGGGGTGGGGGCTCGACGGTCTCGAGGCGTACTACAAGAATTGGAACGAAGAGCAGGTGACCGAACTGGTCATGCTCGCCGGGAAGCTCGGTATCGCCTGCTCCGGCGGCAGCGATTACCACGGGCTCGGAAACCCGGACGAGATCGCAATCGGCCACATCCCATTCCCGGACACGGCAGTGGACCGGTTCGTAGCCCTGCTGGAAGAGCGCTGCGCGGTCCCGTTTGTGACGCCAAAGGAGGCTCCATGACGCTCGAAGCAGACGATATTGAGGCAATAATCCCGCACCGGTACCCGCTATTGCTGGTCGACCGGATAATCGAGATCGACGAGGGAAAGCGGGCCGTTGGCGTAAAGAGCGTCACCGCGAACGAATGGTTCTTCGAAGGCCACTTCCCGGGACGGAAGATTATGCCCGGCGTCCTCATCGTCGAGGCAATGGCGCAGGTAGCAGCCATCACGATGCTGAAGGGACGCGAAGATGACGGGAAGTCGCCGGCGTTTGGCGGCATCGAGCAGATGCGGTTCCGGCGTCCTGTCCGGCCCGGCGACCAGCTCCGTCTCGAGTTCGAACTCGAGAAGCTGCGGGGGCCTGTTGGGAAAGGCAAGGTGCGCGCGACGGTCGATGGTGACCTTGCCGCAGAAGGCACCATTAGTTTCGCGCTGGTCGACCTTGCGGCAGGAGGCGGCTAAGAAGCTGTCACCACCTTGCCCTCAGAAGGGGTAGGATCGAAGGCACAGGTGGCCGGAGAGCGCCACTGCTCACAGGAGCGACATGACGGAACAGGCAACCCGCGGCGTTGTGGAATGCGTGTCCTGCCCGGGACGGGAGACAGGGCTACGCTGCGGGCGCTGCGAGAAGCCCATCTGCCCGAACTGCCTGGTGATGTCCCCGGTGGGGGCACGGTGCAAGGATTGCTCCCCAATGCGGCGAGCGCCGATGTACGACGTGAGTGCCGGCCACACGCTGCGCGCGGCTGGTGTCGCGATCGGCGGCGGCATCGGCATGGGGCTTGTCTGGGGATTCTTCGGGGTTGCCTTTTCGTTCGGATTCTTCCTGATCCTCGTCGGCGTCGGGCTCGGTTTTGCGTTCACGAAGATGATGGACGCGGCGACGCGCGGGAAACGTGGCCCGGTGATCATTGCCTTCGCCATTGGCGGCATCGCCATCGCCTGGCTCATGCAGTTTGCATTTGTCCCGCCAGGGATCGCACAGATGCAACTCATTGCCGCGCTTATTGCCTCGGCGGTCGCGTACTACAACCTGCGATAAAACGGGAAAACGGGGCGTGGCCGCTGCGAATCAGATGATGAACGACAGCACCACGATCAGCCCGAACGTGAAAGCACTCACGCCCGCGATGATCCCCATTTCGTGCCACACGTAGCGATAGTCGCTGGTCACCTCATGCTCGGGCTGACCGGTGCGCTGCGATGCTGCACTCCCGGGAGCGACCTCAGGGCGTGCGGCCCTTCCGGTGCGGACACTCGGGAGCGTTTCTGCGGGGACGTTACGGCGGCGTGTGCGCCGGGGTTGCCGTGCTGCCATTGCTCACCATGCTACCTGCCGTCCCCAACACGGTACAGGCACCCGCTTGCGGCTCGCGCGGCGTCTTTTCGTTCGCAGGACGGGAGCAGCAGGCGTATGGCAGGACGATGCTTTTTCCCCGCTCTGGCCGCGGCTCTGGTAGATTGCCGCGCAAGCTCGTATGACGGGCTGCCCGGCAGGCACGCACGGGCGGCCGCATTCACAGGGAGGGGAA
>SKSF01000106.1 GCA_007118095.1 Dehalococcoidia bacterium
CGGTTACTCGGGTTCGGCAGGAGGGACGTAGGGCTGGACGACCATGCCGGTCTGGTTGCCACGTGCAAGGAGGGCGCCTTCTTCGTCGCGCATCTCGGCTTCCAGGTAGATAACGGTGCGGCCCTGGCGGACGATGTCGGCGGTGACGATGACGTTCCCTTCGCGGGCCGGCCGAAGGAGGTTGACCTGGAGGGTGGTGGTGGAGAGTCCGCCCCCGGCGGCGGAGGCCATCGCCATGTCCATCATCACGGCATACATGCCGCCCTGGAGGACGCCCGAGGGGATGGTGAACCGGCGTTCAACCGGGAAGCGAATGACGGCACGTCCGTTGGTGCGTTCGAGTATCTCGGCGCCAAGCTCGTCGCGGATGGGTGCTTCGGGCAGTGGAGGCGGTGCGGAATCGGTCATGGGCCGCAGTATAGCGGCGACCGCACAAAGGGTCGGCACGGCCTATACTCGCGGGACGCTATGACCGGAGGGCAACGGATGATCTATGAACTGCGCATTTATGCTGCGCATCCGGGGAAGATGGGGGCGCTTCACGCCCGGTTTCGCGACCACACGTGCCGCCTGTTTGAGAAACACGGGATCAAGAACATTGGTTACTGGATGAACGGTGTAGGCGGCCGCTCGGACGAGCTGTGGTACATGCTCGCGTTCGAAGACTACGGACACCGCGAGCGCGCATGGGCAGCCTTTGCAAACGACCCGGAGTGGCAGGAAGTCCGAAAGCAATCGGAGCTCGACGGACCGCTGGTCCATCACATCGAGAACCGGATCATGCATCCGACGGATTTCTCGCAGCTGAAGTGACGCCCGGGGCAACAGGCATGGCCGGCGCGCTACACTCGGTGCATGCCTGTCGCCCATTCCGTCAAAGACCTGGTCGGGAACACGCCAATGGTGGAGCTGCAAAGTCTCTCGCCGAAGCCTGGCGTGCGGATGTTCGCGAAGCTTGAGGGGCAGAACCCGAGCGGGTCGATCAAGGATCGGATCGTGTGGCGGATACTGTCGGATGCGCTGGCGTCGGGCGAGCTTGCGCCGGGTCAGCGGGTTGTAGAGGCCTCGACCGGGAATACCGGGGTGGCGCTGGCGATGTTCGGGCGTATCCTGGGCTGCCCGGTGGATGTCTGCGTCCCGGAGTCTGTGTACCCGGAGATCGAGGAGCTGCTGTCGGCATTCAGAGCGTCGATCCACCGGGTGCCGCGGGAGGCCGGCATAAAAACGGCGAACGAGGTAGCGAGCAAGTTTGCCGCGGAACATGGCGCGTACCTGCTGAACCAGTTCGGGAGTGAGCTCAACGTGTCCGCACATTATGAGGGGACCGGGGCGGAAATCCTGGCCGACCTTCCACACGTCGATTACTTCATCTCGGGGATGGGCACGGGCGGGACGGTCACGGGTGTGGGGCGGCGGCTGAAGGAGGCCAACCCGGCATGCCAGGTGATCGGCATCGAGCCGCGGCTGGGGACACATGTGCAGGGACTAAAGTCGCTTTCGGACGGGTTTATCCCTGCGGTGTTCGACGAGTCGGTGCTCGACGGGAAGATTCTCGTGGGGAACCGGCACGCCTTTTCGCATGCGCGCCGGGCGATGCTGGCGGAAGGCATCTTCGGCGGTATCAGCAGCGGGGCGGTGCTCCATGCCGGGGCGCGGGTTGCGAACCGGATCGAGCGGGGCAATATCGTGATGATCTTTGCAGACGCCGGCTGGAAGTACATGGGGACGGACCTGTGGAGCGCGGAGGACGACCCGACAATCGACCGCGCCGAGGACCCGCTCGATGACGTGTTGTGGTGGTAATCGGGTTCTCCTGTTGTTTTCGATGTAATGAGGGCCAGTTGGCCCTCGCACTATGACGGTCCACACGCGCATGATGCAGATGGCCGGTCGAGCCCGATAGCGCTCCCGGCTGGAGGTCTCGATGCGCCGCTACGCCCTGCTCCTTTTCGTCGCGATCGTCGCACTGGCACCGGCGGCAGCCGTGGCGCAGGAAACCGAGCGTGATGGCGGACTCGCTCTGCGTCTTGGTGGCGACTACATGGTCGGCGAGGCGGACGTCGTGGAGGCAGCCATCGTGGTCGATGGCGACGCGGATGTCGCGGGGCACGTCGAAGACCTGCTGCTGGTGGTGAACGGCGATGCGGACGTTTCGGGGACCGTGGACGGCACCGTGGTGATGATCAACGGGACACTCCGGGTGGCCGACGGGGGGATGGTGAACGACGTTTCGCTCATCCGCAGCGACCTTGAGGAAGCGCCGGGGGCGACCGTCGCGGGCGAGGTGAACGAGGCGACGCAGTGGGGCCTGTGGGCGTCGGGAGCGATCATCCTGTTTGGCCTCGCGTTCTGGGTGGCGATGACGTTTGCGGTACTGGTGGGGGCGCTGGTGTTCGCGGCGGTCGCCGGGCGGCAGTTGTCGGAGGGATCGCGGCTGATGAGCGACGCGCCGGGCCAGAGCATCCTGTCGGGAATCATCGCGTTCGTTGGGCTGCCGATCGTGGCGGTCTTCGCGATGCTGACGATTATTGGGATCCCGCTGGGCCTGGGGATGCTGCTCTTCCTGCTCCCGATGCTCAGTTTCCTCGGCTATATCGTGGCGGGGACATGGCTGGGCCGGCTGATCCTCAGCCGGACCGTCGCGCGAGGCGATGGCGGCCACCCGTACCGCGAGGCGCTGGTCGGTGTGCTCATCCTGCAGCTCGCCGTGCTGATCCCGGGACTGGCGCCGGCGGTATTCGTGGTTGGCAGCGTCTGGGGTACAGGGGCGCTCGCGTACACGGCATACCGGAATCTCCGACGCTGGGGCGGCGATATCGAACGGGAAGCGAGCCCACCCCCGCCGCAGCCGGCGCCGGGCGAGTAACGGCGCGCTGTCGCCTGTGGCCCGGCTTTGCGGCCTGCCGCCGGGGCGGTCGCGCCTGTGCTGTGATGTACCTCCCCCCGGCCGAGCCATAGCGTGAACCGATGTCTCGGTGCCCGGCTATTGACTGGCAGAGCGTAGTCGTGGCCCGTACAATCGTATGAATCCGTGCGCTCGGACTCGCCCCGAAATCCAGCACCAGGGAATGCAACACACATGGAAGACGTAGTCATCGTAGACGGAGTCCGGACGGCTGTCGGCCGCTTCCAGGGCTCGCTTGCCGGCCACCAGGCGCATCAGCTTGGCTCGATCGTTATCAAGGAAGCCGTCGAACGCTCGCACCTGCAGCCCGACCAGGTGGAATCAGTCGCCATGGGGATCTGTGGCCAGGTAGGCGAAGAGACGTACATGTCCCGGCACGCGTCAGTGAACGCGGGCCTGCCCTACTCGGTCCCGGCGATGAACGTGAACCGGCTCTGTGGCAGCGGCCTGGAAGCAATTCACTCCGCCTCGCGCTATATCCAAAGCGGAGACGCTGACGTGATGGTCGCGGGTGGCTCGGAGTCCATGACGAACGTGCCGTACTTCCTGCGGCGCGCGCGTGACGGGTACCGGCTTGGCCACGGGCAGATCGAAGACGGGCTGATCCACATCCTGAGCGACCCGTTCAGCGGGGAGCACATGGGCGTGACAGCGGAGAACCTCGCCGAAGATTACGAGATTACGCGGAGCGCGCAGGACGAACTGGCATCAGAAAGCCAGCGCCGCGCACTGCAGGCGATCGAAGAAGGCCGTTTCAAGGACCAGATCGTGCCGATCAACGTGCGCGTTGGGCGTGAGGAGAAGGTCTTCGACACGGATGAGCATCCGCGGGCCTCGTCGGTGGAGGCGCTGGCGAACATGCGGGCAGCGTTCCGTGACGGGGGAATGGTGACCGCCGGGAATGCGTCCGGCATCAACGACGGCGCCGCGGCACTGGTGGTGGCTTCGGCTTCGAAGGCAAAGGAGCTGGGGCTGAAGCCGCGGATGCGGATGGTGGCACGCGCCGAGGCTGGCGTTGAGCCGCGCATCATGGGCAGCGGCCCAATCCCGGCGGTCCGGAAGGCGCTGGAAAAGGCGGAAATGTCGCTCGACCAGATCGACGCCATCGAGCTCAATGAGGCCTTCGCGAGCGTCGCCTGCGCCTGTGCGCAGGAGCTGTCGCTCGACCCAGAAAAGACGAACCCGAACGGCGGCGCGATTGCGCTGGGGCACCCGGTTGGCGCCACCGGGGCAATCCTGACGGTGAAGCTGATGCACGAACTGGACCGCGTGAACGGCCGGTTCGGCGTGGTGAGCCTCTGCATCGGCGGCGGCCAGGGTATTGCGACCGTATTCGAGCGGATTAACTAGGACGTCCAGTCAGCCACAGAGAAGAGCCCGGCTATAGCCGGGCTCTTCTCGTTCGGGAAGGAGTCCAACAGAAAGGCCTGCCGGTGAGCGCGTGATGAGCGACCGCGAGTACGTGCGCCTTCAGCGGGCGAACTTGTCGCGGAGCTTCTTTTCAACCAGGGCAGGGACCACCCCTTTGACGTCACCGCCGAGTGAGGCTGCTTCTTTGACGAGGGTTGAGCTGACGAAGAAGTAGTCGCCGGCGGAAATGAAGACCGTTTCGATGCCGGGGCCGAGCTGCCGGTTCATGTTGGCCATCTGGAGCTCGTGTTCGAAGTCGCCGGCGGCGCGCAGGCCACGGAGGATGACGTCGACGCCTTTTCCCCTGGCATAGTCGGTAAGAAGACCGTGGTCGAAGCGGTCAACCTCGACGCGGGGGTCGTCATCGAGTGCATCGCGGATCATTTCGACGCGTTCGTCGACGCTAAAGAGGGGCTGCTTGGTGGTGTTGGTGAGCACGGCCACGATAATGCGGTCGAAGGCGACCAGGCCGGAGCGGATGATGGCCACGTGGCCGTTCGTAATCGGGTCGAAGCTGCCGGCGTACACTGCAGAACTCATGTGCGTCCATCCTCGGCCCGGTGGGTGGGCCCGTGGGTTCCCGGATACGATTCACCATCGCCGAATCATGGGCAACCGTGAATGTGCTTCGATCGTGCTGGACGCGGGATTGTGCTAGCGGCTGAAACGCCAGGCTTCGCGGAGGGCGACGCGCGGTCCGATGCGGAGAATGGCGCCGGCATAGATGCGGCCGCCGACAACAATGGCGCCCAAAATGGTGACGAGCATGATCCCAACTGCGAGGAGGAACTCCCAGGGGGCGGCTTCTCCGAACGCGACACGGACGGGCATGGCGATGGGTGCGGTGAAGGGAATGAGCGACGTGACCATGGCTCCCGCCCCCCCGGGCTCGTTGAGGACAAAGATGTTGGTGAGGAAGTACCCGGCGCCAAGCATGATCATGAGCGGCAGGGTGACGTGGTTGGCCTCTTCCTGGCGGGAGATGAGCGCACCAGCCACGCCATAGGCAAAGCCGTAGAAGATGAGCCCAAGGACGAACCAGATAGCAGCGGCAGCAACACCCCAGGCGGCCACTGCCGGGATTTCTCGATCAGGGCTGACCACGGACATGAACAGGCCCAACGCGAGCAGGATCGTGAGCTGCCCCAGGGCGAGCGCAAGGATGCCGGCAACCTTGCCAGCGAGAAGCTGGTAGGGGCGGATGGTGCTGAGGAGGACTTCGACAACGCGGCTGGACTTCTCTTCGACGACGCCGTTCAGCACCCACTGGCCGTAGGTAACGATGGCGACGAAGAGCAGAACCATCGCACCGAAGGCGACCACCACGGATGCTGTTTCGACGTCGTCCCCGGGTTCGAGCGTGGTGGTTTCGAGTGGGGAGGGCTGGAGGATGGGTTGCAGGTCCTCAACCGAGAGCCCAAGTTCATCGAGCCGGGCAGGCAATTCAAGCTGGCGGACAGCCTCGGTGCTGACGACGGCGACATCGTCGTAGGTGTCGCCATGGAACAGCAGCTCGGTCCTGTCGACGAGGACGGCGTCAATGCCACCATCGGCGAGCCGGGACTCAGCGTCGCCAAGGCTGTCGTATGTGACAACGTTGAATTCCATGCCGAAACGATCGGCAGTTTCGCGGAGAGCGTCGGCGGTGGCGCCGGCTTCCTGGCCGACGACGCCGACGTCGTACGCCGTTTCGAACTCGCCTACGTATTCTTCAGCGAGCCCGGCGCCGCCAAAACCGGCGACCATCACGAGCATGATGATGCCGGTGGAGATGAGAAACGCTTTGCTGCGAATACGGACCTGCACTTCGCGCAGGGCGACCAGGCGGATGTTCTCAAGGACGGTCATTGGCCCACCGCCTCGAGGAAGAGCCGTGTGAGGTCGGGGGGCTCGTAGCGAAAGTACCGGACGTGCCCGGCTTCCATAGCGGCGGCGAGGATGACATCGACGCGGACCCCGGCGGGGATGCGCAGGGTGGCAGCATCCCCGGAGCTTTCAAGGATGTCGAGGCCCTCGATGCGAGGCAGCCAGCTCTCGATCGGGACGTCACTGGTTGCGAGTTCCACGATGCGGACGGGGGATTGCTGGCGCAGGGATTCGAGGTGTCCGGACATCACGACCTGGCCCTGGTGGATGATGGCAAGGTCCTCGCAGATGTCTTCGACGAGATCGAGCTGGTGACTGGAAAAGACGACGGCGGCGCCCCGGCGGGCTTCTTCGCGGATGACTTCGGCGAGCACCTGGACCGCGACGGGATCCAGGCCCGAAAAAGGTTCATCGAGAACGATGAGTCCGGGTTCGTGAACGAGCGCGGCAGCGAGCTGGACGCGCTGCTGGTTGCCGTGCGAGAGGTCTTCCAGGTTCGACCGGGCACGATCTTCGAGGCCGAGGCGTTCGAGCCAAAGGCTGCTAGCGGCCTCTGCTTTCCGGCGGTCGACGCCGTGGAGGCGAGCGAAATAGACGAGCTGTTCGTGGACGCGCATCTTGGGGTAGAGGCCGCGCTGTTCGGGCATGTAGCCGAAGTGAAGACGGTGCGCGGGGGTGACGGACTCACCGCGCCAGGTGACCTCACCGCTGTCCAGGTAGACGAGGCCGAAGATGCATCGCATGGCAGTTGTCTTGCCCGAACCGTTCGGGCCGAGGAAGCCAACGACGCGGCCTTCGGGAACTTCAAGCGAGCAGTCGTCGAGCGCAACGATATGCCCGTATCGCTTGTGCAAGGCCTGCAGGGCAAGCACGGGCACCTCCTTTAGCGTTGCCGTTCCCCTGATGTGTGCGCCGTAAGGGGTGATGGTACGACGACAAAAGGGGAAACGCGACGAATAGGGTCAGTTGCAGACGGTGCTGCCGACGGAGCAGGGCTCGTTTTCGAGCCCGCCTTCGGGGAAGCGAGCGGAGCAGGTGCCGGAGGGGATGCACGCTTCGTCGCCCACCAGCGTATCCCAGCCTTCGAGGAGTTCGTCCGCTGCTTCCGGGCCATAGGTTATGAGGACGCGGTCGAGGTCGCCGATGTACTGGAAGCGCAGCGAGTCCACTTCGACGCCGTTGACGATGAACGTGAGGTCGTCATCGGCGGTCTCGCAGAAGTCTTCGCCACCGGGGAGGCCGATACAGGTATCAGCAAGGGTGAATCCGAGCGATTCGAAGAACTCGCCCCAGGTGGACGAGGAGAGGTGCACGTGCACGACGTTGTGCCGTGGCTCGTGGATGTGGACTGCTTTGCCAAGCTCGTCGTCCGCGGTGGAGATGAATTGCGGATCGCTGAAGTCGAACTCTTCGCCACGGATGTAGAGGGCGAAATCGGCGTGCCAGTGGACATCCTGCCGCAGGGTGCTGCCAGGCTCCCCCGGCTGGTCCCCGGGACTGGGGGCGGCGTCGCCGCCACGATCCCAGTTGAGCACAAGCATGACACCAAGGAAGGCGACGGCCGCCAGGCCGAGCAATCCGATGGGGAACCAGACGCGGGGGGCGAGATACCCGTCCCACCCGGCCAGGTCGTCCTCATCTTCGTCTTCAGGAAAGAGCAGGCGGTCGTCGTCGCTCACGGCGTCGCCACCTACTCGTCATCGTCCTCATCATCGTCGCCGGTATCGGCGTCATCAGCTTCGGACTGCTCGCCATTAGGTTCGACTTCGATGTCTTCGGGGTCGACCTCACCGTCCTGGTCGAGGTCTTCAAGGAGGGCATCGAGGATCTGCCGCCAGCCCTCGATGCCGGAGGGGGCACCCTGGAGCGGCTGCTCATTGATAACGAAGCTGGGCGTGCCGGTGAAGCCATAGGCCTGTGCCGATGACCGGTGTTCGAGGACCTCGTCGTTCGTCTCGCGGTTGTCCACGCAGGCATCGAATTCATCGCGGTCGAGGCCGATGTCGTCGGCATAGTCCTTCATCGCATCGGTGCTGAAGACGCCCGTCCCGGTGCCATCCTCGTCGTGCGCGAGGAAGAGCCTGTTGTGCATGGGCCAAAAGGCGTCTTGCTGGGCGGCGCATTGTGCGGCTTCGGCGGCGATGGTGGAGCCGTCGCCCTGGATGACAGGCATGTGCCGGGTTTCGATGCGGAGGTGGCCTTCGCGGACGTATTCCTCGATGAGGTCCGGCTCGTCTTCGGCGGCGAAGCGCAGGCAGAAGGGGCAGCGGAAGTCGATGAAGCTGATGAGTTCGATGGGGGCATCGGGGTCGCCCACGGCGGTGCCATCAGCGAGGTCTTCGGGGAAGTTCTCCTCGGCAGCGTGCAGGTCTTCTCCATAGTCGGAGTCGTCGCCGGTGAGTGCCATGAAGCCGATGACGCCGCCGAGCGCCACGATGAGGACGCCAACGCCAATGAGGTAGGGGAGCGAGAAGAAGCCTCCGCCACCCCCGCCACCGACGGGCTGCGGGCTGGACTGGCGCTGTGAGTTTCGCGGGCGCTGTCCGCGTTGCGCGTTTCGCGAGCCTTTTCGTTGTTCGCGGCGGGCCTGGCGGTTAGACATCGATCTGGCATCCCTGTACAGCGAAGTGGGCCATCATGGGCCGGGGGGACGCAGAGGCCTGCGCCCTCAGGCCGAGAATAGCAGCGGGTTTGATTGCAAACACCCTGTAACGGGCGGTGAGGTGAACGGGCAGGAAAGTGCCTGCTTCCCGGCGTACGGTTAGCGACAGAGGAAGTCCCTGACCAGGTCGATGAACGTTTCGAACTGGTCGTGATGGACCCAGTGCCCGGCGTCGTCGACTTCTTCGGCCCGGACATCGTGGAAGGGGCTGAGATCGAGCTTAAAGTCTTCGCGTTTTCCCCAGCCGTCGGCGCCGTAAATGATGAAGATGGGGCAGCGGATCTGGTTCCAGAGGTCGCGGGCGTCGCCGGTGTTGAATTCGTAGGGGGAACCGGCATGGGTGAAGTTGTCGAACTTCCACGTGACGCCGCCATCGTCGGCAGGCCGGACTCCATGTTCGGTGAGATGACGGGCCAGGTCTTCGGTGAGGTGGGTGTTGGCCTCGAGCATGCGTTTGGTGGCTGCTTCGATATCGGGATAGGTGCGGGGCTCGCGGTCTTCGAGGCGGCGCATCTGCGCTATCCATTCGCGCATGCGGATGTGGGCGGGTCGCGGGCGGTTGGTGATCCAGCCGAGTCCTGCCATGCCTTCGACGGAGATGAGCCGGGAGACTTTGTCGGGGAAGGTGCCGGCGTACTGGAGTGCAATGCCGCCACCTAGCGAATGGCCGACCACGGTATAAGGTTCGCGCCCCAGGTGTTCACCAAGTGCGTGAATATCGAGGGTGTAGTCGATGATCGAGTAGTTTCCGCCGACGGCCCAGCCGGAGTCCCCATGACCGCGGAGATCCGGCGCATAGACGCAATAGTCGCGGGCAAGGACGCTTGCGACGGCATCCCAGGAACGTGCGTGGTCGCGGGTGCCGTGAATGAGGAGGAGCGGGGGATTGGCTTCGTCGCCGTAGGTCCAGTAGCGGAGCTCCAGGCGCTGCGATGTATATGACGCTGGACGAGGTTCCATAGGGGCCAGTGTACGAGCGCATGGAGGCACAGTCGCTTTTCGCAAGAGCTGGCGGGCTTGTGCCGATAGTGAGATCGTGGCGTTGCGATTGCGTGACGCGCGAGGAAGGGAAGCGGGATGGTGCACACCCGGCTTACTGCGGCCCAGCAGGACACGTTGCTTGAGCTTGCGCTCCTTGTAGCGGAACGGCGTGATCTCGTGAGCGTCTTTCGTTCGTTTGCGAAGCAGCTCCTGGACGGGACCGCATTCGACTTTGCATCGCTGACGGCGCTCAACACGGAAGGGACGGAGTACGTAACGGTGGCCAGCTTCCCGGAGCTGGCAAAGGGTGCGCGCGACCGCTTCGACCTGGTCGAACTGAACCCTGATCTGATGCAGCAGCACGTGGATGGCGTCGCCTACGCGCCACAAAAGGCCCGGATACCAGCGGGCGAAGAGATGGCAGCCTTCGGCCTGCGACAGGCATGGAGCTGCCCGCTCCTGGACGATGAGTCCGCGGTGCTGGGCGTCTTCACGGTGGCTCGCTATTCGCCCGAGCGCTTTGTGCAACAGGAGCAGGAGTTTCTGCGGCGGGCAGCTCCGTTCCTGGCAAGTGCGGTGCGCGAGGAACGGCGGCTGGCGGCAGCACGCAACGCGGCGACTCGGAACGAGCTCATCGGCAAACTCTCCGTCCTGGTGAATACGGAGGAGCCGGTCGTTGACCTCTTCGGCCGGGCGGAGCCGCTTCTCCGGGAGGCTATCGGTACGGACCTGATCTTGCTTGCGACCGCCGGGGAAGGGGACACGATTTCCCTGCTCCGGTCGGCGCCGATCCTGGACCCATATGCGCAGACACGGTTCACCCGCTCGGCCGCGAGCCTGCTGGAACTCGATAGCGGGGTGGAGATCTATACCGTTCCGGACCAGGCAAGGGTAAGTCCATGGGCTACTGTGTTGCTCGAGGAAGGCATGGACTCTTGCGCAGTGGTACCGCTACGCGAACAGGGCCGGACCCTGGGCGTGCTTGCGCTGGCGCGCGCCGCCGGTCAGCCATGGACGGAAGCGGACCGCAAGTGCCTGGAGGTCGCAGGCGTCATGGTGGCGCAGGCGATGGGATGGGACTGGCGGTATGACGAGAGCCTGCGCCGGCTGGAAGAGCAGCGCGTGATCGCGTCGATTATCTCGGCTGCTTCGAGCCATTCGGATCCCGGGGAATTGCTGTCGGCAATCCAGGCGCCGCTGGCGCGGCTGGTGACCGAGCCGGTCGTCGTGTTCGGGTTCCAGGAAGAGCGGACCGTCCACTTCGTCCTTCCCGACGGGTCGACGGTAGACCGGCCATTTGCGATGGAACGGGACCAGGAAACGTGGGAGCGTCTCCCGCCGATGCTACGGAATGCGCGCGCGATCCGGGAGCTGGGGATGACGACGATCAGCGCGTGTGTCACCCGGGCCGGAGGCGAAACGATCGGTTATCTGTTGGTGGGGAGCACGGCGGCGGACCAAACGCCGTTCAGCCCACGGCAGCTCCGCATCTTCCGGCTCGTGGCGCAGCTCATTGGGCCGGTGCTTCGCCATGCCCGGGCAACAGCGCTGGTGGCCGATGAGCGGAATCTGCTGGAGATGGCGCTGGGCTCGCTGAGCGAGGGCATCGTGCTCATCGACAATGACCTGCAACCGGTCTACCAGAACACATTCGGGCGGCAGCTCATTGCCGCGGGCGGGGACCCGGGGGAACACTGGGCTTCGATCCTGCCGCCGGAATTCGGGATCAAGCTGCGGACAACGGCGATGTACCAGGCGGAGACGCGGGGGCGGAGCAAGGTGGAACTCGACGGGGAGGAGCGCTGGCTGGATTACGCCTTCACCCCGATCACGCACCAGGACTACCGGGTGATGCTAACCGTGCGGGATGCGTCCGAGGCGGTGGCGCTAGAGGAACGGGAACAGGCGCACCGGGAGGAGATGGAGCAGGCGGCACGGCTCGCGGCGCTGGGTTCGCTTGTAGGGGGTGTCGCTCACGAGCTGAACAACCCGCTAACAGCGGTGATTGGCTTTTCGGAGCTTCTGATGCAGACGGTGGAAGATGAGCAGGCACGGGAGGACCTGGGGGTGATCCACAAGGAGGCGGAGCGTGCGCGCCGGATTGTCGGCGACCTTCTGCTCATCGGTAGGCCAGCGACGATGGAACGCGCGCATATCGCAGTGCCGGGAATCTTCGGCCACCTGGAACGGGTGCGGCGCGCCACGTGGCTACGGGATGGAATTGCTGTCCGGTTCGAGGTGAATGACGAGTCGCTGACGGTGTGGGGGAACGAGGACCGCATCACCCAGGTTGTGCTCAACCTGCTGACAAACGCGGAGGACGCCGTCGCAGGGGGAGCGTCGCCGGAAATCGTGGTGCGCAGTTACCGCGAGGGGGACGCCGCGGTGCTTGAAGTGCGCGACAACGGGCCGGGTATGGACCAGGCGACACAGCGCCACATCTTTGAACCGTTCTTCACGACAAAGCAGGGGAGCGGCACCGGGATCGGATTGAGTGTTTCCCGGAGCATCGCCCAGGCACATGGCGGGGAGCTGGACGTGGTGTCGGCGCCGGGCGAGGGGACGTGCTTCCGATTACGGCTGCCGCTGGCGGAGGTACGTGAGGAACCGGAAGAACCGCCGGTGGTGGAGGAACTGGCACAGGGACAGCTGCGTGTGCTGGTCATAGACGATGAGCCGAGTCTGCTGCAAGTTTGCCAGCGGCTGGTGCGGACGATGGGACACGAATGTGCGGTCGCCGGTACGCCGACAGAGGCGCAGGAGCTGGCGTCGCGGGAACGGTTTGACCTGGTGCTGTGCGACTACCGGCTGGGCTCAGCCGTGGCGGATGAAGTGATCGAAGCCTTCCAGCTGCTGGACCCCGGGCTTATCGAGCGGACAGTCCTGGCGACGGGTGCGATGAACGACGAGGGGGTCCAGCAGCTAATCGAGCGGTACCACCTCCGTTTGCTTCCCAAGCCGTACGGGGCCGATGAGCTGGCGGAACTCCTGAACGAGCTAGTACCCGTCGCACAGGTTCAGGTAACCAAGGCTAGCGCTGGTGGCCGCCGGGCTGGCACTGGCGGCAGAAGCTTGTCACGCGCTGGTTGGCAGTGATTTCGCTGATTTGCGCGCCGCAACGCGGGCAGGGTTCGCCGCCTCGCCGGTGGACGTGGAGGAAGTCACGCCGCTCGCGGTAGTCGAGGACGAAATCGTGGACCATCGCCTGGCGGGCGAGGGGGATAGCCCATTCAATGACGGCGTGCGCGGCACGGTAGAGACGACGAAGGTCGTCATCGGCCAGTTCTGTCCGTTTCGCCGCGGGATGGATGCCCGCCTCCCAGAGGATCTCGTCGCTGTACGCGTTCCCGATGCCCTGCACGAAAGCGGCATTGGTGAGGACGTTCTTGATCTGGCCACGGTAACGGCGGATACGCGTCAGCCACTCGTCTTCGGTGAGCACGGGGTCGAGCAGGTCGGGGCCGCTTTCGGCCCAGTTGGGAATCTTGTCCAGATCGCTGGCGGCGAGGAGATAGACCTTGCCCATGAGCCGTTCGTCGGCGTAGCGAAGCTGCGCGCCGCTGCCGAGGTCGAGGACGAGACAGGTCTTGGCCGGGAGCTGCGCGCCCGCGTCGACGTACTGGAAGCGACCGGTGAGCATGGGATTGATGGCAAGGGTGCGCCCGGATTGGAGGTCGAAGAGGAGGAACTTCCCGTGCCGGCGGAGGCCAGTGAAGGTATCGGCGGGGAGCGTGTCGCGGATTTCGGCGGCGGGTGTTCGGAAGACGGGCGGGATGCGTGTCGCGGCGGCAGTGATTTGCTGGCCCGGTAGCTGCCCGTTGAAGAAGCCGACAATTGCTTCGAGCTCGGGGATCTCGGGCATGCGGCGATGGTACCCCTTTCACAGGGATGACGTGTGGCCTGTGCGGCCCTTGATGCTTGAGAACGGCGCACAACGCGGTATCTTATGAGGCATGCCAGACACGCTGACGAGCCCCGGGACGCACGTGATCGAAGAGACGGACCAGGAGCTTGAGCCGTTCTATCACCTGGTCCTGCTCGACGATGACCACCACACCTACCAGTACGTAATCGAGATGCTGAACGCACTGTTCGGCTACTCGCGGGAAAAGGGGTTTGCGATCGCCTGTGCGGTGGACAACGACGGACGTGCCATTGTGCTGACGGCGCCGAAGGATAAGTGCGAGGCAAAGCAGGAACAGATCCACGCGTATGGCGCGGACCCGCGCATGCCGATCAGCCAGGGGAGCATGTCGGCGATCCTGGAAGCTGCGAGCTAACAGGCCCGGGTTGGCACCCGCATAGGCGAAAGAGGCACGGTGGGCCGGGCGCGTGCGCGATGGCAAGGCCCGGCCACCGCCGGGGGCGTTAACGCTGAGCGGCCAGTGACTTGAGCCGCTGGCGGACATCATCCGCACCACCCTGGTTGAGGACGATGGGTTTCTTTCCGCGCTGCTTCAGGAAGCTCGCAGCCATGGTTGCCCGCTGACCACTGCCACATGCGATGAGGGCTGTGTCGTCTGGCGCCTGGTCGGCCCAGGCGAGCAGCTGGTCGATCGGCAGCTCCTCGACATCGGGGAGCGGCGTGGCAGCGTGTTCGTATCCGAAGCGGACGTCGAGCACCGGCAGCTTCCCCTCCCGGATGATACGGGCGGCTTCGTCCGCATCAACGATTTCGATGTCTTCGAGTTCGTTTCCAGCTTCGACCCATGCCTGGTGTGGGAGATAGCCGCGGACTTCTTCGTAGCCGATGCGAAAGAGGTCGCCGGTCACGCGTTCGCCCTGGGTTTCGTCATAGGTGACGAGGGCCATGGGGTCGTTGAAGGGGATGAGCCAGCCAATATAGGCCAGCATCGAGCCGCTCTCTTCTATCCCAACAGCGACCGGGACGTGACCGCGCGCGTAGTCTTCGCGGTTTCGGACGTCGACGACGGAGACGCCATCGGCGGCGAGCTGGATGAGCTGGTCCGGGTTGAGCAGATCCGGGACCGGGGGCGAGCCATAAATCTTTGGGCCGCGCCGGTTGATGGGCGCCATGTACCGGTAGTAGGTCGGGATGGGCCCGGGGGACGCGAGGTGGACCTCCCGGAAGGCTTCGTATCCGGGGCTGGTGAGCACCGGGTTACGTTCGAGCTCGGCCGAGAGGGGGCCACGGCGGTCGTCGGGTGTACCTGTGCTGCTGCAGAAGGAGCCGGCGCCGTGCGTGGGCAGCACCTCGGATTCAGGCGCGAGGAGCTGACGAATGCGCTGGGCGGACTCCCACTGGAGGCGCGTGAGCTCTTCCGTGTGGTCTTCGCCGAGCAAGTCGGAGCGGCCGGCCGCGCCCATGAGGAGCGCTCCGCCAGTGAAGGCGCCCTGGACCTGGCCGGATTCGTCGATAGCGAGATAGGCGGTGTGCTCGTAGGTGTGCCCGGGGGCGTGGATAGCGCGGAGGCGGGCTCCGCCGAAGACAACCTCGTCGCCTTCGCTGACGGGCGTGTGGGGGAATTCGAGGTTGGCGCCGGAGGGCGCGTAGATTGCTGCGCCGCGTTCGGACAGTTCCGGGCCGCCGGAGATGTAGTCGTTATGGACATGTGTTTCGAACACATGCGTTATGGGAACCTGGTATTCCTCGGCCGTACGGACGTAGGGACGGATATCACGCTGGGGGTCGACCACAGCAGCGGCATCGTTTCCGACAACCAGGTAGGAGTTATCCCCCAGCGCGTCTGCGACGAAATGAATGATTTTCATGACCGTGCCTCCTTGCACAGGATGGGTGCTCAGGTGCTCATGCCTGCTGCCTGTTGGAAGACAAGATAGCCTGCCACCAGGATCATGAGCATTGCGAATGCTTCACGAAGCCGGGTCTCCCCGGCACGTTTGCCTATCGTTGTGCCGAGCGCCATGCCGGCGACGCTCCCGGCGATGAACAGCGCGGCGATCGAGTAGTCGATGCGGTCTGTCGCCACGTATGGGACGAGGCCCGCGGCGGAGTTGAAGGCGATGATGGGCAGGCTCGTGGCGACGGCGGCGGTCATCGACAGTCCCAGCACCAGGGCGAGCGCGGGGACGAGGATGAAACCGCCACCGACTCCGAAGAGACCGGTGAGGACGCCGACGCCGGCGCCCGCGGCGGCGACGACCAGCCAGCCCCGGCGTGTCCCGGTTGCGCTGGCGTCGACCTTCCGCTGCTGCCACATCCGCACGGCCACGATGACCATGAGGGTGGCGAGGCCGCCCAGGATGACGGCTCCCGGCAGGCGGTGGTTGAGCAGCGAGCCGGCCAACGCCGCACCCATCCCGACGACACTGAAGGTGACGACGGCGGGCCACTCGACCTGGCCGGAGCGCGCATGGAAGGTGGTTCCAACCAGGGCACTGGCGCCGACGATCAGGAGCGAAGTCCCGGTCGCGCTGTGGACATCGACGCCCATGGCGTAGACGAGCAGCGGGATGGTGAGGATGGAGCCGCCGGCGCCCACCGCGCCCAGGGCGATGCCAACGATGACTCCCAGGGCGACGGCGAGTGCAAGCATGACCGGGTACCTCGTTCCGCTGGTGTGGCGTTAGCGTTCGCGGTGGACGTTTTGCGCCCGTTCGGCGCGGAGTTCGGGTAACTCCCGGCCCCCCCTTACGTCGAGAAGCCGTAACGCCGGGGGTGCCAGGCTTTCGTGAGCTTCGGCCGGGCTGACTTCGAGCCCGTGGAGCGTGGATTGCATGTCGTCTCTCCTTTTCATTTCTGCATGCCGATAGAGTGATGTACTGGCCATGAGAATTCGC
>SKSF01000175.1 GCA_007118095.1 Dehalococcoidia bacterium
GGTGGTGCTGAGGCGCGGATTCGAACCGCGGACACCTGCATTTTCAGTGCAGTGCTCTACCAACTGAGCTACCTCAGCACCCGGATCGCCATTATCGATCGTTCACAGCGCCGGTCAACCCATCTTCATTCTTGACAAAGTTGACCAATGTACTCGACAATCGCGCCATGACCGTTGACACCAACGCCCTCCGGTTCAACCAGGCAACATTGACGCTGCTCATCATCATGGCGTTCGTCGTCGGCGGCACTGTCGGACTCATCATTGTCGCCGCGACCGCGGCATCCCTCCTCGTTGCCGCCGCATTTCCGAAGGCTGGCCCCTTCGGACTTGTCTATCGAAACCTCGTTCTCCGGTTCGGATGGATGTCACCACAGCCCGAGCCCGACGATCCCGCGCCGCATCGCTTCGCCCAGCTCCTGGGCGGTGCCGTCCTCGCCATCGCGACGGTCGCGCTCGTCACGGGACTTGCGTTCGTCGGCTGGGTGCTCGGCTGGCTCGTCATCGCTCTGGCCCTCACGAACCTCTTCCTGGGCTTCTGCCTGGGCTGCTTCCTCTTTCTACAGCTCGCCCGCGCGGGCATCATCAACCGTTCGGTGGAGGCGTCATGACCGAAGAGATTGTCCGGCTCGGTCTGGCGGCCCTCGTAGCACTGGGGATCCTCGCCGCGGGCTATTTGGGCCGCCGCCTCTATGCGCGCATCATCAACCGACACACGGGCCTGACCGCTGCCGACCTCGCTGACCGGTACGAGTTGAAGCGCGGCCAAACGACGGTCCTCTACCTCGCAGGCGACCGCTGTGCCCAGTGCATCCAGCTCCAGGAGCCCGCGCTTAACCGGCTCGCGGAGCAGCGCGGCATCGTGGTCCGGAAGCTTGACGCTCCGTCCGAACCGGAGCTCCTGGGCCGCTTCAATATCGCGACGGTCCCCTCCACCATCGTTGTGGGCCCCGACCTTAGCGTGCGCCGCGTCAACGTTGGCTTCGCCGACGCGGAAACGCTCGAAGAGCAGATCGCCTGACGCTGCGGCTGTCATCGCCGATCCCGTATCATCCCCGCCATGCCTCCAACCCCCTTCCGCATTGCCGTTGACCAGGCCGTCATCGACGACCTCAAGCGCCGCCTCGCCGGCACACGCTGGCCCGATGCGCTACCGGGGACCGGCTGGGAATACGGGGCCGATATCGACTACATCAAGGAGTTCTGCGACTACTGGCGGCAGGAGTATGACTGGCGCCGCCACGAAGAAGCGCTCAACGCACACCCGCAGTTCCTGTCCACCATCGACGGCGTCGACATCCATTACTGGCACGTCCGCGGGACGGGTCCAAACCCCCTGCCGCTGTGCCTCATCCACGGCTGGCCCGGTTCCATCTACGAATTCCTCGAACTCATTGGCCCGCTCACCGACCCCGGCGCGCACGGCGGTGACCCCGCCGACGCGTTCGATGTCGTCATCCCGGCGCTTCCCGGGTTTGGATTCAGTGGCAAGCCAGCGGAGCCCGGCTGGGGAGTAACCCGCATCGCCCATGCGTACAATACGCTCATGACCTCCGAACTCGGCTACCAGCGGTACGGGGTCCAGGGAGGTGACTGGGGCGGCATCATCAGCGGCAAACTCGCGGCCGAATACCCCGAACACGTTCTCGCCGCGCACCTCAACTTCGTCGTCGCGGGTCCTCCGTCCGAAATGACCGATGAAGACCGCGCCGTGCTCGAAGAACGCAACGCCTTCCAGGCGCGCGAAACGGGCTACAGTAATGTCCAGGCTACGAAACCGATGTCGCTCGCGGCTGCACAGTCGGACTCGCCAGCCGGGCTGGCCGCGTGGATCGTCGAAAAGTTCCATACCTGGAGCGACTGCG
The DNA here is from genome assembly GCA_007118095.1 of Dehalococcoidia bacterium. GTDB lineage: Bacteria > Chloroflexota > Dehalococcoidia > Tepidiformales > Tepidiformaceae > SLAK01. Next base: position 1,866 of record SKSF01000175.1, read on the forward strand.
GCGGCGACCTCGAATCCGTTTACTCGAAAGACCAGCTCCTCACGAACATCATGTTCTATTGGGCGCCGAACAGCATCGCCAGCGCCGCACGCATCTACTACGAGTCGATGCGCGACCCGCATGCCTTTCGCTACCCGAAGCCCGATACCCCCGTGGGCGTCGCCGTCTTCCCTGGTGAACCGTGGCGAGTGCCCCGGCACTGGGCCGAACACCGGTTCAACATTCAGCACTGGTCCGAAATGCCGCGCGGCGGCCACTTCGCCGCAATGGAACAGCCATCCTTGCTGCTCGGCGACGTCCGCGAGTTCTTCCGCCGCTTCCGGTAGCGGGCGGCGGTCGATGGAACCAGTTGGAGCTCGCGGTCGTCTGGAACCCCGAATGACCAACCTGGCCCAACCGGAGGTTCCATGAACAGCCTGTTCGCTACACCCCGCCGCCTGGCCACCGCCCTGCTCGCCGTGATCGCGCTGACGACGCCCATGTTCATCGTCGCGTGCGGCGACGACGACGACACCGCCCCTGCGAGTTCCATCGAGACCCTCGGCTTAACGGTCGACCGTTCAGAGCCGGGAGATGGTGCCGAGGCCGCGGAAGCAACCCGCTCCTTCGCGGCTGACCTCTATCAGCAGCTCGCCGCCACCGGAGAAGGCGAAAACCTGGTCTTCTCCCCGCACAGCGTCTCAATCGCGCTCGCGATGACCAGTGCCGGGGCCGAAGGCGAAACGTTGGATCAGAAGGAGACAGTCCTCCACGCTGCCGCTGCCGAAGACATTCACGCCGCCTACAACGCGCTCGACCAGGCGCTGGCCGAACGTTCCGGCGAATACCCCCTCAACGACGACACAGTCGAGCTGGAGCTGTCGATTGTGAACCAGCTCTGGGGCCAGCAGGATTTCGAGTTCGTCGATGAGTTCCTCGACCTGCTCGCGGCCGAGTACGGCGCGGAGATGCGCCTTGTCGATTACATAAACGACCACGAAGGTGCTCGCGAGCTCATCAACGACTGGGTTGCCGAACAGACCCGGGCTCGCATCGCCGAGCTCATCCCGGACGGCGTGCTCGATGACATGACGCGCCTCGTCCTCACGAACGCCATCTACCTCAACGCCCCGTGGGCAAAGCCATTCGACGAGCAAGCGACATCCACCGGGCCCTTCACACGGCTCGACGGCTCCGAAGTCGACGCCGAGATGATGCGCCTGGACGAGCGCCTCACTTACGGCGAGGGCGACGGCTTCCAAGCGGTCCGGCTGCCCTACGTCGATGGCAGCCTCTCGATGATTGCCGTCCTCCCCGCTGAAGGCGCCTTCGAAGAGTTCGAAGCCAGCCTCGATGGCGACCGCATCGACGAGATTACCGGTAGCCTCGGCGACGCGCAGGTCGAACTGATCTTTCCTCGGTTCGAGTTCCGCACCGAAGCGCAGCTCGCGGATGCCCTCGCGGAGCTCGGCATGCCCGCCGCATTCGAGCCAAATGAAGCCGACTTCAGCGGCATTTCAACGGCTGACGACCTCTACCTGCAGGACGTCGTCCACGAGGCCTTCATCTCGGTTGACGAAGAAGGAACCGAAGCGGCTGCCGCCACAGGCGCGGTCGTCGGTGTCGTGTCTGCGCCCCCCGTCAGCGTCGAGGTCGCATTCGACCGCCCGTTCTTCTTCCTCATCCAGGACGAGGAAACCGGCGCCGTCCTGTTCATCGGCCGCGTGCTCGACCCTGCAAGCTGAGTAACGCCTCGCCGCGAGGCCGGGGGCGCCCCGCCTCTCAGGCCTCGCGCGGGTCCGCCGGCAACTGGTGAATGTACACCTCGTTCCGCCCGATGACGTCCCCGTCCATCAACACGAGGTCAAACCCGCGCATGTAATTCTTCGAGTCGTTACCGGTCTCGATCGTGCAGATCCAGCGCCCGCAATATCCACCATCGATAGCCCACGTCTCGTCCGGGTCGTAGCGCATCGGCGGCGTCGCCGCGAACAGCTCTGTCAGGTACGCGCGCAGCGCTTCGCGCCCTCGGACGCCCGAGGTCATCTCCGCATCGAAATACTCGGTGTCCTCCGCGTAGAACTGCACCAGCGTCGCCACGTCCTTATCGGTCCACGCTTGCAGCCAGCGCCGGTTGAAATCTTCGATGTCCATTGTTCGTCCTCCATCGCGCCGTGCCGGCCGCGGCAGAGGATACGCGAACGCTAGCCGCCAGGCGACCGGCCCCCGTCTTCTTCCAGCTCCACGATGAGCATCGCCCGGTCTTCATTCACCTGGCTCATCGAAACCCGTGCCACTTCGGGCAGGTTCGAAAGGCGTTCCTGGAAGTCGAGCAGTGCGCCGAGGTTCAGGCTATGCACCTGCACTTCGACCATGCGTGCCCGCCGCGGTCCGCGACTGGCGAACCCGTGGTCTCCCTCGTGCTCCTGGCTGTGCCTGAGCGGGTGCGGGCGGCGCTCTTGCTCTTCGTGGTCGTGCTCACTCGTGTGCCGCGGGCCATGCTGTCCCTTGAAGGCGCGGCCGGCGAGCTCGTCCATGTCGCGGATGATCGTCTGGAGGTCGTCCGCGGTCTGCGCATATTCGTCGCGGAGTTGGAACCACGGCATGGAAACAACATGCCGCACTTGTTCCCGTAGTGACCCCTCGGCGGGGGCACTGGGGTCGGGCGAACGTGTTTCCTCCTGCGGTGGTCGCCGCAATTGCGCCTCCACGTCGGCGAGGCGTTCGACCAGGTCCTCATAATCATCGCGCAACGCTTCATACCGTCGCCGAAGCTGGCGCAGCGCGGGGTCCCCGGCGCGTGCGCCCGGGTCGCCGTCTCCGGCGGATGTAGTCCTTGGGTCGTGCGGAATGGTCATGCTCCGTCGCCGATAATACAGGTGCCGCCGCGCCCGGCTAAGGGCAGCGTCACCGCTATCGTCGGTTTCTTAACATTCGTCCTGAACACGAACACGGGCCGGTATATCCGGACACAGCGCTGTATCAACGAGGTATCCACTCTGTGGTCGCTCCACTGCTTCCGCGTTATGGCGGACGGCGTTGCAGCCCGTTCGTGCGGCTCATCAGTTTGCCGCTCAATTCGAGCCTCTCCTATACTTCCACGCAGGCTAGGTTCCTGGGCCACTGAGCCCCGCCGTGCCTTCTGGAGTCTCCCGTCTATGCCAAGTTCTTCAAAAAGCGAATGGTTGCAGGGGCCGTACAAAAAGGCCCTCGAACGCGCACCCGAACGGAAAAAGGTCTTCGAAACCACCGGGCAGCACGCGCTCGACCCCGTTTATACCAGCGATGATTTCGCTCCCGGCGAAATCGAAGCCGGGCTCGGCTTCCCCGCCGAATTTCCCTTCACCCGCGGCATTCAGCCGACCATGTATCGCGGCCGCCTCTGGACCATGCGCCAGTACGCCGGCTTCGGCACCGCTGAAGAGTCCAACCGCCGCTACCGCTACCTGCTGGACCAGGGCCAGACCGGCCTCTCCGTCGCATTCGACCTCCCCACTCAGATCGGCTACGACTCCGACGACCCGATGGCCGCCGGCGAAGTCGGGAAGGTCGGGGTCGCCATCGACTCCATTGACGACATGCTGACCCTGCTGGACAGCATCCCGCTCGAGAAGGTCACCACCTCCATGACCATCAACTCGACGGCGGCGATCCTGCTGTCGCTCTACATCGCCGTCGGCCGCAAGCAGGGCGTCGAACCGGCGAAGCTGGGTGGGACCATCCAGAACGACATCCTGAAGGAATACATCACCCGCGGGACCTACATCTTCCCGCCGAAGCCCAGCATGCGGCTTATCACCGATGTGTTCCGCTATTGCGCCGACGAAGTGCCGCAGTGGAACACCATCTCCATCTCCGGCTACCACATCCGAGAAGCCGGCAGCACGGCGGCCCAGGAGATTGGCTTCACCCTCGCGAACGGCATCGCCTATGTGCAGGCCGCCATCGACGCGGGCCTCGATGTCGACAACTTCGCCGGCCGCCTCAGCTTCTTCTTCGCCTGCCACAACAACTTCCCCGAGGAGATCGCGAAGTTCCGGGCAGCCCGCCGCCTCTGGGCGAAGATCATGAAGGAGCGCTTCAACGCCACGAACCCGCGCTCGCAGATGCTCCGCTTCCACACCCAGACCGGCGGCGCCACGCTCACAGCGCAGCAGCCCGAGGTGAACATCGTCCGGACGACGGTGCAGGCCCTCGCCGCAGTCCTCGGCGGTACCCAGTCGCTGCACACCAACTCCATGGACGAAGCGCTCGGCCTCCCCACCGAAAAGGCCGTCCAGATCGCCCTCCGGACCCAGCAGGTGCTCGGCTACGAAAGCGGCGTGTCCGAGGTCATCGACCCCATGGGCGGTGCCTACTACATCGAGCACCTCACGAACCACCTCGAGGCAGAAGCGACCGAATACATTGAGACCATCGACAAGCTCGGCGGCGCCATGGACGGCATCGAGCAGGGCTTCCAGCAGCGCGAGATCCAGGAAGCCGCCTATCGCTTCCAGCGCGAAATCGAGGACAACGACCGCCTCATCGTCGGCGTGAACGAGTTCCGCACCGACGACGAGCTGCCGCCGGAAGTTATGCGCGTTGACCCCGAGCTCGGGCGCAGCCAGGCGGCGAAACTGCAGCACCTCCGCGAAAACCGCGACACCGAGACCGTCAACAACCTCCTGGCGAAGCTCGAAGGCGCCGCCGCCGGGACGGACAATCTGCTGCCCATCATCCTCGAATGCGTCGAGAACCGGGCGACGCTTGGCGAAGTCAGCCACGCGCTCCGCCGCGTCTGGGGCGAACACAAGGAAACGGTGGTGGTATAGATGGCCGAGGAGGATGTCCGTTCCTACGCCGATGAACGGCGACGCATCCTCGTCGAGCTTGAGCGAGAGCGCAACCTGCTCATCCGCAACATCGAAACATGCCGCATCCGCGACATTGAGCGGCCCTTCATCGACCAGTGGTCGTTGAAGGATATCGTCGCCCACATCGCTAGCTGGGAGGCCGAGGTGGTATCTGCCTTCCGCGACCTTCGGGACGCGCAACACCCGGCGATCTTCGACTTCGATCGCTCCCGCATCGACGCGTGGAACCAGGACCATGTGGAGCGCATGCGCGAGGTCAACTTCTTTGGCGTCATGGAGCGCCTCCATGGAAACCGGCACCGGCTCAGCGATGAGATAGCCCACGTCGACGACGAGTCGATCGGTGCGCCCAGCGCGCCGCACAACAGGCTCCTCCGGATGCTCATCGACCATGACCGCGAACACTGGCGCGAAATCGCCGCCCGCCTCGCCGGCATGCCCGGGGTGCGCCACGACGCGCCCTCACCGCCGCCGATCCAGTCCCAATCACAACGGGCAGGCTGACGTGACACTCACCCGGGTCGACCATGTGGCACTCGCCGTCCAAGACCTTGCCCCGGCGCGCAGGTTCTATGGCGAGGTGCTTGGCCTCCCCTGCATCGAACACACAGCGGGATTGCCAGCGTGGAATGGCGACGTTGCAGGCACGCCGCTTGAAGGTCCCGGCCGCAAGCTCTTTTTCCCCGTGGGGAAGTCCGCGATTGCGCTCTTCGAAGCAGCGGAAGGCTCGACTGTCGAATCCTACGTCCGCACTGAGGGCGAGGGTGTCCATCATTTGTGCTTCGAATTGACCGAAACCAGCCATGCTGGTGGCGCCCTCCTCCCGCGCGAAGACCACCTCGGACTGGGTGTCGCGCTCGTCGCGGAAGGGAAGGGATTTGGCCTGCGCGAAACACAAAATCCCACAGGGATCGAGAACATCGACCACGTCGTGATTGCGTCCGGCGATAGCGCCGCGACCGCCGCCCATTTCCGGGACCATCTGGGGCTCGAAATCAAACGCACAATGACCCGCCCGGGCACATCGTCCCACCTGGAATTCGGAAAGCTGGTTGATGTCATCCTCGAATTCGCGGGACCGCCGGAGCCCCGCCCGGGTCCGCTTCGTGCAAAATATTGGGGTATCGTTTTCACCGTGGCAGATATCCACGACGCCGTTCGGCGGACACGTGACGCCGGTATCCGTTGCGACGACCCGAAGGCCGCGGTGCAGCCCGGTGCCATGATCGCCGGTGTGAAAGAAAGCACGGGCGGCGTACCCTTCGCCTTCATCCAGTACAACGCCCTGGAGGTCGAGGACAGGGGGTGAATCGCCCCAAACCCGCCAACAGGCTAAACTCGCCACGCAACGTAATCGGAGGATAAACATCTATGGGCGACCGCCCGTTCCGTGTCCTTGGCGTCCAGCAGATCGCCGTCGGCGCACTGGACAAGGACGACCTCAAGCAATTCTGGATCGATATACTCGGGCTCGAAGTCACCGGGAACTACCGGGCCGAATCCGAGAATGTCGATGAGGACATCGCCGTTGCCGGCAAGGGCCCGCTCAAAGTCGAGTTCGACCTCATGCAGCCCATCGACGCCGATGCGAAGCCGGCCGTCCACAACCCGCCCCTCAACCACATCGGTATCTGGATCGATGACCTCCCGGCCGCGGTCAAATGGATGGAATCGAAGGGCGTCCGCTTCACGCCCGGGGGTATCCGGCAGGGCGCATCCGGGTTCGATGTCTGCTTCGTGCACCCCAAGGGGAATGAAGAAGCGCCAATTGGCGCCGGTGGCGTCCTCGTCGAACTCGTGCAGGCGCCCCCGGAAGTCGTCGACGCGTTCAATAAGGTAGCGGCCGGCTAGCGCCGGCGAGGAGGAGGAGAGCGGTGACAGCACCCGCCCGAACAAAGATCCGTGTCCTGATAGCGAAGCCCGGCCTCGATGGCCACGATCGCGGCGCCAAGGTGGTAGCGCGCGCTCTGCGCGATGCCGGCTGCGAGGTCATCTACACGGGCATTCGCCAGACCCCTGAGATGATCGCAGAGGCCGCGCTGCAGGAAGACGTCGACGTCGTCGGCCTCAGCATCCTCTCCGGCGCCCACCTCGAACTCTTCCCGCGTGTTGTTGAAGAACTCAAGAAGCGCGACGTGGACGACGTACTGCTCTTCTGCGGTGGGATCATCCCCGACGACGACACGAAACAACTCGAAGACCTGGGCTTCCAGGCTGTCTTCCGCCCGGGCACCGACACGCGCGAAATCGTCCAGTTCGTGTACGACAACGCTCGGGTTTCGTAGCGGGGCCGGCGTGGAAAACATTGTCGAACGCTTCCTGGGCGGGGATCGCCGTGCGCTCGCGCGCGTCATCAGCCGCATCGAAAACGAGACCCCCGAAGGCCGCGAATACCTGCGCGAGATCTATCCGCGCTCCGGGCGCGCGCACACCGTCGGCATCACCGGCAGCGCAGGCGCCGGGAAGAGCACCCTCACCGGGGCGCTCGCCGCCGAGCTGCGCCGTCGCGAAAAGACCGTCGGCATCATCGGGGTTGACCCCTCGAGCCCCTTCACCCACGGCGCCATCCTGGGCGACCGCATCCGTATGCAGGACCTGGCGCTCGACCCGGGCGTGTTCGTGCGGAGCATGGCCGGGCGTGGCGCTCTCGGCGGCCTCGCCCCCGCAATCAACGATGTCGTCGCGACGGTCGAAGCCTTCGGGTTCGATTACGTCCTGGTGGAGACCGTCGGCGCCGGCCAGGATGAGGTCGAAATCGCCGGCACGACCATGACCACCGTCCTGGTGAACAACCCGGGCACCGGAGACGACATCCAGGCGATGAAAGCCGGCATCCTCGAGATCGCGGACGTGCTCGTCGTGAATAAAGCCGACCACCCCGGTGCGGACACCCTGGTCAGCCAGCTCCAGGGCCTCCTCAACCTGTCGCCGAAAGACATGCGGCGCCCGGCCATTGTGAAGACGGTCTCCACCCGCGGCGAAGGCATGGACGAGCTCATCGATGCCGTCGCCGACCACCGCAATTACCTTGAGACCGAGGGCCTCCTCGAAGGGCACCGCGCAAAGAATGCGCGGCACCAGGTACTGTCAATCGCGCGGGCAATCTTGCTCCAGCGAATCCAGGCATCGACCCCCGACGAACAGCTCGATGAGCTCGTGCGCAGGGTCGGTCAACGTGAACTCGATCCGCACAGCGCTGCCGAAGAACTCGCAAACATCGTGAGCGGCTAGCCCGAATGCTACGATGCCACCGATGAGCGCACAGCGAATTCGCCTGTGGTTCCGCAAAGGCGAACGCGTCCGTTACATCTCCCATCTCGATGTCCTCCGCTACTGGGAACGGGCGTTCAAACGGGCAGGTGTACCGCTTGCCTATTCGGGTGGGTTCAGCCCCCACCCGAAGCTTGCGTTCGCCGGGCCACTCCCCCTCGGTTTCCTCGCCGAAGCGGAAATAATGGACGCCACCCTCGATGAGCGGATCGACCTGCGCGAGCTGGAAGAGCGCCTTGCGCCCCAGTCGACCGAAGACCTTCAGCTCATCGACCTTCGCGAAGTGTCGCTGTCTGCGCCCGCGCCGCAGGCCGCCCTCCAATGGGCCGACTACGAAATGCACATCCCCGGTGTCGACTACGACACTGCCCGGCAGGCGGTCGACGCCTTCCTTTCCCGCGATTCCTTCGAATGGACCGAGGAGCGCCGCGAGAAGTCCCGTACCTACGATATGCGCGCCGGCGTGACGCGGCTTTCAGTCGAACCCGCGGACGAAGGCGTGCGCGTCGATGCACGGGTGAGCGCGAACCAGGAGCGCAACATCCGCCCCGACGAGCTCCTCAAGGCGCTCCTCCCGGGTGCTTCCGCGAGCGTCTTTGTCCGAAAGGCGTTGATTCTCGACGAGCCATCCCCTGCTCGCGATGCCTGGCGCAGGCGCGGACGGTACGCCGAATGAGACTCTACCTGGTCCGTCACGGGGAGACCACCTACAACCGTGATGGCCTCGGGCTTGGCCGCGCTGACGCACCCCTGACCGACCTCGGCCGTGAACAGGCCCGCCGCCTTGGCGCCTACATCGACAGCGAACGCCTCGATACCGTGTTCAGCAGCCCGCTCGGCCGTGCGGTTGAAACCGCCACTGCCGCTGCAGGCGGCCTAGGCCCCCGCCTGGCCGAAGCACTTATCGAGCTCGATGTCGGGCACACCGAGGGCCTCCCGTTCGCCGAGATGCGTACCCGCTTTCCCGCCTTCCTGCGCGAGTGGGGCGGCTCCGGGGGCCACACCGTCGATATGCCCGGAGGCGAAAGCCTGGAAGCGGTCGATGCCCGTGTCCGCCCCTTTCTTGATGGTGTGGTTGGGTCTAATGCCGGGAGCGTGATGCTTGTGACGCACAACTTTGTGCTTCGCGTCATCTTGTGCCAGCTTCTCGGCCTTCCGTTGGCCAGTTTCCGGGCCTTCGCCGTCGACCTTGCGTCCGTGAGCATCGTCGATGTCGAACACGGCCGCGGCATTGTCTACCGACTGAACGACACCTGTCATCTCCAGGGGACTTGAAACTCACTTCCTGTCGTCGTACGGTCACTCAAACCGTGGCAATATCCCTCGTACCCCGCTCGCGCTTCCACGTCATATTCATCGTCAGCCTCCTCGTGGGCGGCTATTTCGCCTATGAGGCCGCATCCGGCTGGTACCACAACCACCGCATCAGCGAAGAGCGCGCCCAGGCGGAGCGCGAGATTGTGGCGCTCGAAGAGAAGCAGGCCTACCTGGAAGCCGTCGTCGAATACGTTCAGTCCGACGAGTTCGTGGAACAGCAGGCGCGCCGCGAACTTGGCTATGCGCGCCCTGGCGAGACGACCTTCATCGTCGACAGCCCCGAGCCGGAACAGGACCGCGTAGTCGCAGGCGACTGGTGGGAACGCCTCTTTCCGCGATAACGTCTTCCTGTGCATGATCCCGTAACCACTGTCGAACGCTTCGCCCGCGAAGAGCGCCTCTTTCGCCGCCTGAAACGTGTCCTGGTTGCCGTATCCGGCGGGCCGGACTCGGTAGCTGCCTTGCTGATCCTCCGCGACCTGCGCGAGCGCTTCGGCTTCGAAGTCCTCGTCGCGTCATTCGACCACCAGCTTCGCGAGACCAGCCGCGAAGACCTCGAATTCGTCCGCCAGCTCTGCAACGACCTCGATGTCCAGTGCTTCACCGGCGAAGGCAATGTCCAGGAAGCGCGCGGCTTGCGGCGCATGGGCCTCGAAGAAGCGGCCCGGCGCATGCGCTACCAGTTCCTCGCATTTGTCGCCGGCAAACAAGAGGCCGGCGCCGTCGTCACCGGGCACACCGCCGGCGACCAGGTCGAAACCGTGCTCCAGCGCATTCTCAGGGGCACTGGTGTCCGCGGAATCCGGGGCATGCTGCCCCGTACCACAGTCCCCGGCTCGGAAGCGCACACGCTGCTCAGGCCGCTTCTGCCCCTCACACGTGAGGACACCCTGGCTGTATGCGAACAGGCCGGCATCACACCGCGCATCGACGAATCGAACGACGACCGCGCCCATCTCCGGAACCGCCTGCGTCACGAGGTTCTCCCCTACCTGCGCGAGGTGAACCCCTCGGTAGACCACGCATTGCTGGGGCTCGCATCCAGCGCCCGCGAAGTCTTCGAGGACGTTGAGCACGCCGCGATGACGGCCCAGCCGCACACCCGCGCCGACATCGGGGCATTGTTCGAAGCGTCGAAGCTCGCCGCGCTGCCCACCGAGGCGCTCACCATGGTCATCGAACGCGAAGCCCTCTTCTCTCGCCTGGAACCAGAGGTTAACCGGACCCGTCTCCGGAACCTCGGCGACGTCCTCGCAAAGGGGACTGGACAGGTTGCCTTCGGCGATACCGTGGTCGAAGCCTCTTGCGGCCAGGTGCGTATCGGGCCGCGGCTCCAGGACGAACCGCCCTTCGAACCGCGTGTGCTCAATGTCCCCGGGATCACCGTTGCCGGCCCCTGGCGCGTCGAAGTGTCGACCGAGGAGCTCGAGGCATCTCCCGGCGCAGCCGTCGCGACCGTGTCCGCGCCCGGCCTCCAGGGGGCGATGCGCGTCCGCCCTGCGCAACGCGGCGACCGCGTCCGGGTGCTGAAGGGCAATCCCCGGCTCTCGGATGTCTTCACCAACGCGAAAATCCCTCGCTGGGTGCGGGAGGGGGTGCCCGTCGTCGCCGACAGCGGCGGCATCGTGGCGCTCGGCGCTCCCGGCATCCGTCTGCCTGCCGTCCCGGAGGACGACGCGCTCTGGGTCCGCTTCACGCGCGTGGATTAGGCGTAGGCTGGTTCCTCGCCACTCGTGAACGCGTGCACGACCGGGATAACTTCGTCGATAAGCCGCCGCACCTGGCTGTGCAGTTCCGCGTCCGATGACGCGATCGGCCGCAGGACAAACTTCGCGATTCCTGCGTCGGCGTACTCGCGGGCCTTCGCGATAATCTCCTCCGCGCGGCCAACAGCGAACAGGTCTTCCGGTGCGACCCCTGGCCGGGCGCGCTGGTAGCCGTCGACCGTCTTCTCCACGACGTCCTCATCCCATGAGCCAAACCGAAACGGGAAGCCCGCGCCGAAATGGTCCGGCTCGAAGTCGCGTCCGGCCTCGGCGACCGCCGCCTTAATGCTTGTAACCACTGGCGCTACTTCCGCCGGCGTCTGCAAACCGGCGAGCCACCCTGTGCCGATGCGTGCCGTACGGCGAATCGCCGCCGGGCTGCTGCCGCCAATCCAGACCGGCAGTGGGTTCTGCACTGGCTTGGGGCTGATGCTTGCGCCGTCATACTGGAAATACTTCCCGCGGTAGGTCACGTCGTCTTCGCTCCACAGGCGCACCATGATGTCGAGCATCTCGTCTGAGTAAGGACCGCGACCTACCGGTTCACGCCCGGTTGCCCGGAACTCCGGCGCGGTTTCGGCGCCAACCCCGTACGTGGGGAGCAACCGCCCGTTGCTCAGGAAGTCCAGGGTTGCGCACTCCTTCGCCAGCACCAGAGGGTCCCGGAACGGCAGCACAACCGCGTTCATCCCGAACTTGATGCGTTCCGTGCGGCCCGCGATGACACCGAAAGCCGTCATGGGCTCCAGTTGCATCTGCTTGGAAACCAGCCGCTCGCTAAGCCACAGCGAGTCCACCGGGCTTTCTTCGCACAGGTCGATCCACTCCAGGAACGCGCGGGGTGACGAAAACGGGAACCCGGCGATACCGAGGCCGATACGGACGCTCATAATGTGCTCCCTGGTTGTGTTGACGTGGCCCGGTCGGGCGCACGGGTCAGTCGCGGATAGCTCCGATTGTACGGAAATGCTGCAGGATCGCGTCGTGCACGCCGCCAACGCCGGCAAGGATTCCCTTGATGGCCGGGTCCGGCTGATTGAAGGCGAGTGGTCCGCCGAGCACGTCGGTCGCCCGCATCCCGGCCGCACGGCAAAGCGCAACCCCCGCCGCGACATCCCACTCGGCGCGGCCATACATCGTGATGACCGCGTGCCCCTCCTTGCGTGCCAGCAGTGCCAGGCGGTAAGCGACACTCCCCAGCCCCGCGACCCGGGTCCCGTCCGGCAGCGGCGGGATGTCCCGCCAGCGCAGCTCGTTCCGGCTCACCAGCACGTCGAACGGCACGGGTGCGGGTGTCGCGGGGTGTTCAGCGCTCTCCACACAGACCGCCGCGTCCGTTTCGCCGCTTGCCGGGTTGTGCACGACGCCAAGCACCGGCTCGCCGTCCACCACGAGCCCAACCGAAACGGCAAACTGCGGGATCCCCTGCAGGAACTCTCGCGTTCCATCGATCGGGTCGACCACCCACACGCGTTCTTTCGTCAGCCGGTCACGGTTGTCGATATGCTCTTCACCCAGCCACCCGGCATCGGGAAAGGCGCCGGTCAGCGCTTCGTGCAGCATCTCGGACGCGCGCAGGTCCGCCTCGGATACAAGCTCGAAGTCTTCCTTGTGCCCGAAGCGCATCCCCTGTTCGCGCATTTCCATGACGACGCGGCCGGCGGCTTCCGCCGCCTCGACCGCGGTGCGTAACTCGGCAGCGAACGGGTCAGATTGCGTCATCACTCCGTCGGGCTCAGGCGAACGCGTCGAAGATCTCCTCGAACGCCTGGAACTGCCCGCCTTTCGTAGACGAAGGTACGACAATTGGCGTCTTCACGCCTGTAGCGAACCATGCCTCCAGTCCTTCCCGCACTTCCTTCAGCGGTCCGTACAGCGTGCTGTCCGAAAGCCACCGGTCGGTCATCAGGCCGGGTACGCCATCGCGGTCCCCCGCTTCCAGCGCCTTCTCGATGGCCTCCATCTCTTCCACGTACCCCGCCTCTTTCCAGTAATTCCGGTAGTTCGGCAGGCTCACGTACCCGGTCAGCGTCCGGCGCATCACGTTCGCCGCCGCCTCCCGGTCGTCGTCGATGCACGTCGGGATCATGTTGCCGACGAAGAAGTCGCCGTCGCGCTTTTCCTTCGGAATCCCCTTGAGCGATTCCTCCATGTGCGAACGCGATGCATTCGCCCATACGGCCCCCTCCGCGACCTCCACCGAAAGCGCCACCATCTTCTTGCGCAGCGTCGCAAGCACGATGGGCGGCAGTTCACCCGACATCTTCACCGAATCGCGCATCGTCTCGACGTAGTTCCGCATATCGGTCAGCGGCTTGCCCACCGAGACGCCCATGCGCTCGTGGGTCGGGCCGTGACTCACACCGATCCCCAGGTAGAAGCGCCCGCCGCTGATCTCATGGATGTAGGAAGCCTGCGTCGCCATCTCCAACGGGTGGCGTGCGTAAATGTTCGCGATGCTGGTGCCGATCGGAATCTCGTTCGTCGCGTGCGCCATCGAAAGGCACAGCCCCATCCCGTCGCCGAAGCTCGGGCAATAGATTCCCTGGAAACCCCGCTTTTCGATTTCCTTGGAAAGTTCAACTGTCCGCTGGCGTCGGCCCGGGACGGCCGCAAGCGACAGCGCTGGCATTTGTGTCATGGAGTTCCCCTCATTTTCGTGGTGCGAAGGGCGTGTTCAGCCCGCCCGGTAGCGCAGCATCTTACCGGTGCCCGCCCCTGTGTGCTCGCCGTCGTCGTAGGCTAGCGCGCCGCTCACGAATACCTTTCGGATGCCCGCGGGTTCGCGCTTCGGTTCATCCCACGTCGCCAGGTCGATCACCTCCCGCGGGTCGAACACCACCAGGTCCGCGACCAGGCCCTCCCGCACGTACCCACGGTCCGGGATGCCGAACCGCTCGCACGGGAGGCTCGTCATCTTGCGGATGGCTTCGGTCAGCGGCAAGACGCCTCGCTCGCGCACATAGTTGCCCAGGACCCTGGGGAACGTGCCATACAACCGCGGATGCGGCGCGCCGTTCAGGTTCGGGATGCCGTCCGACCCTACCATCACCCGCGGGTGCTGCAGGTTCGTTTCCACATCGTCCTCGTGCATCGTGAACTGGATGCAGATCGTCTCCTTCCCTCGGGGGCCGGTGATCGCCTCGCGCACCGCGTCTTCCAGCGAAAGCCCTTCCGCTTCGGCGATATCGCTGAGCATCCGTCCTTCCCACTCCCGCCGGTCGGGGCACGAAGCGATGCGGATCGCCTCCGCCAGCTCCAGGCCGATGTTGTCCAGCCGGAAGTACTGGTGCATCGGGCCGCTCCCCGCAATGTACGGATACACGTCCAGGGTCACGTCGTGTCCCTCGTCCACCGCCCGGTCGATGAGTGCCAGCGACTCCCGGCACCGGCCATGGTTCTTCGGCCCCGATGCCTTGTGGTGCGAGATGTGCACCCCGCAGCCAGCTGCCCGGCCAATCCCCAGTGCCTCGTCGACCGACTCGAGCAGGTAGTCCCCCTCGTTCCGCATGTGCGTGGCGTAGATGCCGCCGTACTGCCCGGCGACCCCTGCCAGCGCCGTCACCTCGGATGTGTCGCTGTACCGCCCCGGTTCGTAAATGAGCCCTGTCGAAAAGCCGCACGCGCCCTGTTCCATCCCCCGTTCGATGTGGGCGCGCATCTGGGCCAGCTCCGCCGCCGTTGCCTCCCGTTGCTCGTTCCCCATCACCCAGCCCCGCACGGTGTTGTGGCCGATGAGCATCAGGTTGTTGATGGCGGGCTTCTCGGCCAGGCACGCGTCGAAGTACTCCGCCAGGTCGTGCCACGGCCCCGGGAAGCGCAGTGCCCCGCCGCCGGGCGGCGTCTCGCCCGGGACATTCGGCGCGGCGCTGAACCCGCAGTTGCCGCTCACATCGGTCGTGACTCCCTGGGCCAGCTTGAATTCCATGCCGGGATAGCGCACAAAGGCACCGTCGTCGTGGCTATGGGTATCGATGAAACCCGGCGCGACTACCATGCCCTGTCCATCGATCTCCACGGCGGCGTCGAGCCCCTCACCGACTGCCGCCATCACGTCGCCGTCGATAGACACATCCCCCGGGAAGCCTTCCCTCCCCGAACCATCAATGATCGTCGCGTTCCGAATGGTGTAATCAGCCGCCATGACATCCCTCCTCGCGTGTGGGCGGAAGCCTACACCAGCCCGGCGCTGCTGCACTATCCGCTGTCGCGTGCCCCTGCGGCAGCAGCTACGGTGGAGGGAAGATGCCGCGCTCGCCGGGAGGACGCACGTGACCGAGACCGGACAGCACCACCGCAACCGCCTCGCCAATGAGACCAGTCCCTATCTGCTCCAGCACGCCGATAACCCGGTGGACTGGTACCCGTGGGGAGACGAGGCGTTCGACAAGGCCCGGGCCGAGGACAAGCCCATCCTCCTCTCCGTGGGCTACAGCAGTTGCCACTGGTGCCATGTCATGGCCCACGAGTCCTTCGAGAACCCGGAAATTGCCGGGGTCATGAACCGCGACTTCGTCAACATCAAGGTCGACCGCGAAGAGCGCCCCGACGTCGACGCCGTCTACATGACCGTCGTTCAGGGCATGACCGGCTCCGGCGGCTGGCCCATGACCGTCTTCCTCACGCCCGACGGCGAGCCGTTTTACGCGGGCACCTACTACCCGCCGGAGGATATGCACGGCCGCCCCGGCTTCCCGCGCGTTCTCGAAGCGCTCCACAACGCCTGGACGAACGAACGCCAGAAGGTCCTCGAGTCGGCGAACCAGATCACGACCCAGCTCCGCGATGGCGCCCGCCGCGCGGCCTCCGGCGATGGCATGGTGGAGTCGAGTACGGTCGATGCCGCCGTCAACCGCTACCGCGAAGCCTACGACCCCGAATGGGCTGGTTTTGGAAGCGCTCCCAAGTTCCCGGCGCCCTCGAACCTCGACTTCCTGCTTGGCTACCACGCCCGGCTCATGGCCGAAGGCCGCCCCGACCCCGGGGCGCTCTACCTGGTCACGGAGACGCTTCGTCAGATGGCCAGTGGCGGCATCTACGACCACGTCGGTGGCGGATTTGCGCGCTATAGCGTGGACCAGGCATGGGTGGTGCCCCACTTCGAAAAGATGCTCTACGACAACGCGCAGCTGGTGCGCACGTATTCGGTCGCCTGGCAGCTCACCGGCGACCCGCTCTACGAGCGCGTCGTCCGCGAGACCATCACCTATCTCGAACGCGAGATGCTCCATCCCTCCGGCGGCTTCTATTCCGCACAGGATGCCGACACCGAGGGTATCGAAGGCAAGTTCTACGTCTGGACGACGGACCAGGTCGATGAGGTGCTCGGCGACGACGCACCCCTGTTCAAGCGCTGCTTCGATGTCACGCCACAGGGCAACTTCCACGACCCCCATCACCCCGAGCTGACTGGCCGGACAGTGCTCACCCGCCGATATGACGAGACCGAAATCCAGCGTGAGTTCGGCCTCTCGGGAGATGAGCTGGAAGCGCGCCTCGATAACCTCCTTCGCCGCATGTTCGCAGTGCGCAAGGACCGCGTCCCGCCGGGCCTCGACGACAAGGTGCTCACCTCGTGGAACGGGCTCATGCTCACCGGGCTCTGCACCGCTGCCCGCGTCTTCGGCGATGCGCACTACCGCGAGCTGGCCGAGAAGAATGCCGCATTCGTGAAGGAGGCGATGTGGGACGGCTCCCGGCTGCTGCACACGTGGAAGGACGGCGACGCCCGCATCGACGGCATGCTCGAGGACTACGCCT
Organism: Dehalococcoidia bacterium; assembly: GCA_007118095.1. Classification (GTDB taxonomy): domain Bacteria; phylum Chloroflexota; class Dehalococcoidia; order Tepidiformales; family Tepidiformaceae; genus SLAK01. Next base: position 18,814 of record SKSF01000175.1, read on the forward strand.
ACTACGGCCTGGGCCTCGTCGAGCTCTATCGCCTCACCGGCGACATCGCGCACCTTGAATGGGCGAATAAGCTCATCGAAGTCATCATGCGCGACTTCCAGGACACGGAGAACGGCGCTTTCTTCGAGACCTCGCGCAGCGGCGAACAGCTTCTCTTCGACCAGAAGTCGTACTTCGATGCCGCGACACCCAGCAGCAACGGCGCGGCGGCACAGCTTGGCTGGTGGCTCGGCCGCTACTATCACCAGCCGGAGTGGGAGCGGGTGGTTGCCCCGGTTGTCGCTCAGGTCCAGCAACACTTGCTGAGCGCAGTGACCGGGTTCGGAGCGCTCTGGCAGGCAATCGAACTCACCCTGGCGCCCCGGCATGAGCTCGTCATCGTCGGCGAAGCCACAGCGCGCCAGCCACTCGAATCCGAAGCCGCCCGGCACTTCCTCCCCTGGGTGCTCCTGGCGCCCGGCGCCGAGGGCACACCACTGCCGCACTTCGAAGGACGCGACGCAGCCGGCTCCGCGCGCGCCTACTTCTGCGAAAACATGGCCTGCAAGCTCCCCGTCGCCGAGCCGTTCGAACTCCGCCACCAGCTCCAGGCAGCCGCCGGGGTAACGCCCGGGGACTGACCCGCGGCGCTACCCCGCAAACACGTCCTCGACCGGCGTGATATGGACACGCTCGGGCGTCAGCCCGAGCTGGTACGCGCCAACCTCGCGGTCCTCGGCAAGCACCTCGTCCGCTGGCGGCGCGTCGTAGGAGATCTGCGTCGGTTCCTCATCCAGGAGCTGGTTGCGAAGCTCATCCGCATTCCCGGCAATGCACGTGATGTACAGGTTGTCGGCGCTCAGGTGCCGACGGATGGCGTCATTCACCTCGTCCACCGTCAGCTCCGCCAGCTTCTGCCGCACGTAGGTGGCGAACTCGGGGATGCCGTACCATGCGCTGTCCAGCGCATATCCGAGCTGCTGGTCCTGCGTCTTCGTCATCACGAACACGTTCTTCGAAAGGTACTCCCGCGTCTGTTCGAAAGCAGACGTGCTCAGCCCTTCGTCGATCAACCGGCGCAGCTCGTACAGGGCGACCTTGAGCCCGAACACCGCCTGGTCCGGGACCATCGGCCGAAGCCAGATTTCGAAGATCTGCGCCCGGCGTGCACGGTTCGCGTCCGGGAAGAACTGGTACATGCCGCCCGGGAACGCTTCGATGTACGCGTAGTTCCCGTAGTTCATCCCGCGCACTTCGCGGATGCGTTTGAAAAGCTGACCGCTCGACGCCCGGTGCTCCCCGAGCCATGTGCGTGCCAGCCACAGCGCCACCCAGTCCGGGTGCTCACGCGTCACCTCGATGGGATGCCCGAGCGAGATCGCGGTCGCCCGCGTGTCTTTCTGGATGATCTCGACCTTCAGCCCCTCGACCGAGTGCCCCTGGATGGGATTCCGGTCGACAGGCTCCCCTTCCGGTAGCACCGCGAGCTCCGACTGGAGCCGTTCGACGGCTTCGTCAGGGTAACCGCCCGCAATGCCGAGGCGCAGCCGTGCCCGCGTGAAGTGCTCCTGCTGGAACGCAAGGACATCGTCCAGCGATATCGCTTCGATCCCCGTGACCGTCCCCGTCGGCGGGTGTCCGTAGGGCGTCCCGGCGAAGATCGTCTCCTGCAGACGCTCCTTGCCCAGCTCTTCCTCGTTACTCGACCGCAGGTCCTGCACCAGTTCGTTGAGCTGCATCGCTTTGAGCCGCTGGAAATCCTCCTCCCGAAGGCCGGGGCTGGTGAGCTGTTCCAGCACAATCGAGACGAACCGGTCGAAGTTGTCCCGGTGGATGACGCCCGTGAAGGTGGTCATTTCCCGGTCCACCTGCGCGCCAAAGCTGCCCGCCATCGGGAACAACAGGTCCGTAATCTCGTCGATCCGGCGACGCGTGCTGCCCGCTTCGGTCACCATCGCCGCCGAGAGTTCGGCCAGCCCTTCCTTGCCCGCCGGGTCATCCGCCGATCCCGTTTCGAAGACTAGCTTGAACCGCAGCAGGGGTGACCCGCCCGGTTGCAGCACGAGTCGTTCCGCCGGTACAGCCGTGTTGGCCTGCGCCGCGGCCGCTGGCAACATCAGCCCTTGATCGACGTTCAGTTCCGTGCCCTCGGTCGCCAGCGTCGTCTGCACCATTCGCTCATCCCGCAGGTACGTTTCTCCCGCCGCGAGCAGGTGATCCGGCGTGAGCCCGTCGAGCGTCCGGAACAGCCGGTTGATGGTGTGGTACGACCGGTCAAAGTGCGCGAAGCGGGCCAGCGTCGACGCTATCGATTCCGAGTTGTCCAGCGTCCGGACGAATCCGTACCGGGCGAACGACTTGCCATCTTCCACCTGTTGCTGTCGCAGCCGGCGTGTCCGTGCCACCGCGAAGGTCTCAAGCAGTACGTCGCGCACGTATGCTGCATGCTCCGGGTTCTTGACCCGCGCAAAGACGCTCGCGAGCCCAGGGTCGACGTGCGGCGGGAAGTATGGCATGAGCTGGTCGACCACCTGCTCCTGCTCCACCAGCCGCTTGTACGTCTCCGATGTCGGCCCGAAATGCAGGTCGAGCAGCAGGTCGAGTGCGGCATAGTCCGGGCTCGTATCCGAAAACGCCGGCCCGTGGAAGCCAATGGTCACCCACGGCAACGTCTCTGTCTGCCACGGCACATGTGCCCGGATTGGGCCCTGCGGTTCGGGCTCCGCCGGGATGTCTACCGTGTAATCCCCGCGCTCCCAGTCGCCCCAGTGACGCTCCACCATCCCCACGACCGCCTCCGGGTCGACATCGCCCGCCACGACGATCGTCGTGTACTCGGGCCGGTACCAGCGCTGGAAGAACGTCAGGGAGTATTCGAACTGGTTCGGCATCTCCTCAATGTCCCGCAGGAAGCCCATAGTGGTGTGCTGGTAGGGGTGCCGCGTATACGCGTGTTCCCGCTGTACCTCCAGCAGCTTCATAAGCGGGTCGGCACTGCTCTTGTTGTACTCGCCCAGGATGGCCCGCGCCTCGGTCTTGAAGACAGCCTCCGAATACTGGAGGTGCTTGAACCGGTCGGCCTCCATCGCCAGCAGTTCTTCCAGGTCCTCGGCCGCGATCGTCGCGTGGTAGTTCGTGAAGTCGTCCGTGGTGTACGCGTTCTGCCGTGCTCCCATCCGCGTCATCACAGACTGGTAGCGCCCCGGCGGGAATTGCTCCGTCCCCCGGAACATCATGTGTTCGAAGAAGTGGGCGAACCCTGACTTCCCCGGCTCCACTTCATTCCGCGACCCCGTTTGCACGGGTATTTGCACCGACGCGAGGTGCGGGTAGCCGGTATCGACTACGATCACCCGGAGGTCGTTTGGTAGCGTCCGTTCAAGCGCGGCGAATGGAAGTACGTCGTCGCGTCCCTCGGTCATTGTCATCGTTTCTCCCCGGGCGGCGCTGCGCCCGCATCAGAAGTCGTCTGGCGTCAATGGCGCGTACTCGGTCGCAAACATGCGGTCAGCGCGCCGGAGCGCCGCCATCGACGCTGCTTCAAGCTTGCCAGCCCGTTCGAGGACAGTCGCGCCCCGGTGCCCGCTTATCAGCGTCGCGAGCGTGGCCACCGGCATCGTTAGCTCGGGTTCACGGACCGTCCGCGATACTGTTGTCGCTGTTCCGTCCGTTTCGAATGCCCACCGCCCGTTGTTCCACGGCAACAGGTCATCCACGACCTCCAGGCACAACGCGCCGGGCTCCCGGTACGGCCGCGCTGCCAGCCCGCGCTCGACGTCCACTATCCGCATCCACACCCCGTCGACTGTCCGCTTGTCGACCATCCGCGGTTCGAGCAGTAGTTCCTGCATCGGGTCGTCCTCGCCCACAAGACCGCGGATTTGTACTTCGTACACCAGGTCATGGCTCCGGATGAACTCCCACAGCCCCCGGTACGCATCGAGGTCCAGCCACGCCAGGTCCTGGACCTCCAACACCTGGTTCGGGCCGAGCTCATCGCGCGGGGCCTCGCGGGTGTTGTACACGACGTACCCGGTCACCTCGCCTGCCGCGTTCCGGTAGACGGCGGTGTAGACCTTGCGCTTCTCCCGTGAGCGCAGTGCCCCCATCTTCCAGAGGTAGGGTGGCCGCTCGATGACCATGTTCCGGGACGCGGCGTACGCTTCCTGCACCGGCCGGATCTGCTCCAGTGCGTTTTCCGATTCGATCAGCTCGCAGCGCCCCGGTGTACGCTGTCCCGGCAGCAGCTCCACATTCCGCGGGTCGAACTTGTAGGCAATGTGTGGCGTCGCCAGCCCATAGCCGAACCGCTGGTAGATGGCGCCCATGCTCGCCCAGAGGATGCCGAACGGTTGCCCCCGTTCGTGCATCGCATGCAGCCCGGCCGTCATCGTCTTGCGAAGGAGACCTTTGCGCCGGTGGTGCGGGAGCGTCCCAACTGCTGTCACGCCGCCCATCTCCACGGGCGAGCCGTTCAGCCGTACCGTAAACGGGAATGCCCCGTACGTGGAGACAACGCGTCCGTCCACAAATGCGCACATCGTCCACTCGGGCTCCACTGCCTGGAGCTCCCGTTCCATGTCTTCATCCTGGTTGATTGAGAAGACATAACTGACTACCTGGCCATAGCTCTGGAGCTCTTCACGGTCCCGGCATGGCCGGATTTCCACGTTCATTGGGCTACCACCTGTGGTCATCTGCCGCAGTCTACGGGTGCGGCGGCACGAATGTCGTGGCTTCGTCCACCAGCACGTGGTACACGCCGCACTGCTCCATGCTCGTGAACCCGCGCGCCCATCCCGGCATGTCCGGTGACCCGTACGACTCCCACCGTCCGCCATCCACATCGTTCACCCACCTCGAAAGCGCGCGGAACTGGCCTTGGAGCCCGGCGAGGGCAACCGGCACATCTTCGTCCGGTCCCGTATAGATGAACATGTTCCACCCGGGCTCCAGCTCCACAGGTGGAGGCTGGTTTACGAACATGCCTCCTTCAAGCGTGATTTCCTCGGTAGACCAGAACCAGAACGCCTCGCCGGGCTGCATCGTTCCGAGGTCGTTCGCCGTGGTGCCACCCGCGAACCAGCTTTCGTATGCTGGCGGGGTGCCGGGGAGGAGCCGGTGGATTGCCCGCACGGGCCCGGGTTCGGGACTACCCGGCGGAAACTCCTGCGCGGGAAAGACCGCGCTACCGAAGTAGCCCGTCGCATTCCATCCCTGCCGGAGCTGCTCATTGCCGCACTGCAAGAATCCGGCGCCGACCCTGGCAGGCTCGCCGAACTCGCTCGTATTCCCCTCCTGGTCGGTCACGATTCCCATCACGCGGTCTCCGGGTGAAACCGGCGGTTCGTCGAACCGGAACGTCCCGTCAGGTGCGGTGAGCGTCGCCGCGTCTTGCAGACGTTCCAGTGGCACCGCAGGCTCGTCGTGTCCGCGCGGGTTCGCCCGGTACAGCTCGATCTGGCACAGCGCACAGCCCACACGCCCGCGGATTTGCGCTTGCACCGCGCGTTCGATGGTGGGGTGGTGGATAAGCCGGTTCGGGCCCTCCGTCTCGTCGGAGTTCGGCGTACGGTTCCCCGTCGGGCCGAAGTCGATCGCGATCGTACCGAGGCTTTCGTACCGGTTCTCCCGCAACGTGTTCCCGGTCGAAGGCGCCGTTCCCGGCACATCCACAATCACAATGCCGCTCTCTGCATGCGCGATCGTGTTGTGCGTGACCCGGACCCCGGCGCCTGGCGGAACGATTTCCACCCCGGTCTCGACCGGATTCGGGTCGTCATTCGCCCCCAGCCCGATGACGTTTCCGTTCACCGTCGCGGTCGCCGGTTCGTCACCCCCGCCCACGTGTATCCCGGTCGTTGCGTTGCCGATCCAGTTCGTCCGCCCCGCGTCATCCTCATCCCCGATAGCCGCATCCCCGGCAGTCACCGCGAACCCTGTTTGGAAAGCTCCAGCCTCGCTGTCGAGCCCCACCCGGTTGCCGTAGAATTGATTCCCTGTCCCGGCGGTGTGGATACCCTTTCCGCACATCTCCACGCTATTGGCTGTCACCGTGGTGTCATCCGCTACGACATCAATGCCGGTTTCACATCCGCCGACCACATTGTCCTCGATGCTCGTCTCGTTTGCCGCCACCTCGATGCCAGTTTCGCAGTCGGCAATGTCGTTCGCGGCGACAGCGCCCCCCGCCCCCTCAAGTGCGATCCCGGCCGTGCAGGACGACACTGCGTTTCCGCTAATAGTCGCGGACTCCTCCGCCACTTCGATCCCGGTGCCACAGTCCACCAGGCGATTCCCGTCAGCTTCGTCGTCACCCCCGGCAGCCGCGGAGCTGCCGTCGAAGCGGAGGCATGCCCCGTCGAAGCCGCGCAACTCCAGTCCCGTGACCGCCACATTGTCACCTTCGAATACCAGGCCGTCGTGCGGCGCCTCCCCTGCCGGGATCCCGGAGCCGTCGATTACCACACCGGCGTCTTGCGCGACGACCGCTACCCCATTGGCCGTGATCGCTGGCAGCGGCCCATCGGCGAGCGTGATGGTGGCGGGGTCATCCGGTGGAAATGCGTTGGCGTCGAACCTGATGACCTCTGGCGGCTCTAGTGGCGCCTGGCCGTCGTCGCTCTCCTCGGCGGCTGGTTCACCGTTCGCGAGTTCGATGGCCGTGCGCAGCGTACACGCGTCACCGGGACACGATGCATCATCAGCGTCCCCCGGGCTCGTCACGACGACGACATGCTCCTCCGCCGCCACCTGTCCCGGGCTCGTGGTGAGGCCAAATCCCGCCAGGGCACAAAGCAGTGCCACGATGGCGATCCGCCCGCTCAGTGTTCCCGCCCGCAGCATCCGCACGCGCTCCTAAAGTCCCTGGAAGACCCGCTTTCCGTTGAGTGGCACGATCCGGCCGATGCCTGGATACGGCCAGTGCCCGGCGATCCAGGTCTGGCCATCCGACGCAGCCTCCTCGAACAATCGGCTCCGCGTTGCGGCCGCCCGTTCCGGTTCGATATCGAATGCCGGGGACCAGTCCGGGTGGTCGAGCTGCATCGGATGGTGGCTCGCGTCTCCGACGATGACCGCGCGCTCGCCTGCCGAGTAGACGCCGATTGAGACGTGCCCCGGCGTATGACCGGGCGTGCCGATGAAGGTGAGGTTCTCGTCGAACGGCGCCTCGCCGTTGAAAAAGTCGATACGCCCCGAGTGCCGTAGTGGTTCGACGCACTGTTTCAGGTGCTCGTTCCCGGGGGCTTCAACCTTCTCTGGCTCCATCCAGTAGTCCCATTCCGGTTCCTGGATGACAAATCGCGCCTTTGGGAAATAGATCTCCGGCTCACCCTGCTCGTTGTCGACCGTGTTCCAGCCCACGTGGTCGACGTGCAGGTGTGTGTGGACCACGTAGTCGATCTCCCCGCGGTCAACCCCGGCCTCGCGCAGCGCCTCGTCCAGGTTGCCGGGCGGGAACCCGCTTCGCTTGCGGTTGCCAAGCCCTGAATCGATGAGCACGTTCTTGCCAGCGGTCCGGACGAGAAAGCTGGTGATCTGAAGCTGCATCAACTGCCGCTCTTGGTCGACGATCAGGTCCGGGTACTCGTCCAGCATCTGGTCCGCGTACGGCGGAAACATGTAGCGGGGATCCATGAGCGGGCGCGCGTCCTGGAGCGCCCGGATCTCCACGTTGCCAATGGTCACGCTATGCATGTGCGCTCCTCCCGGGAGCGCATTCTACGCAGCAGACACAACTGTGGCGCTGCCGTCTCAAACCAGCGGCCAGGGATAGCTGCGGTGCGGTCCCGGGAGCGGGAGCCGCCGCCACTCCATCATCCGCTTCATCCGGTCCATCAGGGCCGCGGCGTCTCGTTCCGAAAGCAGGTCGAGCAGTGGCCGCGCTAACTCCGATTCCTCGAGGATCGCGTCGTGTGCCGCTTCGATATCCCCCATCAGTTGGTCCGGCACCGATTCGTCCGCCCAGTCCCAGATGACTGTCCGCAGCTTGTACTGGCGGTGGAAACACAGCCCGTGGTCGATACCCCAGATCTGACCCTCAGCATCGAGCAGGCAATGTCCGCCCTTCCGGTCGGCATTGTTGGCCACGAAGTCGAACACCGCCATGCGTTGGAGCTGCGGCACGAGCTGCGGGTCCTCACGCTGGGTGAAGAAGTGCGACTGGTGGTCGTGCCGGACGAATACCTGCACCGACCCTTCTCCGTGCGGCCCGTCTCGGACAACGGTCGGCGGCACGAAGTTCCAGCCCAGCAAGCGCGCCAGCCGGTAAGCGGCAGCCTCGCGCCGGTAGAGTTGCCCGTCGGGGAAGTCCCAGAGCGGCGATTCGCCGGCGCCGGGCTTGTACACGGCCGCGAAGGGCTGGCCTCCCGGGCCGCACATTTGTGCCAGGAAAACATAATTCGAGGAATACCACAGGTGACGGCAATCCTCGAACTCGGCCCCAAGCAGGAGCTCTTCCGCGCCTTCGAATCCGACCGCCTCTTCCACGCTTCTGAGACTAGCAGAGCCGGGCAACGAATCCAGCCACCAATCTTGACCTCCCCGGGTCAGCTTCCTCACTTCGCACGTCTGGTGCGACATGTCCGAATGTGAGAGCCGCGAGAAGGTGCGCGCATACCGTGCGCGCAAACGTGCCGGCCGCGACGCTGCTGGCTAAACGGTGATCGTGCCCCTGAGCACCGTGACCGCGCTTCCCGCGATACGGATCTCCGTCGGCTCATCGCCATCAGCGTCGACTTCCACCTCAACCACCCCCGGGCGGCCCACTATGTGTCCCTGTTCGGCAAAATAGTGCGTTTCCCGCAGCAACCCGTACCGCCACAGGTAGGCGCTCATCGCCCCGGTTGCGCTGCCGGTCACCGGGTCTTCCGGGATGCCTGCGCTTGCAGCGAAATGGCGTGCGTGCGTCCGGTGCGCGGGGTCGAACGCGTCGACTGCGAAGACGTGGGTGCTGTAATAGTGGTTCAGCGTTTCGAGATCGCTCAGGTGCTGGATGTCGGGCTTCAGCCGTTTCAACACGTCGAGCGACTTCACCGGGATCATGACCTGGGGTGTCCCGGTGCTGACCACCTGCGGCGGCACCTCTTCCAGGATGTCTCGCGCGTCGATCCCCAGCGCCTGCGCGAACACATGCCGGTCCAGCCGCCGCTGAAACTCCGGCCTCCCCTGGGTCATCTTCACCCGTATTCCATCGGGTCCCGGCGCGATATCCACTGGCAGGATGCCGATGCTCAGCTCCTGCGTCACGCGGATGCCGCCCTCCGCCAGTTCGATCCGGCCTTCCTCGACGAGCGTGTGCATCGTCGCGATGGTCGGATGTCCCGCAAGTGGGATTTCCTTCGCCGGGGTGAAATACCGGACGCTGAAGTCAGCCCGCATCGAAGGAAACACAAACGCGGTCTCGCTGAGGTTCAACTCCCGCGCGATGTTCTGCATGTCCCTGTCGCTCAGACCGTCTGCGCGCGTGATAACGCCACACGGGTTCCCCGTGTACCGCTGGGTCGTAAAGGCGTCGACGATCTTGACCTCGTAGTCCGGCATGGCGCGAGCATAGCAGAGCCCCTCGTTTCGCACGCGGCGCACCGGTGCCGTACACTCCGTCCGTTATCCGGCCGGTAAGTGCGCAATGCACAGGCAACGGCCGCCGCAATGGAGGTCCCCAATGCCCGGAGTCCCCGGTCCATTCCCCCTGGAAGACGACACCCTGGCGGCCGAAGTCGGCCAACTGCTGCTCGCGCGCGGCGAACGGGTCGCCGCTTCAGAGACGACAGCAGGTGGCCTGATCAGTGCCCGTCTGTTGAGCGTTCCCGGGGCCTCCGGGTGGTACGAAGGCGGTCTCGTCCCGTATACGGGCCCGCACAAGTGGGAAGCGCTCGGCATCGACCGCGAGATTGCCCGCGAACACGGCGCCGTGAGCCCTCAATGGGTTGCTGCAACCGCCGAAGGACTGCTGCGCGGGACCGAAGCGCAATGGGCAGTTGCCGAGAGTGGCATTGCCGGCCCCCAGGGGAGCCGCCGCTCGCCGAAGCCCGTCGGCGCCGTCGCGATTGCGGTCGCCGGCCCGAATGGTACCGCCAGCGAAGAGCAACAGTTCGAGGGGACGCGCGCCGAAGTGATGCGCCAGATTTCGGAGCGATGCCTGGAGCTCCTCCGGGAGCGGCTCAAAGCGGCATCCTGACGCTCCTTATTCGCCGTGGAAGTCCATCAGCATGTCGGACCGCCACTCGGCGAGCCGCACCAGGATGACCGACAGGAACGCGGCTCCCGCCATGAACGGGATCGTGGCGAAACCGAACGCTTCCACGTATTTCGCCGTGCACGCCACGCCGCCGACACATGCCGACCCCTGGTCGGGGAAGAGCTGGAGCTGGTAGTGGTAGACCGAAAGCGCGAGCCCGATGACCGCAATCACCGCTGTGAACCGGATGTCGATATAACGGCGCGTCACAACGGCGACGCCAAGCAAAACCGCCAGGGGGTACATCGCGATGCGCTGGTACCAGCAGAACTCGCACGGCAGGAACCCGGCAATCTCGGAATAGTAGAGCGAAGCCGCCATCGCGCTGCCGGCGACGACCAGCGCCAGGATCTGCCCGCGGTCGCTCACAAATCGCCGAAGCGCGGTCGCGTTTTTCAGCTCCACGCCCACGACCAGCGCCAGGGCCACGACAACCGTCGCCATGGCGCCTGCCGCCAACAACGGCGATATGGTTTGTTCGCTCATCCGTCCCTCGGCTGGTGTGCCCGGGGCTGCGTGACCCCGTAGCAATACCCGTGTATCCGTAACGTAGCCGTCGCGCGATCACCCGACAATGACGCATGTCGCATGCGCAATCGCCTCGTTAACCGTACACATCGAAAAGCTGGAAGCGCGGGCCGTCCTTGCAGCACAGCTTCACACCTTTGCGGGTGAAGATGGCACACCCGTAACACATCCCCCACCCGCAGGGCATGTTCTCTTCCATCAGGATTTCCGGCCGTTGCCGGCGCCCGTTGTGCCGCAGCACATTCGCCAGGCTTTCGAACATCGGGTTGGGCCCACATGCGTAGATCCGGCTCGCCCATTGCTGGTATTCGCCAAGGTGGTCCGTGACGAATCCCTGCGGCCCGGCCGAGCCGTCTTCGGTCACCACCACATACTCGACTTCATGCGGCCACTCGTCCGCCGGGAGCAACGCCGAAGCGGTCCGCGCACCCATCATCGCGACTACCGAATGCCCCCGTGCCACAGCCCGTTCTGCCATATCTACTATCGGCGCAACGCCAACGCCACCGCCGATGAGCAGCAGGTTTCCCCGCTCGTCCGGGAACCGGAGCCCCTTCCCGAGCGGCCCGTAGATGCGGACAACGTCGCCGCGCACCCGCTGCGACAGCCACCGCGTCCCCCGTCCCACCGAGGCGTACAGGAGCGCGAAGCGGTCGCCATCAACTTTGTAATAGCTGAACGCGCGCGCGAAGAACGGGTCGGCGCCATCGAAGCTGCAGTGCACCATCACGAACTGGCCGGGCTCCGTCCCCTGCGCCAGCGCTTCCGACTGGAACCAGGCCACATACCCGTTCTCGTACACCTGCTCGTTCGAGAGCACGACCGCGTCTTCGATAATCACCCGTCGAGATACTCCCTTAGCGTCGCGACATCATGATCGCTGCCATACGCCATCGCTTCCACCGCGGCCCGTGCGGTGTCCATCGACGTGAAACATGGGATGCGCTTCTCCGCGGCTGCACGCCGGATGTGGAACCCGTCGCGGAGTGAGCCCGTGATGCGCCCTTCCGGTGTGTTGATAACACACGCGACAGTCCCATCACGGATGACATCCACGACATTCGGATGCCCGCCGCTCAAGACCTTGGTAATCGTCGTCACCGGGTAGCCCAGCCCCTCGACCATCTGGGTCGTCCCCTCGGTCGCATACAGGGTGTACCCGGCCTTTGCGAGGATGTGGACGAGCGGTATCGCCTCGGCTTTCGTAAGGTCGCTGATGCTCAGCAGCACGCCGCCACCCGGTGGCAGCGCAAGGTTCGAAGCCACCAGCGCCTTGTGCAGCGCAGCTTCGAACGTCCGGTCCACGCCCATGACTTCCCCGGTACTTTTCATCTCCGGGCCAAGGTGGGTGTCGACGTCTACCAGCTTCGACATCGAGAAGACGGGTGCCTTCACCGCGACAAGCTGCGGCTCCGGCCAGATGCCGCTTTCGTACCCGTAATCACGCAGCCGGTGGCCCATCATCGCCTGCACGGCCAGCTTCACCATCGGCACGCCCGTCACCTTCGAAATGAACGGGACCGTCCGGCTCGCACGAGGGTTCACCTCAAGGATGAAGACCTGTGGGCCTTCGCCATCCTTTCGTGGCTGCACCACGAATTGGATGTTCGTCAGCCCGATCGCCCCGAGCCCTCGCACAATGCGCTCCGTGTAATCGCGTACGGTGTCGCGCTCTTCGGCGTCCAGGTGCCGTGGCGGATACACCGCCATCGAATCGCCCGAGTGCACCCCGGCGCGCTCGATGTGCTCCATGATGCCGGGGATAATGACCGTCTCCCCGTCCGAGATGGCGTCAACTTCCACCTCGCGGCCTTCAAGGTATTTGTCGATGAGGATGGGCCGACCCTCGGCAGCCTCCGTCGCCTGCGCCAGGAAGTTCACCATCTCCGTGGCATTCTGCACGATCTCCATCGCGCGCCCGCCGAGCACGAACGACGGCCGGACCAGCACGGGGTAGCCGATCGTCTGTGCCGTCTTGAGCGCATCTTCGAGCGAACGGATAGCGGCCCCCGGTGGTTGCGGCACCCCGAGGCCCTGCAGGAACCGCTCAAAGAGCTCCCGGTCCTCCGCCGTCCCGATGACATCCGCGCTCGACCCGATGATTGGCAAACCCGCACGCCGCAGCGGGTCCGCGAGGTTGATAGCCGTCTGCCCGCCGAACTGTGCAATCGTGGGCGGCATGACGCCGTCGGTCCCTGCTTCGTTCTCGATGATGTCGCGGACGGACTCATCGTCCAGCGGTTCGAAGTAGAGCCGTTCACTGGTGTCGAAGTCCGTCGACACCGTTTCCGGGTTCGAGTTGATCATGATGGAGCGCCAGCCGGACGCTTCCAGCGCCCACGCCGCATGTACGCTCGCATAGTCAAACTCGATCCCCTGCCCGATGCGGATCGGTCCCGATCCCACCACGACGGCCGCTTCTCCGCCCTTCGGGGGCGCCTCGTTCTCCACTTCGTACGTGCTGTAGAAGTACGGTGTTAGCGCGTCGAACTCGGCCGCACATGTATCCACCATCTTGTAGACCGGGTGGATATCCCACTCGTGCCGCAGTTCGCGCACCTGTTCCGGCAGCCGGTCCGCGAGCTGCCCCACCATCTCATCGCTCATGCCCATGCGCTTCGCTTCAAACAGCAGGTCGGCACTCAACGGTTCGGCGAGCAACCGTCGTTCCATCCGCACGATGCCTTCGAGCCGGTCCATGAACCACGGGTCGATGCCAGTCTCGCGGCACAATTCCATGCAATCGTTGCCCCGCCGGAGTGCAGCCATCACCGCCCACAGCCGCTCGTCATGGCCGTGCAGCGGAAGCTGCTCGAGGTCCCGCCATTCGGGGCGCTGCCAGAGCAGACTGCGCCCGCCGATCTCGAGCGACCGCACCGCCTTCAAGAACGCCGATTCGAACGTGCGGTCGATGGCCATCACTTCGCCGGTCGCCTTCATCTGCGTCCCGAGGCGCCGGTCGCCCAGGTGGAACTTGTCGAACGGCCACCGCGGGATTTTCACGACGCAGTAGTCCAGCGCTGGCTCGAACGCCGCGGTCGTCCGCTTCGTCACCGCGTTCGGAATCTCGTCCAGGGTCTTCCCGGCCGCAATCTTGGCCGCCACGCGCGCAATCGGGTACCCGGTTGCCTTCGAAGCAAGCGCCGAAGAACGCGACACCCGCGGGTTCACTTCGATGACGTGGTAGGGCAACGGCTCGTCGGGGTCACCATCCCAGTCGCGCACGTCCTTTCGAGGAGCGAGCGCGAGCTGGACATTACAGCCGCCTTCGATCTTGAGCTCATCGATGATCCGCAGGCTAGCCGAGCGCAGCATCTGGTAGTCCTTGTCGCTCAGCGTCTGCGACGGCGCTACGACGATGGAGTCACCGGTATGCACACCCATCGGGTCGATGTTCTCCATGTTGCAGATGGTGATGCAGTTCCCCGCACCGTCGCGCATCACCTCGTATTCGACCTCTTTCCAGCCGATCAGATTCTTCTCCACGAGCACCTGGTGAATCGGGCTGTACGCCAGCCCGCTCTCCGCTACTTCGAGTAGCTCGGCCATCGTGAACGCCATGCCGCCTCCGGACCCACCGAGCGTGTACGCGGGACGTACCACCACGGGCAGCCCGATCTCCTCTGCGGCGGCGGCGCACTCCGCCACCGTGTGGCAAATCTCGCTTTGCAACAGCGGCTCGCCGATCTTCTCGAGCATGTCGCGGAACAGTTCGCGGTCTTCGGCCCGCTGGATAGCCTCGAGCGACGTCCCGAGCAGTTCGACGCCGTACTTCTCCAGGATGCCAGCTTCCGAAAGTTCGACCGCGAGATTGAGCCCTGTCTGCCCGCCCAGCGTCGGCAGTAGCCCGTCCGGGCGCTCCTTCTGGATGATGCGCTCGATGACCGGGACCGTCAGTGGCTCGATGTATACCGCATCGGCCACGTCCAGGTCGGTCATGATCGTCGCCGGGTTCGAATTCACCAGGATGCTACGGATGCCTTCTTCGCGGATCGCCTTGCACGCCTGCGTGCCGGCGTAATCGAACTCCGCGGCCTGGCCGATCACAATCGGCCCCGACCCGATGATCAGGACGTTTTCAACTTTCGTCATCGAATGCCATCTCCTCGTGGCAGCAAACCCAACCCCCGTAAGAACCATTCACGCGGATATCTCACCGCGAGCAATGCGAATAGTGGCGGCAGCGCCAGGAGATACCCGGGGCTCTCCAGGAATACCACGGTCTGGACGATGCCGATAAGCAGGCCCAGCGCCCCCGCATAGAGGAGCCGCAGGCCAATGTGTCCGTTTTCCCGCAAAAGCGCGATGCCGAGCAGGGAGGTCACGAATCCCACCAGCGCGAGCGAGGCGGCAAAAAGCCGCGCAAGTTCGCGCCCTGCCTCTCCTTCCGGCACCGCTGCGCCCGTCATCGAAACCGCCCCGAACGCCGCCGCCATGGTCATCGCCGCAAACGCGAGCGTTATTACGACGTCCGCAACCGAACCCGTCGGACGGCGTCGTTGTACCGGGGCGTTGACCCTTGGCGCACGTCGCTTGCCGCGCACCCCGCGGGCGTCTGGCATAAGCTATCGCGATCCTGTTCACGCTAGAGCGGTAACTCGAACGACATCTTGGGATTCCGAAGCGGCACCATCGCGCCGATCGAAGAGAGGAAGCTCAGTGCGGGCTCGTTGCTTTCGGGCAACCGCCCGCGGATACGCCGATACCCCTGGTCGCGCGCAAACTCGAGCAACTCCTCCGCGAGCGCCGTCGCAAGACCGCGCCGGCGGTGGTCCGGCGCGACCCACACGCCAAGCAGCGCCGTTTCCGGTTCCGTCGTATTGAAGTCGATGGCGCCAAACGCCACCGGGATGCTCCCGTCATACGCCACAATCACGACGCCCTGGTTCCCGAGCCGACGGATCCACTCCTTGATTCGCTCCTCGTCGAAGTCGTCGGGCAGGCCGACGTCTTCTTCGTGTCCGAGCGCCCGGATCACTGATGCAATCTCATCAGCGTCGTCCACGCTCGCCGGGCGAAAGTCACCGGTCCTCGTCATGCCTGCCCTCCTCGCATCGTCGAGATCATCTCAACGAACTGGTCGAATATCCCGGTATTGTCGAGCGGTCCCGGGCTTGCCTCCGAATGGTACTGGATGGTCAGCAATGGCTCCGTCTTCATTGCGATGCCCTCCACCGTCTGGTCGTTCACACTCACCCGGTTCACATACGCGCCGCTCGACAGGTGGTCGCCGTCCACTGCATACCCATGATTCTGCGCGGTGATCGTCACCTGGCCCGTGTCCAGGTTCTTCACCGGATGGTTCCCCCCGCGATGCCCGAAGGGCAGCTTGAACGTCCCCGCGCCCAGCGCTCGCGCCGCGACCTGGTGCCCCAGGCAGATCCCCAGCATCGGCAGCCGGCCAATCAGCTTCTGCGTTTCCGCAACCATGGCATCCAGCAGCACCGGGTCGCCCGGTCCCGGGGAAAGCACCACCCCGTCCGGGTTCAGTTCCAGCAACGCATCTGCCGATGTTGAGGCTGGGAACACCACAACCTCGCACCCGCGGAGCGCCAGCGAACGCATGATGTTTCGCTTCACCCCCGTATCGAGCAGCGCGATGCGGTAGCGCGGCTCCGCCGGGGGCTGTTCCCAGTCGTAGCGCGAGGGCGTCGTCACCGTCTGGACCCAGTTCACGTCGTCATACCGCGGAACATTCTTGAGCCGTCCATGCGCGGCTTCCGGCTCCTCGTTGGTGGTAATCGTGCCGAGCATCACGCCATGCGTCCGGATGCGGCGCGTGAGCGCGCGCGTATCCACCCCGTCGATCGCCACCACACCCTTCGCCTCAAGAAACTCCGCAAGCGTCATCTTCGCCCGCGGATGGCTCGCATAGGGCGCAGCCTCACGCACAATCAGCCCCGTTGGCTGGATGCGTGCCGACTCCTCCACACGCTCATCCATGCCGTAGTTCCCTATCATCGGATAGGTCAGCGTGAGCAACTGCCCCGCATACGACGGGTCCGTCAACATCTCCTGGTAGCCCGTCATCGACGTGTTGAAGACGACTTCGCCATCCGTCTGCCCGGTCGCGCCAATGCTGCGTCCCCGGAAAACCGTCCCGTCTTCGAGCACGATATATGCCTTGTTCACCCTGTGACCGTCGCTTCCTTCATGAGCCGCCCGTCCAACACCACGGCGACTGGTCGCCCGCGGAGCTCCATGCCCGCAAGCGGTGTGTTCTTCCCTTTCGATACAAACGCAGCTGGCTCGATGGTCACCGTGGCCGCCGGGTCGAAGACGACCACATCCCGGGACGCGCCCATCGAAATCGAACCCGTCCCCGGCGTCTTCACATCGAGGCCAAAGCAGCGCGCCGGCGCGCTGGTCAATGCCTCGACCGCGCGCGCCATTGATAGCTCACCACGATGGACAAGTTCCATCACCGTCGGCAGCGCGGTTTCGAGACAACTAATACCGGGCGCCGCATGCTCGAACTCGCACAGTTTGTCCTCGAGCGCATGCGGCGCATGGTCCGTCGCGATGGCGTCGATGACCCCGCTCTCTAGCCCGGCCACCAGCGCGCGCCGGTCGTCCTCGGTCCGAAGCGGCGGGTTGATCCGCGCATTCGTGTCGTACGCCGGCTCGGGCCCGGGCCCAAACACCGCGTCCTCCGTCAGGAACAGGTGGCTCGGTGTCACTTCGCACGTCACCGGAACGCCACGCTGCTTCGCATCGGCGATGATGGCGACCGCGCGTTCCGTTGAAATGTGCGCGATGTGGAGATGGGCGCCAGTTGCCTCTGCCAGCGCTACGTTGCGAGCGACCGCGCTCACCTCGGCGGCTGCTGGCTGTCCGTGCAAGCCCAGCCGTTCGCTGATACGCCCCTCGTTGATGCTGCCACCGCCGTTCAGCGCGGGGTCGTCCGAATGCTCCGAAATCGGTAGCCCGGCGGCGCTCGCCAGCTCCAGCCCATGCCGCATGAGCTGGCCGTCCCCGACCGGGTTGCCGTCGTCGCTCAGCGCGACACAGCCCGCGTCAGTCAGCTCCTGGATAGCGGCCAGTTCCTTGCCGCGCCTCCCGGCGCTTACACAGCCGATCGGGTACACGCGTACATGGGCATCCCGTTCGATCTGCTCAAGCAGTGCCGCTACCACCGGACCCGAATCGGGTGGCGGTTCGGTATTGGGCATCGCGCAGACAGTCGTGAACCCGCCGCGCAACGCGGCCGCCGTTTCCGTCGCAATCGTGCCCTTGTGCTCGAATCCCGGCTCCCGCAGGTGCGTATGCAGGTCAACGAACCCGGGAGCCACGATGCACCCGGCTGCGTCGACAACCTCCGCGTTCTCGCTGGAGAGGTCAGGCGCAATCTCGTGGACCACGCCCTCGGCAACCAGTACGTCGAGCACCGCGTCGGTCCCATTTGCCGGGTCGATGACGCGTCCCCCTTTGATCACCATCCGGCCGCTCATCGCCGCCCTCCCGCTGACATCAGGTAGAGCAGCGCCATGCGGACTGCCACACCGTTCGTTACCTGTTCTTCGATAACCGAAACCGCCGAGTTAGCGACCGAGGTAGTGACCTCAACCCCCGCATTCATCGGCCCTGGGTGCATCACCAGCGCCCCCGCTTTCGCGCGTGCCACGCGTTCGTCGTTGAGCTGGTATCCCCGGGCGTATTCCCGCAAGGACGGGATGAGTCCCGCCTGCTGCCGCTCTTTCTGCATTCGCAGCGCCATCACAACGTCGGCGCCTTTCAGCGCAGCGTCCAGGTCGGTCGTCATCTCGCACCCACTTCCCTCGTGAGCGCCAGGAGTTGTCCTTGGCAATAGCGTCCTCGGGCCACACAGCACCACCTCTGCGCCCTGTGCCATCAGCAACCAGGCGTTCGAACGCGCAACACGGCTGTGCCGGATGTCGCCGACAATGACGACCCGCTTCCCCGTCACGTCTCCGATGTGCGACCGCATCGTGAAGAGGTCGAGCAACGCTTGCGTCGGGTGCGCATGTTGCCCGTCGCCGCCGTTAATGATGCTCGCCGAGGTGTGCCGCGCTGCCAGGTACGGCGCGCCCG
Organism: Dehalococcoidia bacterium; assembly: GCA_007118095.1. Lineage (GTDB taxonomy): Bacteria > Chloroflexota > Dehalococcoidia > Tepidiformales > Tepidiformaceae > SLAK01. The sequence goes on from SKSF01000175.1 coordinate 37,613, forward strand.
CTTCCGGGTGCCGCATCACGACCAGGTCAGCCCCGATCGACTCCAGCGTCCGCACCGTATCAATGAGCGACTCGCCCTTTTCGACACTGCTGCCCGATGCCGAGATATTGATGACGTCCGCGCCCAGCGCCTTCCCTGCCATTTCAAAACTGGCGCGAGTCCGCGTGCTTTGCTCATAAAACAGTGTGACCACCGTCGTGCCCCGCAGCGTCGCGACCTTGTTCATTGGCCGGCCCCGCACCTCACGCATCGCCTCGGCTGTTTCCAGCACCAGCTCGACTTCCTGGTGTGTGAGCGTATCCGTATTCAGCAGATCCTTGCGGCGCCAGGTGTTCTCCGGCGGGAGCCCCGTCATGTCCCCGGTCGGCTGCTGGCTAGTCATGGCGCTCCCCCGGCTCCATGAGGTAAACGCCCTCGTCGCCATCCACCTCGGTCAGGCGCACCTCCACGAGCTGGTTCGCCGAAGTGGGGATGTTCTTGCCAATAAAGTCCGGCCGGATGGGAAGTTCCCGGTGCCCCCGGTCCACGATCACCGCCAGCCGTACTCGGGCTGGCCTCCCGTAGTCCAGCAGTGCGTCAAGCGCCGCCCGCACACTGCGTCCGGTGAACAGGACGTCGTCGACAAGCACGACCGTGGCGCCATCTAGCGAAGCCGGCATCTGGCTCGGCCGCACGCGCGGCGGCGTCTCCCGCTGCTGGTAATCATCCCGGTACAGCGCGATATCCACGCTTCCAACCGGGACGTCTACGCCTTCGAACTCGCGGATAGCCTCGGCGATGCGGCGGGCAATCGGGTAGCCGCGGGTCAGCATACCCGCAAGCACGAGCCCCTCGGTTCCACGGTTGTTTTCGACGATCTCATGCGCCAGCCGCCGGATGGTTCGGCCAAGCTGGTCGTGACCAAGGACTACGTCACTCACAAATAACGCCTCCCCCGGAGAGCGGAGCAGGCGTCGTGCACATCAAACCACTTTCGCTGGACACCAGCGTACCTCCGCCCTTCCCGGCCTCACTGGACCGCATTAAAGGACGCTTCCAATGTATGGCCCCGGCCACTCCCGCGCAACGTGTGCGCCCCGGCACCCCCGTCGATATACTTCACACACAAGGCCGCATTCGGCGGTCGGTCCCCATTTCCTTTGTCGCTGGAGCTGTCTTGAGTTCAACGAGTGCCCGCAATGTGCAGTCGCAGCAGCCGGAGGTGCGCGACCGTATCTTTGCCAGTGCCCTTCGCCACTTCTCCGAAAAGGGCTACGCCGCCACCGCCCTGCGCGAAATCGCCGAAGACGCCCGGACTACCAAGCCGATGATCTACTACTACTTCGGCTCCAAGGAAGGCCTCTACGGCAGCATCGTCCACCAGATCCTTGGCGACATGGCCCGCGCAATCCGGCACCAGCTCGACCACACCCTGCCCCGCGACGAGCAGGTCATCGCCTACTGTGAGCGCTACCTCGACTACTTCCTCGCCCAGGAAGAGATCATCGCGCTCGTTCTGCGCGAAGTGTTCGGCCTTGGCGGTGTCTCGATGGACACCTTCGCCCACACCCTCGGCGCCGAGGTCCGACAGCCACTCGACGACATCCTGCGAGAGGGGATGGACGCCGGCGAGTTCAGCCAGGACGACATCGGTGTCTGTGCGATGGCCGTCACCGGCATCATGAACATGTTCATCCTTGCTCACGTGTTCGGCGGGACACCGTTCGACCGCGACCGCCCCCTTAACCAGGTCCGCTACTACGTTGCGGGCCTAAAACCAGGTGTTGCCTGACTGTTTACATTCCGTCCCTGTTGAACCGCCCTTCATGATCCGTACTAGTAGGGTAAGGGGGCTCGCCGTGGCCAGGGCAAAGCTCATCGACTATTACAAGCTGCTCGCGGTGCCACCGGACGCCGACCTCGTCGGCATCGAAAACGCCTACGTCCGGTTGTCGGACGAGCTTGTCCAGCAGGCTGAGTACGACTCGTCGGCCTGCGATGCCCTTAACCGGCTGAATGAAGCTTACGCCGTCCTTGCGAACGCCGAAGCCCGCCGCAAGTACGACCGCGTCCTCTTCGCCGCTGAATACGAAGCGCTTGAACGCAGACTCGCGTCCGAAGCCCGGCGGCGTTCCATGATCCGCAGCGGCATTGTTGCTGGCCTCAGCGGCGTCATCGTCGTCCAGGCGGCCGTGCTCGGCTATATGGGCCGCGATTATCTCTCGGACGCCGTCCGGTTCATCCAGGCAGCATTCTGAGCCGGTGGGCCCGCACCTAGCCTGCCGCCCACCCCGTTTCCTCAGCCAGGCTCACCTGTTCACGCGCATAGGGCGTGATGGTGTCCACCATGTTCACCCGGCTATCCAGGCGCTTTTGTAACCCGCTCATCAGCCCGATGACCCGGAAGATCAGCAGGATGTCGGGGGGCATTTCCGTTACCGGGTTGGCCTGGAGGATGCGTGAAAGCCGCTCGTTTACTTCCGGCATAACCTCGGCATCCAGGTACGCCTTTCGGTCGGGGCCCGAGCTTTCGAAGAATGCCGTCCCCAGCGCGATGAGTGATTCCGGGTCGTCCCGCTTTGTCCGGAACCCGATAGCGCGGAACGCCTCCGCCATCGCTTCGTGATCCTGAGACATAACCGCCATCGTTAGCCGCGCGTAGTTCACCCGGAACTCGCCCCCCAGCTCCTTCGTCAGGCCAAAATCCAGGAACACCACCACCGGCCCCGGCTGCACGAGCAGGTTCCCCGGGTGCGGGTCGGCATGAAAGAACCCGTGCATGAGCACCTGCTCGCAGAACGCCTCCGTCATGATGAGCGCAACCCGGTTCGGGTCGATCCCCTGCGCGAGCAGGTCGTCGATGTCAGAGATTTTGGTACCTTCGATGAATTCAAGCGTGAGCACCCGCCGCGCCGAAAGCTCCCGGTAGATAGCTGGGACGCGCACGTCCTGCCGGTAGGCCATATCCCGGGCCACCCGTTCGGCGCTATCCGCTTCCAGCCGGAAATCAAGCTCCCGCGGCACCGTCCGGCGGACTTCGTCCGTCACGATGCGGAAATCAAAGTCGGGCTCCAGCCAGGCAAGGATCCGCACCAGCAGGCCAACATTCCGGATGTCAGTTGCGACCACACGCTCGATGCCCGGGTACTGCACCTTCACCGCGACGTCGTCCCCGGAATGCGTCCGGGCCCGGTGCACCTGTGCCAGCGATGCCGAGGCGATCGGCCGGTGGTCGAACCGTGCAAAGAGCACCTCTGGCGGACTGCCCAGCTCACGCTCGACCTGCTTGCGGACATCGCGGTAACGGCGCGGCGGGACCCGGTCCTGCAGGCGGCTAAGCACGCTCACATATTCCGGTGGCGCCACATCTGCCCGGCTGCTGATGAACTGGCACGTCTTGATGAGCAGCCCTTCCATCCGGATCGCAAGCCGGTAGATACGCTCCGCGCTCCGCCGGTGCGCCTCCGAATACGCCAGATCACGCTCTGCCGGCGTCAGCTCCCGGCGGCGCTGCACCCGCTTGTAGTCGAGATAGATCCGAAGGAATACCCATCCAACCACGAAAAACCGTACCACCTGGAGGTGGAACGGGAGGGGTCGAAGTCTTGAGGTGTCATGGTCCACGCATTCAGCGTAGCGAGGGAGCAACTGCCATGACTATGACGCCGCAGACACCCTCACTCTTTCAGGGCAAGGTCGTTGACCTTCCACGAGCCCTCCACTTCACGCCATCGAGTCGCAATCGTCAGCTCCCCGTCCTCGCCCTTCATCACCAGGTCGACCGGAGTGTCTTCGCCATCCGGCTGGCCAACGTTCACGTCATAACTCGTCGCTGGCTTGCGCGGCCCCTGCGCCTGGAGCTGCGTCTGCAGCGTCATCGCTTTATTCATGCCTTCCGGCGTGAACACCAGCATGAGCCCCGCAATGTTCTGCCCCATAAGGTCCTTGGCAAACTGGTCAGCCACTTCCTTCAGTTCAGCCATCCCTGCCTCCATTTCGTCATGTCGATTTCACTTGCGACGCCTTGGCCGAACACCGTTCGGTCGCCATCGATCTTGCGACATACTAACCCAGGGACACACAACCCGTCCCGGCGTGGCCGAAATGTAGCGCAGTCCCCTTGCCCTTTTCCGCCTCGCGTCTGACACTAATGGCAGGCACATGCTCCTCGGTAGCTCAACGGTAGAGCGGTCGGCTGTTAACCGATAGGTTCGGGGTTCGAATCCCTGCCGAGGAGCCA
>SKSF01000070.1 GCA_007118095.1 Dehalococcoidia bacterium
CCCGCGTTCTCGTTTGTTCGTCGCCATCGGCACCTCCGGGGAAATCGGTCTCCCGGCAGCGCACCACGGGGCATGGGGAGGGTCTGTGACACGTGACGCAAAGAGGAACACCCGAACCGGGGCTTAACCGGGCCGCACACCCGGGCTAGCGTCGCCGGCCCTGACCACAACGGGGCCACCAAGTGGTGGCCCCGTTGCCGTCGTCAGCGGAGACGCCCTAGAGGATCCAGAGCTGATAGCCCTGCTCGGCCAGGTCGGCGATGCTCGGATGGTCCATGTATTTGCCGCTCATCGGCTCGTCCTGGAGCTGTTCTTTGACACCGAACGCGCCAGAGCAGAAGTCGCAGACTTCATAGGTCAACCCTTCGGACTTGAGTTTGTTGAAGAGCTGCGCGAGGTGCTGGTCGGACTCGGTTTCGGGATTCCGAAAGCGGGCCAGCCAGCCGGTACCGGCGCCATCGAACACGATCTGTGCAACGTTGCCGCGCTCTTTCATCTCTGCTGTGTACAGCAACGCGTGGAGTGCGCGTGCCAGACCTTCGTGCGATTCGGTCCCTGCATGCAGGACCACCGCGACGCGAGTTGTTTCCATGGTTCCTCCTTCGGTTGAGGCAGATGCCTCGTCTCCACTGCAAGCCAACGCGTGACGGAGTTCTGCGTCACGTGTCACAAAGAGCAAGTGCTTCGCGTTCTTCAGGAAGGGGACGGCTTACGGGAGGTCGCGGATCCTTCGCGCAGGGGCACCGGCGTAGAGCGTGTCCGACGGTACATCGCAGGTGACGACGGAACCGGCGGCTACGATGGCACCGTCGCCGATGGTGACACCCGGGAGGACGATAACGCCGGATGCTATCCATGATCCGGCGCCGATGCTGATCGGCCGTGGATCTAGCTGGCCCGCTCGCCATTCGTGCGGACCGATTTGATGGTGCCCCGTGATGAGCTGTGCGTTATGTCCGATGGTCGCGCCATCTCTGACCGAAATCGGCGCGGCGCAGTCAAACAAGACGTTGATGCCGAGGGTGACCGAGTCGCCGATGGAGAGGTTACCGTGACGGGGGTGACTGCCGATGAAATGCGGGACGGTGGGGATCATGCTCCGTCTGCCGATCCGCCACCCGGCGAGACGCAGCAGGATGCATCGGGTACGGAGCGCGGCATAGGGTGGCAATGTGCGCGCGATTGCCGTGAACAGGTAGGAGCGCACGTCGATGTTGTGGGCTTCGGTCACCAGGGCACGACGAAGCCGTCCCAGGTTCGGGGTCGTTGCCGGGGGACGTTCGAGCGTTCGCACGAGTATGAGTCTGAGCTGCGGCGATTGAGCAGGGGAAAGCAAGACGTGTGCCCCGGGCGGGACACACGTCGAAATGTGCTGACCTGGTGAGGAGTGGTTCAGCTGGATGGTTGTGCAGGGATGGTCCCCAGCCGACCGGACTGGAAATCGTCGAACGCCGCGACAAGTTCGTCGCGCGTGTTCATCACGAATGGGCCATGCCAGGCCACGGGTTCGCGGATGGGTTGACCGCCAAGGATGAGGAGGTCGAGCGTGGGGCTGCGGCCCTCCTGGTGCGGGTCGGCGGTCGCACTGATCGTGTCGCCGGGGCCGAAGAGCGCGAGCTGGCCGAGGTTGATGGGCCGGCGCTCCGGACCGACGGTGCCGAGACCCTTCAGCACATAGGCAAGGGCGTTGAAGTCGGCGCGCCAGGGGAGGTGCAGCCGGGCGCCGGGGTAGACGGTGGCGTGGATCATGGTGATCGGGGTGTGCGTACGGCCGGGGCCTTCGTGCCCGGCGACATCGCCAGCGATGAGCCGCACAAGCGCACCGCCATCGGAGGATGCAAGCAGGCGGACGTCACCACCGCGGAGGTCCTGGTATTGCGGGGGGAGGAACTTGTCCTTCGCGGGGAGGTTTACCCAGAGCTGAAAGCCATGGAAGAGGCCGCCGGTAGTAACAAGCTTCTCCGGGGGCTTTTCGATGTGCAGGATGCCTGCGCCGGCGGTCATCCACTGGGTGTCGCCATTGGTAATCAGTCCGCCGCCACCATTGGAATCCTGGTGTTCGAAAGCGCCGTCGATCATGTATGTGACGGTTTCGAATCCGCGGTGAGGGTGCCAGGGCGTGCCTTTCGGTTCGCCGGGAGCGTATTCCACTTCGCCGATCTGGTCGAGATGGATAAAGGGGTCGAGGTCGGCCAGGTCGATACCGGCGAAAGCACGGCGGACCTGAAACCCTTCGCCTTCAAGGCCGACGGGTGCGGTGGTGATAGAGCGGAGGGGGCGCTCGCGCTGGTCTTCGGCGGGTTCGGGGATGCGTGGGAGCGAGAGGATGTTGTCGACGGTGACGGCTGGCATAGGGGCTTCTCCAGTGGTTCGCGGCTTTCGTGCTTCTCAGTGTAGGAAAGCCAATCGCTGATGGAAAGTAAGCAGGTTACTCAAGCCCACGAGCGGCCATCCGGGATGTTGAGGAAGGCGGTGCGGCCAAGCGCCTGGAGCGCGGTGGCGACCAGGGTGCGCTGGTTCCCGGCCTGTTTTTCGAGGACACCACGGGCGCGCAGGAAGCGTGCGGTGTGGACTTCTTCGGTATAGCGTTCGGCGAGTTCGCGGCTGACCAGGATGTTCAGCATGCCGAATTCGTCTTCGAGAAGGAGGAAGACGATGCCGCGCGCGGACTGGGGCCGCTGGCGGCACACCACCAGCCCGGCGACATCGACCCGGGTGCCGTGCTCCATGGACTGGAGGTGCCGGCTCGACGCAACGCCTTCGCCGAGTGCCGGCCGGAGGAATTGCATCGGGTGGCCGTCGGGAGAGAGAGCGATGACCTCGTAGTCGGCAGCCAATCGCTCGTAGGCATTGAAGTCGTCGAGTTCGACCTGATCCTGTTCGGTCGGCATGGGGAGCGCGAGCTGGCGGTTGCGGGGCGGCGTGCGCATCGTGGCTTGCTGGAGGCCGCCACCGAAGAGCCTGAGCTGCCAGAGGAGTTCGCGGCGGTTGAGGCCGAACGCATCGAAAGCGCCGACCCGGATGAGGCTGGTCACGGCTTCGCGGTTGGCGCCGGTGCGCTGGACGAAGTCGAACAGCGAAGCGAAGGGGGCTTTTTCGCGTTCTTCGATGATGCGGAGGACCGTGGCTTCGCCGATGCCGTGGACATAGGAGAGGCCGATGCGGACCGCACCTCGGGCTTCGGTGGTGTCTTCGACGGTGCAACGACTGCCGCTGATGTTGATGTCGGGACGCCGGACTTTTATGTCGTTTCGCTTCGCATCGTTGGTGAGGACGTGCGGTGGATAGAAGCCCATGGGCTGGTTGTTGAAGAGACCACAAAAGAACTCGGCGGGGTAGTACCGCTTGAGCCAGGAGGTCTGATAAGCGAGGAGGCCAAAGGCGGCGCCGTGGCTCTTGGGAAAGCCGAACTCGGCGAAGCCCAGGAGGTTTTCGAAGACGGACTCGGCGACGTCGGCCGGGACGTTGTCCTGGCGGGCGCCTTCGAGAAACTGTTCGCGGTAGCGTTCCATCTCTTCGTGCGAACGGCGGCGGCTCATTGCGCGGCGAAACCGGTCGGCCTGACCGGCAGTGAATCTGCCCATGGCCTGGGCGACCTGGAGGACCTGTTCCTGGAAGATGACGACGCCCAGGGTCTCTTCGAGCGCCGGCCGAACACATTCGTGCGGGACTTCGGGCACGTAGTTTGGCGTGGTGCGCTGGGCTTCGCGGCGGCGCACATAGGGATTCACAGCACCGCCGACGATGGGGCCAGGTCGCACGATAGAGACTTGCACGGTCAGGTCTTCGATAGTGCGCGGGCGCGTGCGCGGCAGCATGGCCACCTGGGCACGGGATTCGATCTGGAACACGCCGACGGTGGCGCCTTCGCAGATATCGTCGTAGACGCCGGGGTCGTCCAGGGGAACGCGGGAGAGGTCGAGTTCGCCGCGCTTTTCGGCAATGAGCTCGAGCGTCTCTTCGAGCGCGGACAGCATACCGAGGGCAAGGAAGTCGATTTTGACCATGCGGGCATCGTCAACGGAATCCTTGTCCCAATGGCAGATGTAGCGGTTTGGCCAGGCGGCCGGCTGGCAGGGCACGTAGTTGATGAGCGGCTCGGAGGAGATGACCATGCCGCCGACGTGCTGGGAGAGGTGACGGGGGAAGCCTTCGAGCTGCTGGGCGAGTTCGATGAGCTCACGCCAGCCGGGGGCATCGAGATGGCCGGCGTATTCGGGGAAGCGTGCCATGTGCGCCGGGAGGCTGGCGAGGTCCTGGTACATGCCGGAACGCTTCGCGATGCGATCGAGTTCGGCGGCGGGGAGGCCCAGCGCTTTGCCGACATCGCGGACGGCGCTTTTGAGGCAATAGCGGGGGAATGTGGCGACCAGGGCCGCGTGGTCTTTGCCCCAGGTGTCGTAGACACGCTCGATGAGCTCGGCGCGGATATCGCGGGGGAAATCGAGGTCGATGTCCGGGAGGGAGTGCATCTCCTCGTTGAGGAAGCGGCCGATGAAGAGGTTGCTGTGGATGGGGTCGATGTGGGAGAGGCCGATGAGGTAGCAGATGATGGAGGACACCGAAGAACCACGGCCACGGCCGGGCGGAAGATGGGTGCGGCCACGGGTGCGGCCGCGGATTTCTTCCGCGACATCGCGGGCAAGTTCGAAGACCTGGTGGTAGATGAGAAAGAAGCCGGCCAGGTCATGACGGGCTACGAGCTCGAGCTCTTCGGCGAGGCGGGCTTCGGCGGCCTGGCGTTCGCGGGGTGTTGAGTAACGCTCATTCAGTCGTCCGCGGCAGACCGCTTCGAGTTCTTCGAAGGGTGTGCGGTTATCGGCAACAGGCGGCGAGGGCAGGCGGTAGTCCAGGTCCCGGGTGATGTCGAAGGTGCAGCGGCGAGCAATTTCGATGGTGTTGCTGGCGGCGCGGGGATGGTAGGCAGCAAAGCGCTCAGCCTGTTCCGCCGGGGAGCGAAGGTAAAACTCGGCGTTGGGCCGACGTTCCCGGTGGGATTCGTCCAGTGTTTTGCGGTGCCGGATGGCGACCAGGACGTCCTGCAGGCGGTGGCGGTCGGGTGTGTGGTAGTGGACATTGCCGGTGCCCACCACTTCGACTCCAGCGCGGCCGGCAAGTTCGACCATTGCGAGGTTGCGGGCACGGTCACCAAAGACCAGGTTGTCCTGGAGTTCGACGAAGACGTTTTTGGGGCCGAACCAGCGGACCAGCCGGTCAAGCCAGTGCCCGGCGGCATAGGTGTTGCCCTCCGCAAGGAGGGATGAGATGCGGCCTTCGCGACAACCGCTAAGGACGATGAGCCCCCTGGCGTGCGATTCGAGCGCGTGTACATCGATCCAGGGGTCTCTGCGGCGGATGTCTTTTTCTTTCTGCGTCTCCAGGCCCAGCCCATAGGCAAAGCTGGCAAGGCGGCAGAGGTTGGCATAGCCTTCGCGCGTTTCGGCGAGGAGGGTGAGGTGAGAGCGTGGCGCCGCCGGGTTGTCTTCTTCGGCAACGGTGAGTTCGAGCCCGGTGATGGGCTGGATGCCGGCATCCTTTGCCGCCTGCGCGAATTCGATAGCACCGAACAGGCCATTGTGGTCGGTGAGGGCAAGGGCGTGGTAGCCCAGGCTGGAGGCGGCGGAGATGAGCTGCTCGATGTTTGATGCTCCATCGAGCATGGAGTAGCAGGAATGCAGGTGGAGTTCGGCGTAGGGAGCGTGCCTAGGATGCCGCACCCCCGACAGGGGGACGGATTCGACGCGCGGCGCGCGGGAGCGCGGGGCGTCGGTGTCGCTGGCAGCCTCCAGGGCCTGCCGGCGGGCTTCCCAGGCGGTATGGCGGGCTGCGCGGGCGTCGTCGTGGGTTGTCATGTCAGTACACCTGTTCGAACCAGGCGGTGGTGAGTTCATGCGTGTCGTCGTGGTAGAGCGTGAGGGTGCGGCCATCTTCGAGCGTCACCCGGTAATAGGTGCGTGCGATGGGGTGCGGCCGCCACCATTCGTCGACAATGCGCCAGTTGTCTTCGATGCGGACAACCGGCTGGAGTTCCGAGCCGGGCCGGTTGCGCTGGACGGCAACCGGCTTTCCGTCCCGTGCTTCGACCCGTGCGGGTTTGGGGTTGGCTAGGGATCGTAGTCCGCCAGTGCAAAGCGCCGTTCGGGGATGCGGCTCCATGGCTCTCTCTCCACAACGTGGTGGATGACAGGTGTGGCGTAGCGAATTTTGAGCTGGCGCACGACCTGCTCGAGATGGTCGCGTTGACGCCGGTGGTCACGGAAAAGGCCGGGCTGTCTGCCACGCTCATGAGTGAGGTCGCGCAGAGTGAGCGTGAGCGTCTCAATGGGCCCGGGGAATTCGGCGTCGTTGAGGTGCGTGCGGACGATGAGCCAGAGATGGGCACGGTCGCCCGCAGGTTCTTTGAGGATGTGCGTGCGCTGCCAGAGCTGGCCGGTATCGGTAACCGCCTGGAGATGCAGCGAACGGACGAAGCGGTGGTCGGCACGGCGGACCGCGCGGGAGAGGAGCTGTTCGGCCTGGAGGAGGACTGACTCGCGGCCAATGAGCGGGGGCTCGTTTTGCGCCGATTCGGAAATGGTTTCGCCTTCCCCAGATATGGGCCGCACGGGCGTGGGGTCGGCGCCGGCGGCGGCGAGCCAGGCAGCGCCGCCGGGCTTCCCGAGCTGCGCTTCGACCTTGGCGCGCGGGAGCGCCGCCAGGCCACCAAGCGTCTTTATCCCGAGCAGGTGCAGCCAGCGGCAGGACTCGTCATCCAGGGGCAGGCAGTCGACCGGTTTTGGGGCGAGGAAGGCCGCTTCGTCTTCGCATGTGATGTCGTGGTAGGCCATCGGCGTGGCTTCATGGGCGGCAACGAAGGCGGTAAACCGGTGCCCGGCCACGCCCACGCGAGGCTGGAGCCCGGAAGGAGCCAGGGCGAGCAGCCGTTCGGCGGCCTCCCCGGGCGAACGGTAGAGAAGCCCCGTGCCGCGGAGATCGCCATAGACGATGCCGGGCGCGGCATCGTCGACCAGCGGCGTGACCTGGCCCATCGCCGCTACCAGGCGCTGCCGGGCTTCGGCCGCGCGAGCCGGGTGGGGTTCAAGGACGGCCAGGGGAGGGCAATAGGCGGTCGCTTCACGCAGGGTCATCCCCGGGCGGACCTGCCAGTGTTGTGCAGCGGGGTTCGCTTCCTGCACACGGCGGCCGGCCTCGTCGCCAAGGACGGTAGGACGGCTGTGCATTTCCGGACGGCCGGCGAGCTCGCAAGCAAGGCCGAGCGTTGAGACAAGCAGGCATGCGATTGGCATAACAGCTTCAACGTATGCCCGGCGGGTGCGACGTCCGAAGGGGTGGTGTCACGACGGCGGGTTTCTCAACAGAGTGTGTTGTTATGTAACGTAGTGATCAGTGCATACGACTGAGCGACGGCTTCAGCCGTCGCTCATTGGAGGCATTGGGGCGGCGATACACATGGTCGAGGCCTATCCCGGTGGGGCCACAGAGCAGATCCCAACGATGCGATCACCGCTACACGCATGCTGATTGGCCAATGGTGCGCAAGCGTTGACCTCCTGTGAGTTCACTCCCCTGTCATGTGCGGCCAGCGAAGCGAGGCGGGCGCTGCCTGCTGGTACGCATGCGCAGCAGCCAGCACGAGCGCGTCTTCGTACTTCCTGCCCACTATCTGCAGGCCAACCGGCAACCCGGCGGCAGTGAACCCGCACGGGATGGAGATTGCGGGCTGCTGCGTCATATTGAAGGGGTAGCTAAAGGGGCTCCACGAGGTCCAACGTTTCGCGTGCCACCCTCCCGGCACTTCGCGGCCGGCTTCGAAGGCCGGGATTGGCATTGCGGGGGTGATGAGCAGGTCGTAGTCCGCGAAGAAGCGGTTCATCGTCACGGCGAAGTTGCCGCGATAGGTATTCGCGTCGACGTACCGGACTGCCGAGTACCGCCAACCGTCTTCGACGATCTCCTGCAGCCCCGGGTCCAGCTTTGCGCGTTCGGCTGGTGAATATTGCTGCGTGGCCTGGGCAGCGCCGGCGTTCCACAGCACCTGGAACGCCTCAATCGGATCCTCGATTGGCGGGTCCGTCTCGTCGACCGCGGCACCCATATCCGCGAACACCCGAACAGCAGCCCCGACCGATTCGCCAACTTCGGGGTCCACTGCAGCGAAGCCAAGTGCAGGGCTGAAGGCAATCCGAAGCGGCGACCGAAGTTCGTGGACTGCTTCGATATAGCGGACACCTGGTTCGGGTGGAAGCGCGAGCCAGTCGCGGCCATCAGGCCTCGCTACCGCGTCGAGCAGCAGCGCCAGGTCTTCGACCGTCCGGGCCATGGGCCCGGCGTGGGCGAGGGTCCCGTACGGGCTGACGGGCCAGTGCGGCACCCGCCCGTAGGTCGGTTTGAAGCCGGAAATCCCGGTGAAGCTCGCCGGGATGCGGATCGAACCGCCGCCATCGGTACCGAGCGCGAGCGGTGCCATGCCCTTCGCTACGGCGACCGCGCTCCCGCCACTGGACCCACCGGGTGTCGATGCAGGGTCCCAAGGGTTCCGGGTGATACCGGTGAGCGGAGAGTCAGTCAGGCCTTTCCATCCGAGTTCAGGCGTGGTGGTCTTGCCCGGGAATACCGCACCGGCGTCGCGAAGCGCCGCGACAGGCGGCGCATCGACTTCCCACCGCTGGTCCGGGTCGATGAGCGTGGAGCCGCGAAGCGTGGGCCAACCCGCCGTCAGAAACAGGTCTTTGATGGCAACTGGCACGCCGTCGAGCGATCCCAGGGGGTTGCCGTCGCGGTAGCGACGTTCAGAGGCGCGCGCCTGGGCAAGCGCGCGGTCCCGGTCGAGCAGGCAATACGCGTTGAGCGTGGCGTCGTGGCGTTCGATCTGTTCGAAGACCGCCGTGGCCACTTCGACAGGGGACAGGCTGCCATCACGGTAGGCGCGGGAGAGTTCGACCGCGGACAGGAAGGCCGGGTTCGCGTTGACGCTCATGACGCCGCACCCCCTGTATCCTGCACTGCAGCGGCACGCTGCTTGTCAACGACATTGCGCAGCGCTTCGCCCCGCAGCCAGCGTTGCACATTTTCGACAAAGAGGTTTCCGAGCGCTTCGTCCCATCCCACCACATCGCCCGCCATGTGTGGCGACACAACGACGTTGGGCATGGTCCAGAACGGGTGCCCGGCCGGGAGCGGCTCCTCGTCAAAAACATCGAGCGCGGCGCCTGCAAGCTGCCGCCTTTCAAGCGCTTCGATAAGGGCGGATTCAACGACGATGGGGCCACGGCCGATGTTGATGAGCCACGACCCTGGCCGCATGTGTGCAAGCATCGCGGCATCGAAGAGTCCTCGCGTTTCGGCGGTGAGTGGGGCGGAGATGACGACGAAATCCGCACCCGGGAGGAGTCGCGGCAGTTCGCTGGTGGCGTGGATGTGCCCGAACACCTCGTCGGCACGCGCATCGCGGGCGACCGCATCAAGGGTGAGGCCCGCGGCGGCGACCTGGCGGCCTATGGCGGTGCCGATGGAGCCGGCACCCACCACGAGCAGGTGGCGGCCCCGGAGGAGCAACGATTCACGATGCTGCCAGCGCTGCTCGCGCTGGTAGGCGAGCGTGGTATGGAAGTCCTTGGCGAAGAGCAGCATGAGACCAAGCACATATTCGGCGATGCCCGCATCGAAGACGCCACGGGAATTCGTCACGGCAAAGTCCGATTCGACCACCCCGGGTACAAGGATCGCATCGACGCCGGCGCTCGCGGCGTGCAACCACTTGAGGTTTCCCGCTTTCGCGAAGTTGGCATGGCGAATGAAGGGAGTTCGGAAGTCATAGACCGCGAAGCCTGAAGCGACGGGAAGCGTTGCGTCGAATTCGTCCTGAGTCCGGATGAGACGGACGTCGGCCTCAGCGCGCAGCTGCTGGAGGCCCGGTGGCATGTCGCCGCCGGGCGCGACGATGATCCCGATGACCGGCGTGTCTTTGGTCATGGTGCATTCCTGCGTGCGTCTTGAGCGCGAAGGGTAAGACGCCGGGCAGACCGCGACAAACTGTCCCGGTCAGGCAGCTTCTATTGCGATGGAAATCACGGCAATGAGGAGGAATGCGGCGAAGGCGAGCCGTGCGAGCGCGGCGGTAGCCGTGGCACGACCTGAAAAGCCGAATATGGCGGAAACAATCATCAAGGCAAAAGCGGCAATGGCGATCCAAACGAACACAGGCATCTCCCCGGTGCGGCGCTCCTCCATGCTCGGACTGCGCCCGCCAAGCGGCAACTCGCCACCATGGACACGGGCTTCAACGAGGTCAAGATGCGCGGGTGTCCGACGATGCGCGCTCGTCTTCGCGGAGCCACTCTTCAGCCCATTCGGAAATCGCGGCAACCGCGGCTTCGAGCGCGCGGCCCTTCTCGGTGAGCCGGTACTCAATGCGCACCGGGATCTCGGGGTACACTTCGCGCACGACGATGCCTGCGGCCTCGAGTTCTTTAAGCCGTTCGCTCAGAAGACGGTCGCTCAGGCCAGGGATCGACTGCCGTAGCTCGCTGAAGCGCTGGCGGCCGTGCAGCATCTCGCGCAGGATAGCGCCTGTCCAGCGCCGGCCGATGAGTTCAACCGCCTGGTGGAAGTAAGGGCAGAATGCCGCGTCTGCGCGATCCATGTTCTCATCTTACCGCGCGTAAGGGGCTTCTTCACAGCCCACCCGCGGTCGCGTGTGTTCGCGCACAGAAAAGGCCGGGCGGACCCGGCCTCGTGGGCACACGCGCGGTGAGCCGTTATTCGGCGTTCTTCAGAAGCGTTCGCATATCACGGGTCGTCAGCTTCATGCGGACCCACTGGCCGTTCATGAAGAAACGCTTCGTGTGCGCGTTCTGGTGAAACAGGCGGCTCTTCTTGGGAGCCTTGCGTTCCCAGCGTCCGGAGTGCTTGTGACGAATCTTCCGCCCGAAGCCGGGTTTAATCGGGGTTGGGGTAAAGGCTTTTCGTGCCATAATGCATCTCTCAGTGTGGCACACAGGCGAGCGCGCGCAACCGCGGCGACGTTCGTCCATGCGCAAGGTGGAGTATTGTCATCTTAGCCGGTACCATCGCCTGTGCAACCTTTGAACGTGGTGGTTTATGACGACTGAAGAAGCTTCCCCCTCCCCAGCAGGGCCACCGACGCAGTCTCGGCCCCAGCAGCAAGAGCGCCCCAAGTACCGGCGGTATGGCGGCCGCCGGAAAGTGTGCCGCATCTGCAATAAGGGCCGCTGCACGGGTGCCGAGTACAAAATCGATTACAAGGATGTCGGCCGACTCCGGCAGTTCATCAGCGACCGCGGGAAGATCGAACCGCGCCGCAAGACTGGCGCATGCGCCAAGGGACAGCGCGCCGTTGCACAGGCTGTGAAGCGCGCGCGGCACCTGGCGCTCCTGCCCTACACGCTGCAGCACGTGTCGATAACCCGGATCTTCCCGACGCGGCGCTAAGCTTCTCGGTCGGCGTTACTGGCATCGCCCCCGCCGCATGGTGGTGGGGGCGATTTCCTGTGCGCGCGAGCTGCAGTTGGGCCATCACTCGAGCTTGAGCTCGGGATAGTACCGACCTTCTCCAAGCGCATCGACTGCAGCCCAGAACTCCGGCCCACCGGCCTTTGCCGGGTCTTCGAGCGCCCACGTCTGTCGGCGGATTGCCCAGCTATCCGGTGCGAGCCTTTGTGCTTCGTGAAGGAACGATAGCCCTTCCTCGTGCTGGCCATGCCGGTACAGGTGTTGCCCCAGCGAAAAACGGACCAATGCTTCGTAGTGCTCACGCGGCGGCGAATCAGCAGGGCCCCGTGACACATAGCGGGATTCAGCGCCGCGGTGAACCCAATCGCGGATTGCCTCGAGGTAGCGCTGACGGGTCTCTCTCAGCTCCGTCCGGGCCTCCCGTGGCAGGGAGTAATCGGTGCGATCCATCTGCCGAAAGGCGTCGGTTGTGCCAGCCGGTTCCGGTCCCCGTACGATTGTGCCGCTTTCGTCGATCCAGACGGCGACCGGGACGTTCGTGATGCCGTACCGGTCGGCGACGATATGGTGGCAGTCAACCAGACACGGATAGGTGGGGTTGGCGCGTTCGATCCACTCGGCGGCGGCATCCGGTCCCCCGCTTTCGAGTGCTACGGAGACAACCTGGAGGCCAGCCGGGGCAAGTTCTTCGTGGAGTTGCTGCCACACGGGCAGGTCGTAGCGGCATCCTCACCAGGAAGCCCATGTGACGAGGAAGACCTTTTGCCCCCGCCACGACGCCAGGTGGTGCTCCCTGCCCGTAACGTCCGGTAGCGTGACACCCGGCGCGAGACGGAAGGGGAGCATTGGTGGTGGCGGCTCGGCGCCAATTGCCCAGGTCCGCCCGTCGCTCGCGTGGGCGACAGCCTGGTTCATGTGGCGTGCGAACGATGCGATGTCGACCAGTGACTCATCGTCATTCAGCAGGCGAGCTTCGGATGGAAGCGGCACACATCGTTCGTCGCGGCACAACCCCTCGGGTTCCAGGTGCCAGCCAGTTGCCGCTTCGAGCTGGTCCACGGATACCCAGAGCGATTCGCCGCCAGGTTGTGCGTCATCAAGCTCGATGACCTTGCCGCCAGTGAGCAATGTTGCAGCCATGCGCATGCCCTCCCTCTGAAGGTCGTGCGCCAGTGTACCTTGAGCAAGCGGCATTCGTGGCGTGACGGGGGTGGCTGCCGTACAGTTCGAGGCGCAGAACGACAACTATGGGGGCAGTGCTCATGGATGCACTGGAAGGTGTGACCGTCGTCGACCTGACGTCACACATTGCGGGCCCGTATGCCACGAAGCTCCTGGCAGACCTCGGCGCCCGCGTCATCAAGGTGGAACGGCCCGGGGGCGATGGGAGCCGAGCGCTAGGGCCATTCCTGGGCGACGAGCCCGGCCCGGAACGCAGCGCGACGTACCAGTTCCTCAATACCAATAAGGAATCGATGGTCCTTGACCTCAAGCGGCCGGAAGGACATGAGGTGCTCGCGCGGCTGGTGGAGAAGGCTGACCTGGTCGTCGAATCGTACCCGCCCGCAGTAGCGCAGCGGCTGGGGGTCGACTACGAGGCGTTGCAGACCATCGGCGATGTACCGGTGCTGTCCGTGACGAATTTCGGCCAAACGGGACCGTACCGCGATTATCAGCTCTCCGACACGGTCCTGTTCGCCATGGGCGGGGAGATGTGGAGCCTGGGCCTCGCGGGACAGGAGCCGCTCAAGACGGGTGGGACATCGACGCTTCTGCAGTGCGGGGCGATGGCAGGCATTGCGGCGCTGGGCGGCATCCATGCGTGGGAGCTCCACGGGGTCGGCCAGCATATCGATGTGCCCCTTTTCGAAGTACAAATCCAGAGTATCGACCGGCGCAGTTCCGCTATCCTTGCGTACCGCTTTTCGGGCCGGGTGCTCGAAGCGCCGATAACGCCACACGCGGCGCCCGCCGGCGGCATCTACCCGTGTGCGGACGGCTATGTCGAAGTGACGGCGACGTTCGGCAACTACTGGAACCGGTTCCGCGAGATGATCGGCGCCGAAGAGTTCAGCGACCCGCACTGGGACGACCAGTCGTTCGCCGCAAGCCCGGATGGCCGGGCAGCAGCCGACGCCATCGTGTACCCGTGGATGCTGAGCCACACGCGCGACGAAATCTGGCGGGAGGCACGGCGTGCCCGGGCGATGGTCGCGCCGCTGTTCACCGGCAAGGACCTGTTCGAAGACCCGGTGCTGCGCGAACGTGGGTTCTGGGCCGAAATCGAACACAAAGTGCTGGGGCGGTTGCCCATGATCGGGCGGCCGTACGTGTTCGAGAAGACGCCGTGGCGCATACGGAAACCTGCGCCAATGCTCGGCGAACACACCGCAGGCATCCTCGAAGAGCTCGGCCTGGAGCCGGAAGAACAGCAGAAGCTGAACGAAGCAGGGGTGGTGGGATGAGCAGCTATCTCCCGTTAGAAGGCATTCGTATTTGCGATTTCACGGCGGTGTGGGCCGGACAGTCGGCGACGATGTACCTGGCCGACCTTGGCGCTGAATGCATCAAGGTGGAAAACCCGTATATCTGGAATCCAATGACGAGGGCGGCATCGCCCCGGATCGATGCGACCACATGCAGGTTCATTCCCGCATGGATGGGCGGGCACCCCGAGAGCGACCCCGGTCCAAGGCCATGGAACAACGCTCCTGCGTTCATCCACGTGATGCGCAACAAGAAGTCGTTCACGGTCGACAGCCGGCGGCCCGAAGGGCTTGAGGTCGTGAAGTCGCTGATCCGCATCAGCGACGTGGTCGCGGAGAACCTTGCGCTGGGGACGCTGGACAAGCTCCAGCTTTCGGATGATGAGATCCGCAAGATTCGGCCGGACGCAGTCATCCTGCATCAGCCAGGCTTTGGGACGACCGGCGACTATATCGAAGGCCGCGGCTACGGCTCGCATATCGACGGCGTGGCTGGCGGGACCATTCTCCGCGGCTACCGCGACTCCGCACCGCTGACGAACACGCAAATCTTTGCCAGCGATTTCGTGGCCGGCACACATGCGGCTGTCGCCTTACTCGCCGCGCTGCGCCACCGGCGACGGACGGGGGAAGGCCAGGTCATCGAAATGGCGCAATTCGAGACCGCCGCCCAGATGTTCCCGCAGGCAGCGCTCGATGCCGCGTGGAATGGGAGTGAACACGGGACACTGGGTAACCGAAGCATTGAAGGGTTCGTCCCAAATAGCGTGTTCCCCTGTTCGGGGGACAACGTGTGGGTGGCGATCAGTTGCCGCACGGACGCGGAGTGGGAGGCACTGGTGCGCTATATGGGCAACCCCGCCTGGGCAAAGGACGACGCACTGGCGACGGCCGCGGGCCGCGCGCAGCAGGAGGACCGGATCGAGGCAGAGGTAGCGGCATTTACATCGAGCCGCGACCAGGAGTCACTGTTCCACGAGCTCCAGGCGGCGGGCGTGACCGCCGGGCCCGTGCTCAACGCCGGGCAGGCCGCCGAGGACCCGCACCTGGTGCAGACGAACGCATGGAAGCGGCTGCCTGCAACGGACGACTACCCGGAGACTGAATTTCCAATCCCGCCGATGCACTTTTCGCAGTCAGATGTGGGGCTGCGGACGCCACCGGCGCTCTTCGCAGAGCACAACGACTATGTGTACCGTGAGGTGCTCGGCCTGTCCGAGGAGGAAATCGCCGCGATGGCCGCGGCCGGCCACATCCGGGACACCTATGACGATACGGTGATACAAAGCGCATGACCGCACACGAGGATTGGCAAAAGCACCAGGTCGACGACGTCAGCGTCGCGGACGACGTGAGACTTCGCGTGTACCAGGCGGGCCAGGGCTTCCCCGTGGTCCTGCTCCACGGGTTTCCAGAGCTAGCCTATTCGTGGCGCCACCAGGTCCCCTTCCTTGCGGAGCACGGCTACCGCGTCATCACGCCCGACCAACGCGGCTATGGCGGGAGCAGCCGTCCTGAAGCGATCGAAGCGTACGATCTCGACTCGCTCGCGGGGGACGTCGCCAGCCTTATCGATGCGCTGGGGGAGGAACAGGCTGTGGTCATCGGGCACGACTGGGGGTCACCTGTCGCCTGGCATACGGCGCTGGTACACCCGGACCGCGTGCGAGCGGTTGGTTCGCTTTCGGTACCACACCAGCAGCGCGGA
The DNA here is from genome assembly GCA_007118095.1 of Dehalococcoidia bacterium. Classification (GTDB taxonomy): domain Bacteria; phylum Chloroflexota; class Dehalococcoidia; order Tepidiformales; family Tepidiformaceae; genus SLAK01. The sequence continues at coordinate 15,667 of SKSF01000070.1, forward strand.
GATCGGCTTCCGCTCGAGGTTATGCGCGAGATCGCCGGGCCTGAGCACGTCTTTTATATCGACTACTTCCAGCAGCCGCGCGTGGTCGACGCGGAACTGATGGAAGACGTGGAACGGAACATCCTCGGCTTTATGTGGTCGATTTCCGGGGACGCACCGCCCGACGAGCGCTTCCGCCCGATCCGGAAAGGCGAGCGATTTGTCGATGTGTTTGGGCCGCCTGCCGAGCTACCCACATGGCTGTCGGCCGAGGAGCTCGCGGTTTATGTCGAGACATTTCGGCAAACGGGCTTCACCGGTGGGCTGAACTGGTACCGCAACGTGAACCGCAACTGGGAACGGTCACCGCATCTTGCCGGGACGCTCGTGGAGCAGCCTGCCCTGTTCGTCACGGGGAGCCGAGACCCGGCACGTAACCCGGCGGCTATGGAGCGTCTGCCGGGAGTGGTCCCGAACCTGCTGGTCAACGAGGTCATCAAAGGGTGTGGCCACTGGACGCAGCAGGAGCGCCCCGACGAGGTCAACCAGCACCTGCTTGCATTCCTCCGGGCAGCGGGAGTCTAACCAGCGCTCCTGCCGCGTCCGGTCACTGTGCCGAAACGGCATCGAGGACGGCACGGACGCCCGCAAGGTTGCGGTCGAAATGCGCATCAGCGCGTGCGAGCTCGATGTCCGCGGCGGCGATACCGGCTTCGCCCATAGCAGTGATCAGCTCGCCGGTGATTTCGTAGTGCCCCCACTCGTGGATGTGCTCATAGCCGGCTGCGGACGCGTAGACGCTGCCCAGTGAGCTTGCCGCCCCAACATGGTTGTCGTCGATGACGCTGGCATACCCGTGGTAGCTGAGCACGATATCGGGCGCGAGGCCGAGCAGGTAGGAATAAA
>SKSF01000101.1 GCA_007118095.1 Dehalococcoidia bacterium
GCCGCTACCCCCGCGGGAGGGCGAGGCCGCGAGTGGCGATGATGTTGCGCTGGATCTCGCTGGTGCCGCCGCCGATGGGGCTTGTGGTGCTGTGCATATAGAAGCGGGCCAGGCGGCCCCCCATGGCGCGCGCGTCGTCGCGGTTATTGAGCTGACTGTAGAGCCCGGCGATGTTCATCCCGGTGACGGCGAGGCGGACGTCGAGCTCGCTGGAGAAGAGCTTGGCGATGGAGGATTCTTTGTTCGGGATCTCGCCGCGCTCCTGCATGGAAATGATGCGGTAGCTGATAAGGCTTTCGACCCGGGCTTCGATGGCGCGTTCGGCGAGCTCGGTGCGTAGCTCCGGCTTGCGGCTGAGCTGGCTTTCGATGCCGCCATTCCTGGCATATCCGGTGAGCTCTTTGACGATGAGCTGGTGGGCGACGCTGGTGGCGATGCCGCTGCGTTCGAAGTCGAGCGTGGTGGCCGCCAGGTACCAGCCGCGGTTTTCCTCGCCGAGCAATGCGCTCGCGGGGATGCGGGCATCTTCGAAATAGACTTCGTTGAACTCGTGACTGTTGAGCATGTTCACAAGCGGCCGGGTGGTGATGCCCGGCGTCTTCATATCGACCAGGAAGTAGCTGATGCCGCGGTGCTTGGGAGCGTCCGGGTCCGTCCGGGCGATGAGGATGCCCATGTCCGCAGTGTGCGCGCCGGAGGTCCAGATCTTCTGGCCGTTGACGACGTAGTCGTCGCCGTCACGCACGGCGCGGGTCTGGAGGCTTGCGAGGTCGCTGCCGGCGCCGGGTTCGCTGAAGAGCTGGCACCAGACTTTTTCGCCGCTGATGATCTTCGGAAGGTGTTCGGCCTTCTGCTCTTCGGTGCCGTAGACCATGATCGTTGGGCCGGCCCAGCCGTGGCCGATGCCGCCCGGACGGGGCGCACGGCGCCAGGCGAATTCCTCGCTTAGGATGAACTGATCCTTGATGCCGAGGCCGCCGCCGCCGTGCTCTCTGGGCCACGCCGGGGCGCCCCACCCGCGGGCGTTAAGCTTGTTCAGCCACTCCTTCCAGAAGGCGCCGAAGTCAGCGGGGCGACGTCCTGACCCGTTAAACAGGCCCCATTCTCCATCGCGCGCCATCTCCTTTGGCAATTCGGTGTCGATAAACGCGCGTATCTCGTTGCGGAACTCAACGTCCTGCGGGCTGTCGCGGAACTCCATGGAACGATCCCTTGTCCGATGATTGTTGTGCGCCGAACGATACCGCAGGCAGGCCTTGCCCGCAGTGCCGCAGGCGCGGCGAGGCGCCGCGCCTGCTCTCCCGGCGTGCGAGGTTACTTCGCCAGCAGCTTCTGCAGCTCTTCGACCGAATGCTTTTCGACTTCCACCTGGTTTTCCAGCATGACGCGGAGGGCGACGTCGTCCTCACCCGCGTGTTCGAGTGCGCGGCTGTAGAGGTCGACGGCCTTGGTTTCGAGCTTCAGGTTGTTTTCGAGAATGGCGCGCAGTTCGGTGCTGGTGTCGATGGGCCCGACTTCCGTGGTCGGGGTGCCGCCGAGGGAGACGATCTTCGCGCCGACGAGCTGTGCATGGCCGAGCGATTCGGTGGCTTCGCTGCGGAACATGGGGGCGAACTGCTGGCGTTCAATACCCTTCAGCACGAACTCCTCGTAGGTGTACTGGAGGACGGCCGTGTATTCCAGCGAGAGGATCTCGTTGAGGTCGGCGATGATTTGTTCACGGTCCATGGGATGGACTCCTTTCCGGTGCAATATCGAAGCGCGCCGTCTGTAAAGGGCGCTATCCCAGCATAGCGGTTCACACTTACAGCTTCTGGTGCGCGCGAAATATACCCCAGTGGGGTATGATGAGGCACACGAACACGATGAGGAGGAACGGCGATGAGCACTACCTATGGGATGTCCCGGCAGACGGGCTTGAGCTTCGAAGAGGCTAACGAGCGCATTCGTGCGGTGTTGAAAGAGCAGGGGTTTGGCGTCCTGACGGAGATCGACCTGCAGGGGGCGCTGCGCGAGAAGCTGGGGAAAGAGGTGCAGCCGTACGTCATCCTGGGCGCGTGCAACCCGCCGCTCGCGGACCGCGCTATCGCGGCGGAGCCGTCCATCGGGCTGCTCTTGCCGTGCAATGTCGTCATCCGGCAAACGGATAAGGGCGTCGTGGTTGAGGCAATGGACCCGGAGGCCGCGATGGGCATCGTGGACAATCCCGAGGTGACCGAGGTGGCGGCCGAGGCTCGCCGCCGGCTGGCCGCCGCGCTGGACGCGCTGGAGGCGTAGTGCCGATTCAGTAGCGCCAGTGCTTGATCTGCTCGCCTTTTTCGCCCACTTCGGTCATGGCTTCGATGCCGATTTCGAGGTGCATGCGGGCATAGCGGGCCGTGACCATGTTGTCGGACTCATCCGTCTTCACGCCTTCCGGCACCATCGGGACGTCGGAGACGAGGAGCAGCGCGCCACGGGAGATTTCGTTGACGTGGCCGACGATGAAGAGGGTGGCCGTCTCCATGTCGATACCGATGGCGCTGAGGTGTTGCAGGCGCTGCCGGAATGTGTCGTCCCATTCCCAGAGGCGGCGGTTTGTCGTGTAAACGACGCCGGTGCGGTAGTCGTGGCCCCGCGCGATGATCTTGTCGGAGACGAACTTGTGGAGTTTGAAGGATGGGAGCGCCGGGACCTCGGGCGGCATGTAATCGTCGCTGGTGCCTTCGCCACGGATGGCGGCGATGGGCAGGATGAAGTGGCCTATCTCGGTTGATTTGCGGAGGCCGCCGCACTTGCCCAGGAAGAGCACCCCTTTCGGTTGCCTTGCGGCGAGCAGGTCCATGATGGTGGCGGCGTTGGCGGAGCCCATGCCGAACTTGATGATGCTGAGCCCGCCGGGGCTGGTCGCTGTGGGCATCGGGCGGTCCGTCCCGCGGATCTCGCACTCGAACATCTCGGCGAAACTTTCCAGGTAGTCCTGGAAGTTGGTGAGCAACACGTAGTCGCCGATCGATTCGAGTGGCGTGCCCGTATAGCGGGGAAGCCAGTTGCGCGCGATTTCGAGCTTGGTCCGCATGTTCCTCCATTCTAGGCGTGGTGGCGCCCGCGATGCCGGGCGCTGTCTACAATTGCCGTGTGGCAGCTGCTGTCCGGAGCTCGGTGCGGTTCTATGCGGAGCTGAATGACTTCCTGCCGCCTGCGCGCCGAGCCCGCGAGATTCCCTGTGAGACTGACCGGACGTCGGTCAAGGACCTCATCGAGCGCTTCGGGGTGCCTCACACGGAAGTCGACCTGGTGCTGGTCAACGGCGAGCCGGTCGACTTCGGCTACCTGGTCCGCGATGGCGACCGGGTGAGCGTGTACCCGGTCTTCGAATCGATCGACATTGCTGGCGTTTCGAAGGTACGCCCGGAGCCCCTGCGGGAGTTGACGTTTGTGGTCGACTGTCACCTGGGCAAGCTCGCCCGGTATTTGCGCATGCTCGGCTTCGACACGCGCTACGAGAACGATTGGGACGACGAGGAGCTGGCACGCATTTCGGCCGTGGAAGGGCGCGTGTTGCTCACGCGCGACCGGGGATTGCTGAAGCGGTCGGGTGTGGAACGCGGATACTGCGTGCGCAGCGACGACCTGGAAGCGCAGCTTGCCGAGCTGATGCGGCGGTTCGACCTGGCGCGGATTGTGCAGCCTTTTCGGCGCTGCCCCCGCTGCAACGGGCTGCTGGGCCAGGTTGACAAGGCCGCCATTCTCCACCGGCTGGAGCCCCTGACGCGCGAACATTACGACGAATTCCGGGAGTGCGCGGACTGCGGGCAGATCTACTGGCAGGGCACGCACTACGAGCAGCTCGCGGCACTGCTTGGGCGGGTGATGGAAGAAGACGGCGGCCTGTAGCGCTCATTCCCTGGCGGCAACCAGGTTCCCAAAGGGGAACGACTCCACATCGTCGCGTTGCGCGCAGGTTGTGCACAGCGCGAACGCCGGTGGAAAGGCCGCGATGCGCAGCGGGTCCTGGCACCAACCGCAAAGGACGCTTCGCCCGCGCGTCGATGGGCGATCGACTTCGGTGCGATACCGGTCGAGGTCGCCAGGTTCGGCGGCGACCGTCACCTGGGTGGGTGAGAAGCCGAAGATTGCATCGACACGAAGCCAGATGTCGCCGGTGGGCGTTTCGACACAGAAGCGGGGAAGGTGGACGGCGCGGACGCCGCCGACGAAGACGCCAGCCGGGGAGAACACCGGGCGGCTTTCGGCGGGTTCGACCGCGAGGTGGGCGGCAGCTGCCAGGGCCTGCCGCACGGTGTTGCGGGAGGAGCATTCGCCCTCCCGGAGCTTGCCGGAGGCGTGGTCCTCGCTGGCGAGCAGCCACCGCGACTCGTTTGGGTCCCATGCTGCGTAGGCCGTGCTGCCACTCCCGGGAAGCGGCGAGGCCCAGCAAGCGCGCCTCCGGTCGTAGTAGAGGTCAGTAATCATATGGGCAGAACCCTCGCGGCTCGTGCGGGAGACATGCGAGTCACGTGGCCATGATCTCGATGGGCCAGTTGTCGAGCTCGTCGGCTTCGCGCAGCCGTGCCAGGGCACGTTCGAGCCGCGCGGCCTCCTCTTCCAACAAATGCCGGACCGCCGGGCTTGCTTTGGCCGCCAGCTCCCGCACTTCGTCGAGCGAGGCTGCCAGGGTGGAGGCGGAGGTTTCGAGCAACTCCTGGTCACCTGGTCGCATGTGGCCCCCTCGATACTTTTGTACAGACACTAGGTGGGGAGACATTGCCCGGTCTGATCGGATGTCGACATATCGCAAATTGTTCATGCCTTTGAAAGGGTGAGGCAGGGCGCATTCATGAAGCTTCGACGTTCGGGGGCAGGGGGAGCTTGTAACGGTCGACGGTCTGGCGGGAGATGTGGAGCGTCGTGAGCGCGTTGTCGCTATCACGAATGAGGACCTCATTGAGCCAGTAGTCGCGGCCCCACCATTGGCGGACCTTGAAGTAGCCGGTGGTGCAGTCGTCGATGGTGCCTAGATACTTCTGGTCATAGGTCA
>SKSF01000093.1 GCA_007118095.1 Dehalococcoidia bacterium
AGCCGCTCTTCGGCCCGCATGAGCGCCAGCGGCACGAGGATGCCCAGGAGGAGATAGGCGGCACAGAGCGCGATCGCGGCACTGATGCCGAACTGGATGACCGCGGGGATGTTGGCCGTGATGTTTGCCAGGAATGCGAGCGTGTCGGAGGCGAGCGCGAGCAGGAGCGCGCCCGATACAGCCGTGAGGCCGGCGACGAACGCCTGGCGATGCCGCACGTGCCCGGCAGCTATGGATTCCCGGTAGCGCCCGATCGCGTGGAATGCGAAGTCGACGCCGAAGGAGACCATCGCGATGGGGACGATGAAGTCGACGAGCAGCGAGCTGTCGAGCCCGGCCAGGTTTGTGAGCCCGCGTAGCCAGACGATAAGGATCGCCAGTGCGGAGCCCATGAGCACGACTGCCCAGTAGGAGCGCGTGATCGCACCAGCGACGATCAGCACGGCCACGATGGCCAGGCCGATGAAGGGTGCGGCCGTGGCGCCCTGGTCCTGGCTCGTGAGGTTGAGGTCGAGTCCGGTGCCCCAGATTTGCAGTGCGCCTTCGTCGCCACGGATGACGTCCTGAACTTCCCGGTTGAACTCTTCCTTACGGATGACGGTGTCGTCGCCGCCAAAGCCGATCCTGAAGCTGCCGCCGCCGAGTGCCTCATTGTCCGCCTGGACGCGGAACCCCAGGGCGGGAGTCACCCAGTAATCGATCTCCTGGCCGGCCACCTCGCGCCGTTCCACCGTCGTCGAAACGGCGAAGGAGTCGCCGAGTTCGGCGGTAGGCGCGCCTTCCTCCATGAGGTGCGACACGGCGCTCTTCACGTCGTCGTCGGTGGCGCCTTCGAGACCGGAGGAGGCGCCGTTTTCGCGCAGCCAGCGGTCGACGCCGTCGGCGATGCTATAGATGCCGTGGAACGTGTCCTGGAGGGTGGCACTTTCGTAGGAAATGAGGAGGGGCCCGAGTCCCGGGTGCTCGCGGAGTTCCTGGCTGTTGTTCAAGAGTTCGAGCAGCGGGTCGCGCGTGAGCATGTCGCCGTCCCGGGCTTCGGCTATCCAGAAGGTTTCGAAGATTGGCGAGACGAGCCGTTCGTCGATGAGCGCCTGGGTGTCGAAGACCTCGCCGGGGGGGTCGGTCGACGCTTCGGACTCCGGGGCAAGGAAGACCATCGGGGGGAGCAGGAGGGCGGTGACAAGGAGCACGGCGGCGATGGCCTTGCCGGTGTTTCGTTCCAGCCACGAAAAGACGATGCCCGTCACGGTTGCGCTCCCGCCACGATCACGAGCCATCCGTATTCACCGCATCAATGCCGTGTAAATAGAGTGTGATCAGGATGTGAATGATGCTCTCACTCGGAACTACTGTCCAGAACAAAAATGTGTGGTTTTGTGAAATGCCTCGGCGCATCGGCGGCGTTTCCGCCGCAGGGCGGCCTTGCTGCCGGTTGCTGTGGGTGCACGGCGCCCGTAGGGTGACGCCAGCCTTGCGGAGAGGGAGATGGACAGTATGTCTCGGACGCCCGAACAGGTGGTGCGCGACTTTTGCGCAGCGTGGTCCCGGCTGGATATCGATGAACTGATGACGTATTTCGCCGACGATGCCGTGTACCACAACATGCCAACGGAGCCGCTCAAGGGGCGTGATGTCATCCGCGCCGGTATCCAGCAGTTCACCGCGAACTGGGAGCACACCGAGTGGGAGATCGTGGAGATAGCGAGCAATGGCAACGTCGTGTTTGCCGAGCGGGTCGACCGCATCGATGCCGGCGGCCGTCATCTGGACCTTCCCGTGACCGGCGTGTTCGTGCTGGAGGGGGAGCAGATCAAGGAGTGGCGCGACTACTTCGACATTGGCACGTACATGCGTGCGCTGGTGGAATGACGGCGGGTTGTTCCGGGCATCGGGTAGGTTCAGCGGGTGCGTGGTGTAGTAGCGTCCGGGCATGGACCGCGAGCGGATAGGGGAGCTCGTCGAGCGGGACGACATCGAGTGGACAGCGCGGCAGCGGCAGGTGCTGGACCTGCTGGCGCGGGGGTACACGAACCCGCAGATCGGTGAAGCGCTGGGGCTGACGCTGGACGGGGCGAAGTGGCACGTGTCGGAGGTGCTGACGAAGCTGGGCGTGGCGTCGCGGGAGGAAGCGGCGGCGTACTGGCGGGTGTACCGGTCGCCGAGCCGGCGGCTGCGCCGAGGGCTGCGTGCGCTGGCGCCGGCCGGGTGGCTGCAGTGGGCCGGGATGGGCGGCGCCGGGGCGGTTGTGGCCGTGGCGGCGTTCGCGTTCGCGCTGGTGGTGCTCGGGTCGGATGACGACGGCTTGCCGGAGCCGCGTGCGGGGCTGTGGGTGGCCGCGGTGGTGCCGGTGGAGGAGCCCATCGTTGAAGATGGCGATTTTGCCTATCCCGGGATGCGTTTGCAGATGGCGCACGTCGAGGATGGCGAATGGTTCCGCCTGGCAACCGAAGGAAGTTGGGCGCGCCCTGTTTGGTCGCCGGGTGGTTCGCGCGTGGCGGCGTTCGAAGGTGGCGCGGGCGCGACCGGAGATTCCCGGCTCGTTGTCATCGACCCGTTCACCGGCGAGGAGTTCGTCTACCAGTTTGAAGGTGAGACCCGGCTCGAACGGCTGCACTGGTCGCCCGACGGCAGCCGTATTGCGGCATTGCTGGTCGAGGGAGAGGAGCGCCGGGTCATGATTCTGACGGACGAGGCTGTCGAGCTGGGGCAGCAGGCGCTCCGAATTGTGGAAGGGACACCGCCCGTCGAGGGAGGCTCGCTGCCTTCGTGGTCGCCGGACGCCGGGCACTTTGTCGTTCCGGGCAGCGAGGGGCGGACCTGGTTTGTTGGGCGCGACGGCGAACAGCTCATGGAGACTGGCCCGGACGAACGGGCCGCCGCGATGGAGGAGGAGTGGGCCGCCCGGGGTGGTGATGGGGAGGCGCGTTTCCATGCCGAAATGTATGTGGTGGATGGCTGGGATGATGATGGGCGCTTGCGCACGTGGAGCATGTGGACGGCTGACGATGAGTCCATTGCCCCGGAAGGCTGGGTGGTCTCCGGGGAGGTTCGCGACGGGCAGGTGACCTGGGAAGCAGAGCCGGCGCCCGGAGTGCCGGCCGCGGCCGAGCGTTCGGAACCCGCAACGGTCGATTGGTTGCGCGACCATGAAGGTTTCGCCGATGCGGCGATCGCGCAGGTTCAACATTCGCCGCCGGACCTCGTCGGGCCGGACCCGTTCGACGGTGCGTCACCGCGCGGCGAAGTGGTCATCGAGCCGGAGGGCGATCTCGGCGACCTTGTGACGGGAACGATCGGTGACGCGCCGGCGGTACTGGTCGTCGAGGTTGATGGCGAACTCCATGGTTTCCCGCTCGATGTCCCGTCCGCCTGGTGGGACGACGATATCTTGCCGCTCGACGAGCAGACGATGCCGAATGTTCCGTTTGCCTGGTGGGATGCCGTTGTGCGCGAGTAGCGCCATGTGGCCCCCGGTGGCGGGCCGCGTTGCCTTGCGGGGGCGTGGCGCCACCGGCACGCTGGCGTCATGGCACGCGAAGATGTGTTTGCGAATGCGGCGGCGGACTATGAAAGCTGGTTCGAGACGCCGCTCGGCAGCTATCTCGACCGGCAGGAGCTCGGCGCAGCGGAAGCGGTGTTGCCGGCCGCATCCGAAGGGGGCGATGTCGTCGAGGTTGGCGCGGGCACTGGGCACGTCGTCCGCTTCCTGGCGGAGCGTGGTTACCGGCTGACGGCTGTGGAGCCTTCCGAAGCGATGCGCCTGGTCGGCGGGGAAAGCACGAAGGGGCTGGACGTCTCCTGGGTCGATGCGGTTGGAGAGGCGCTCCCGTTCGAGGACGGGCAGTTCGACGGCGCTGTGTATTTCGCCACCATCGAGTTCGTGGACGACCCGGGCCGGGCTCTGGCCGAGGCGCTGCGCGCGGTGCGGCCGGGTGGCTGGCTCGCGGTCGGGTACTTGCATGCGCTGAGTCCGTGGGCCGCGCTCTACCGGTACCTGGCGGAACAGGGGAACGAACCGTGGACGGCGGCGCGGTTCTTCGTCCGCGACGGGCTCACCGGGCTGGTTGGGTCCGAGCCTGTAGCGTCGGCGCAGGCGGGATGGCTTGCGCCCATGGCCGAGGAGCCGTTCGAAGCGGCCGACGAGGCCGGGAAACGTGCCGGGAATATGCCGGCCTTCGAGGTGTTGCTATGGCGGAAGACGGGGTAATCCAGGCGACGCTGGCGGTTTACCCGCTGGACCAGGCGGGGAACGCGGCGATCGACCGGGCGCTGGAAGCGATTGCGGCATCGGGTGTTTCGTACGAGACACGCTCGATGCAGACCGAGGTGATGGGCACGCCCGAGGCTGTGTTCGAGGCGATCCGTGCTGCCTACGACGCGGCAGCCGCGGCCGGCGGCGTTGTGCTCACCACGACCATTTCGAACGCGTGCCCGTTGCCAGCCGGGGCGGTGCAGGAAGAATGAAGTGAAATGGCCCGGTGGTGGCCGGGCCATTTCGTGTTCGGGCTGCGGTGGAGTACCTCAGTTGAGGCTGTGTTCGATGTAGGTCGCCCAGTTCCCTCGGTCGCGGAAGCGGGTTTCGCCGGGGTTCTCCTGGGCCGCCCAGGCTCCTTCGGTGGTGTCGTCCACGGTTGAGAGGAGGCTCGCTTTGGCGCCGATGTAGAGGGTTTCGCCGGCTGCGTGCCCGATGTCTTCGAAGGGGATTTCGTAGCTCACTGTGCCCGCGGGCGATGCCGGCGCGTCTTTGAAGGGGAACTGGCCGGGCACGGGGTTGCCGGGGCGGTTTTGCCAGTGGTTGGCGAGCCACTCGCCGCTGCCGGGCTCATCGCCTGACAGCGCGAGATGGGAGCCGGTGATGAGCCAGTCCTCGTGAGTATGGTAGGTTACGTGGACCGTGTCGGCCGCTTCTTCGACGCAAACTTCCCCTGCTTCCGTGTCCTGCCCGGCGAACAGGGGGTAGCAGGCCGCGGTCAGTTCGGTGACGGCATAGGTGACGTGCTCGCTGA
>SKSF01000169.1 GCA_007118095.1 Dehalococcoidia bacterium
CAGGGGCAGGGTGCTGCGCTGGTCGAAGGACGGGCGAGGGCGCCAGGTGTCCCAGGCGCGCTGGATAGTCCAGGCGGCGAGAAGGGCGGTGGGCAGTGCGATGTGCGCATTGAGCCAGGGCATCTTTTCGCCTGCCCAGGAGAGGGTCAGCCACGTACCCGCGATCCAGAAGACCAGGAAGCGCGAGAACGTGTTACCACGGACGAGGGACCACCAGATACCGCCGATGGCGATCAGCAGCGGGAAGAACTCATAGGCGCCCATCAGCAGGTAGTAGTAGAACCAGGGCTGGTTCCCGCGGTATTCCTCCTGCTGGCCCAGCCAGTAGTCGAGCGAACCCCACGGGCCCGAGCAGAGCCCGCCCAGGTTCGTCCAGAACGTGGTCATGAGCGTGAGATAGAGGAGCGCTGCGGCGCCGGCCGCGATGGCCCACGTTTTCGCGCGCCATTGGAGGCCAATGAAGGCGACCGCCGCGACGACCATCGCGAAGATGCCGCCGAGCACGAGCTGGTTCTGGCCGGCCTGCTCTGCCATGGCGTCGCAGACACCGGGCCAGTCGAGCTGGCCGCTGCTGACGACGCCGAGGGCTTCCAGCGGACTCTTGAGCAGCGGGGAGAGGAGGGGTACCGTCAACGTGCCGAGAATGATGAGCACATCACCGGCGCGCGGCATCGCTTGCCACGCCATCGAACGCCGAAGGCCCCGCAGGAAGGGCCAGAGCGCAGCGATGGCCCACGCGTAGGGGAAGAGGCCGACCGTGAGGAGGGCATGGCGTCCCCGCTCCGTGACGCCGCGGTCACGGAGCGTGTCGCGGGCCAGCGAGGCGGCGATGAGCGTATTGGTGAACAGCAAGAAGATGGCGACGGTCAGGAAGGTGGCTTCCTTGGTCGCGTAGGAGCCAGCCAGGGCAAGCGCGAAGACAATGAGCCAGCGGTCCCGGCCGCCATCCATGTACCGCCACATGGCCACCGCCATGAGCATGGTGAAGGCGGCCATGTAGATGTCCTCACGCATGAAGCGGGAGTAGTAGACGATGGTCGGCGAGAAGGCGATAAAGGCAACCGCGGCCAGGGTGCCGACCGCGCCCAGCCGACGCCGCAACAGGAGCGGCAGCAACACCAACGCAACGCCGAATATCGCCGCCGAAACCCGGGAAGTGTAGTCGGTCGCGCCGAACAGGAGGTTGATGAAGGCCTGGGCGTGGTAGTAGAGGGGGCCGTGGAAGATGGGGTTATGTTCGTACTGTCCCCGGGTGAGGTCCCACGACCACTGGGCATGAATGCTTTCGTCGTGGTGGAGCGCGTTACCGCCCAGGTCCCAGAAACGAATGAGGACCGCGAAGAACACGACCACCGCATAGGCCGCCACTTCGAGTGTGAGCGGGATGCGGATGTCTGCGATCCGCTGCAAGGTCCAGCCCTCACGCTGTCCCGGGGCCCGCTCCTGGCTCATTCGTCACCTCGCACGAAGACCTCGACGGGTACGCGGTCAACATCCGTCCGGTTGCGGTCGGTGAACCAGCGGACGTAGCGGATGAGCTCGAAGGCGGGCTGCTCAATGTGGTGTTCCAGGGACCAGTCGCCTTCGAGCGGCACCATGCCATCCGGCGGTGATTCGCCGGCCGGGACGATGGCGACGCCGGCATCCTGGGGGATGGTAGTGGCAATGACGAGGGTGGTGGTCTCGCGGAAGGGCCAGGTCACCCGGTCGCGCAGCGACTCGTGGACAACCAGGGTGTCTTCGGTGGCTTCGAGCTGCTCGAGCGCGAGGTCCGCCAGCGTCTCCGCCTGCACGGGCGACTGCGGCGACGGGAACGGTTCCATCCGCGACCCGAAGGCGACGTGGAATGCTCCGGATACCAGGACGAGCGCCGCGACAAACACGGCGGGCACGGTGAGCACCGCACGGGATCGCGGGAGGTAAGCGAGCGCTGCGAGCCCCGCGGCGGTGGCGGCGCCGAGGATGACCACACGGGCGACTTCGCCCCCGGGCCCGACCCGGTCGAAGCGAGCCCAGTCGACGATCACAATCATCGCGAGCGCCGCAAGGAAGAGGACGATGCCGAGCCCCAGCCAGGCATACCCGTCGCGGGTCGCAAATGTGGCATCGATGGCTCGGCCGAGCCACGGGGCAACGATGAACGCAGCAGGCAACGTCGCGGCGGCAAGCGTGACCGCGGCGTTCGTCGACATACCGACCAGAAAGCTAAGCAGACCCGCCAGGAACCAGGCAGTCGCAAGTCGCCGGACCGTGAAGACGCTGTCGGGTTCGAGCGGCGGCTCGCGCCAGCGCCGGAGCTCCAGGACAGCCGCCACTGCGCCAGCGATGAGCAGCGGCCACGAATAGAGCCACGCGACATGGATTGCTGAGCCTGTCGTCCAATCTGCTTCATAGGTCTGCGCGAACAGCTCGATCGGCGGCACCAGGATGCCCTGCCAGCCATAGCCGAAGCCGAGCGAGGCAACGAGGACGCCAATGAGGGCCGCGCTCGCCGTCACGAGAGCGGGGACAGGTGGCAGCGGTGAACCACGCAGGATGGCCATGAAGGCAGCCGCGAAGGCGAGCACGAGAGGGACCGGGCCAGCCGTCACCACCGCGAAGCCCAGGACAGGCCAGGGCCACCACGGAAGCCCGGGGCGCACAAGGAAGACGAGCAGCCAGGCAGTGAGGGCAACATCGAAGCCGGACGAAGTCGCGGCGACGCCGAGCCACAGGGACGGCGCATCGATTGCGAGCAATAGCAGCGCAAGGAGGCCCGCGACGGTCCCAATCTGCTCGCGCAGGAGATAGACCGCCAATGGCAGCGACGCAGTCGCCAGGAAGGCCAGTGTTCGCGGGAGCGCTTCGGAGCTGTCGAGTTCGAGCAGGACAGCGGTGAATGCCTGGAAGAGCGTGGGGACAAACCGTTCGTCGTCGACGCCAATCGACGCGCTCCAGGCGCCGGAGAGATGCACCCATTCGCTGCCGCCAACGGGTACCTCCCAGATCACTGCAGCACGCAACGTCAGGAAGACCGCCGTGACGGCAAGCCACACCAGGCTCGCGAGCGGGACGACGGTAATTGCCCGCCCCGCCTTTCCCGCATCACTCGACAGGCTCACGACGTTGGCACCTCGTCGGACACGGGTACGCGATAGACCCGGGTTTCGCCGGACTCGAAGACTGGTTCGAGAAAGGCATCAAAGTCGATGCGGTGCGCTTCGGGATAGCGCTCGCGTTCGAGAGAGCCGAGGACGACGTATTCCGCGTCGAAGGCGTCAATCTGTGCGAGCGCTTCCGCGGGGTCCTCGGCCAGGTAGATTGCGTCGACCGCATCCTGCCGCCGCGTGAACTCGGCACGGTTGTCTTCGGTATCACCGCGCCACTGGACCTGGTGGGCATCCCAGCCAATGGGCGTAGGGCGTCCGGTGCGCGAACTGACGCGGCCGGCGTCCGTGTAGGAGACGCCGCCATCCTGGAGCTGGGGGCCATCTTCGCCAGCGGTCCACTGCCGTCCTGTCGCCTCGATGATTGTCTCTCCGGGCCGGGTGTTGTTGGCGATCCAGCGCGTTAGAGCGTATTCGTCGGGATTATTGCGTGCGAGCTGAGCGAGGCCATCGATGTTCGAGTCCCCGGCAAAGCCGTCGGCCCGGTTTGGTACCGCACCGATGACATAGGCAAAGGACAGGAGCACGAGCAGGCTCACAGGGGCAGCGGCAATCACCAGGGAACGCTGGCGACGGAACCCTTCGGCTGCGGCAGCCACCAGGGCGACGGCGCCGGCGACGGCAAGCAGCACCCAGGCCTGGTAGCTGAGCTTGAAGACGGTGTTGAGCCGCGGGATGCTGCCGAAGAAGACGTCGCGGATGAAGAAAAGCTCCGCGCCATAGAGCAGGAGGAGGCCAAAGGCGCCCAGCGCTGCCATCGGTGCGCCAGGGCTGCGGCGCTGATGCAACACCAGTGCGGTCGCGGTCAACGCCCAGATGAAGGCGGCAAGGATGGCCAGCGTCGCCCAGCCTCCGGCGCCCCGTTCGGTCACGGCGTCGGACCAGTCGCCGCGAACGGCCGCGAAGACCGCCCACGCGAGGAGCGGCACGAGGGGAAGCCAGGGCGCATAGACCAGCGCCGAAAGAGGCCCGGTCGACCGGGAGCGGGCGATTGCCCAGGGGATAACCAGCGCGGCAGCCAGCGCCAGTGCACCAAACTGGAGGAAGGCATGGTTGGGCTGCGTACCCGCGCCGGCGTATGCGTAGAGGCCACCAGCCTGTGACGCGAAGGTCGTCCACCAGGGCGCATAGAGCACCACTGCCGCGATTGCCGCTGACGCCAGGAAGCGGACAGCATCCAATGCGGCGCCCGGGAAGGGGCCAGCGCGGGCATTGCGCGCGGTCACGGCCACGCCAAGCAGTGCGCTGAAGGTGAGCACGTCCCAGGTGTTCTGGAAGGCGAGGCCGCCGAATACCAGCGCAAGCATGAGCCCGAGCAATGGCTTCCGGCGGAGGGTGTGAAACCCGAGCGGACCTTGGCCGCGCCACAGCGCCAGTGCCAGTGCGGTCGCCAGCAGCACGCCGGGGAGGGCCATCACATGAGGGTGCAGGTCGCCGAGGAGGAAACTGAACGCCGGGAACTCGGTGATGGTGTCGGGAATGATCCGGCTGGCGCGCCACCAGTACCAGTACTCGTCGGGGTACCAGCTTTGCGTCCGCGGGCTCGTCTGCCCCGCATAGCAGTCGTCGGCATCGACCTGGTCGCAGGGGAGGAGCGATTCGACTCCAAAGGCACTGTAGACAGGCTCACTATAGCGTTCGTGTGCAGCGGTGAATTCGAACACGCCGATGAGGGACCCTGCGAACAGGACCAGCGCGACGCCAAGCGCCCCGGCGGCAACAACGGCGTGTTGACCATGACCAAGCACCCACCGGGCAAGCGCCGCGCATACTGACGCCGCGGCGGTCGCAGTCGACGCAAACACCGCCGCCAGACCCAGGTTGTACCCGGCGGACGCTTCGGTTCCCGATACGCCACTGAGCAGGGCCGACTGGAGGTAGCCGAAGTAGTAGTAGCTGACCGAACTGCCTGCCAGCCACGGGTCTTCGGGGGGATAGGACGGGGACTCGAGCATCGCATTCAGGAACAGCAGGTCCATCGGCTGCTCGGTGCCGCCGATGGCCGACTGGTACGAACGGAATGTCGCGTAGCCGAAGAACGCTGCGGTGAACACGCCCGCAGAGGCGGCGATCCCCGCGCTCGATCGGCGCGCCGTCCCGGCAAAGCGGGGATCGGTACGCGCGACGAGCAGTCCCACCAGCCCGAACAGCGCGAAGGCCAGGAGAAACCCGCCCTGGCCCTGAGGCAGGATTCCGACGGAGCGCAGGACAAAGTAGCCATATCCGCAGAGCATGAGCCCGAGCGGAAACGCGAGTCCCGCGCCTGCGTCCGGGAAGCGGCGGAAGAGCCGCTGTGCAATGGGAAAAGCGAAGCCTGCGAGCAATAGCGCCGCGCACCAGAAGGCAAGCAGAGGCGCCATTGCCGGCTCCTAGGACAGCAGCGCGTCGACGAATTGGCGGGCGTCGAAGGGCGCGAGGTCGTCCATGCGTTCGCCGGTGCCGATGAAACGCACGGGGATCTGGAGTTGATGCGCGATGGAGAAGGCGATACCGCCCTTCGCCGTCCCGTCGAGCTTGGAGAGCACGATGCCAGTAATGCCGACGGCTTCGGTGAACGTGCGCGCCTGCGACAGGCCGTTCTGCCCGGTCGTCGCGTCAAGCACCAGGAGCGTCTCGTGAGGGGCGTCGGGGTACTTCCGCTGGATGACGCGGTAGATCTTCTTCAGCTCCTCCATGAGGTTCGACTTCGTGTGGAGGCGGCCGGCTGTATCGATGATGACGATATCGCCCCCTGCGCTTTCGGCGGCGGAGAGGCTGTCGAATGCGACCGCACCGGGGTCGGCGCCATGTTGGTGCGCAACGACGCGGGCCCCCACGCGCTCGCCCCAGAGCTTGAGCTGGTCGATGGCCGCGGCACGGAAGGTGTCGGCCGCGCCAAGGATGACCGTGGCGCCGTCACGCTGGAAGGCATGCGCCATCTTGGCGATCGAGGTTGTCTTCCCGGTGCCGTTCACCCCGACAACGATGAGGACGAGCGGGGAGGGGGCATCGGACTCGGCCCACCGGGGCACTGAATGGCCAGGCTCCTCCAGCACAGCGACAAGTTCCTCGCGCAGGAGTTCGCGCACCTCGTCCGACCGCTTGATGTTGTCCTGCCTCACCCGGTCGCGGACCGTTGAGACGATGAGCTCGGTGGTCTCGAGGCCCGTATCGGCCGAGATGAGGATCTCTTCAAGTTCGTCCCAGAGCTCATCGCCGAAGTCGGCGCGCTCGAAGAGGCCACCGAGACGGCTGAACCAGCCGCGGCGCGTGCGTTCGGTCGCGCGCTGTGTCTGTTCCTGGACCTCGGCGACTTCTTCTTCGGTCAGTTCGAGGTCGGCAACCTCGGTTGTCACCGGCGCCTCGGCCACTTCCTCGGCGGGCGCTTCCGCGGCTTCCTGTTGCTGTTCGGACTCTTCGTCCGACTTCTTCTTTCTCCGCCAGAACCTCACGGGTCGGCTCCTTTCAGCTTGTAATGGATGGTAGAGGAGACAGGATCGAGCGTCAGCCGCCGGGGCCGGGTGCGTTTCCCGGGGATGATCGCTGGCGGGTACGCCGCTCCCATTTCGCGCGCTGTTCGGCCCGCACCTGCGGGTCGGCCGCGCGGTAGCGTCCGAGGAAGTCCGCGGCGAAGTCGTCGAAGTCGCCCTCACGGATTGCACCGCGCATGCGGTCCATTAGGCGCACCAGGTAGCGGATGTTGTGGATGGTCGCGAGGCGATACCCGAGCATCTCGGTGTTCCTGAAGAGGTGGTGAAGGTAGGCCGCGCTGAATTCGCGGCAGCAGATGGCGTCACACTCATCATCGACGGGGGCGTCCTGCTGCGCGAAGTGCGCATTCGTTATGTTCACACGCCCGTCGCCGATGAACAGTGCCCCGTTCCGGCCGAGGCGCGTCGGGAGGACGCAATCGAACATATCGACACCCCGGGCGACGCCGTTCACGAGGTCTTCCGGGCTGCCGACGCCCATGAGGTAGCGCGGGCGGTCAACGGGTAGTTCCTCGTTTACGAGCGCGGTCATCGCCCACATGTCGTCCTTGCTCTCGCCGACCGAGAGCCCGCCGATGCTGAAGCCGGGCGGATCGAGCGACAGTAGCGACCGGGCATGCCAGCGTCGCAGGTCCGGGTCCACGCCCCCCTGGACGATGGCGAAGGTCGGCGTGTCGCCCGCGCTTTCGCGGCACCGTTCATACCAGCGGATGGTCCGTTCGGCGGCTTCGCGCGCCTTTGCCGCTGGTGATTCCGGCGCCACCAGGTGGTCCAGAGGCATCGCGATATCGACACCAAGGGACCGCTGCACCTCCATCGCAAGCTCGGGGGTGTAGAGGTGGGGTGAGCCATCGATATGCGACTTCGCATGAAGCCCTTCCTCGGTCACCTTCGACAGTGCGTCGAGGGAGAAGACTTGAAACCCGCCCGAATCGGACAGGATGGGCCCGTGCCACTGCATGAAGCGGTGGACGCCGCCGAGACTGCCGATGAGTTCATGCCCCGGCCGGAGGTAGAGGTGGTACGCGTTGACCAGGATGATCTGCGCGCCGGTCTCCGCGACTTCCGAAGGGAGGAGCGTCTTGACAGCAGCCAGGGTACCGACCGGCATGAAGACAGGCGTTTCGACCGCACCGTGGCTGGTCTCGAACTCGCCGGTGCGCGGCGATGTGGGCGCTTGCGGTGTGCTGGTGAGCTGGAAGCGGAACATCAGGAGAGGACGGTCTCGGCAGCGCGCCGGACCACATCCTGGGGGACATCGGTAGTGGCCGTTGCGGACCCGATGCTATCGAGCAGGATCCAGCGGAGCCGCCCGCCGCTCACCTTCTTGTCGTGCAGGGTGGCGTCGAGCACAGCATCGACGGGGACACCGGGCGCGGATTCGGGCAGACCGCACGCACGCAGCACGCTCTGCTGGCGCTCGAACTCGGCCGGGGCAAGCATACCCAGCTCAACCGCAATCAGGCCGGCGGCGCGCATACCGACGGCGACGGCTTCGCCGTGGAGATAGGTTTCGTAGCCGGTCACCGCCTCGATGGCGTGCCCGAGGGTGTGGCCATAGTTCAGGAGCATCCGGCGGTCGGATTCGCGTTCGTCTTCCGAGACCACACCGGCCTTGATCGCGGCGCTCCAACCGATGAGTCGCGGGTCGACCATGGCGTTGGGGTCCTGGGCGACTTCTTCAAGCTCGTCGAAGAGCGCGCGGTCGAGGATCAGGCCATGCTTCACAACCTCGGCCCAGCCGGCGCGAAGCTCGCGCGGGGGGAGGTTCGCCAGCACCTGCGGGTCGATGACGACCGCCGACGGCTGAGCAAAGGCGCCGATCAGGTTCTTGCCCCGGGGGTGATCGACGCCGGTCTTGCCGCCGATGGCGGCGTCGACCATGCCCAGGAGCGTCGTCGGGACATGGACGAACGATATGCCGCGGAGGTAGGTGGCGGCGGCAAACCCGCCCATGTCGGTCACAACGCCACCACCCAGGCAGACGGCGAAGTCTCTCCGCTCGGCCCGGTGGTCAACCAGCCAGTCGTAAATGTTCGAGACTGTCTGGAGGTTCTTGGCGGCCTCACCGCCGTCGAGCGACAGGACGTCGACGGGATAGCCGGCATCCCTCAGCGCCGTCTCGACGCGTTCGCCGAAATGCGGCAGGACGATTGCGTCACCGAGGATGAAGGCGCGGCCCGTGATGCCTTCGTCCTGGCAGATGTGGCCGAGCGCATCGATCGCACCGTTCGCTACCACGATGGGGTAGGAAGCAGAGGCCGTGTGAACGATGGCGGCGATGTTCCCTGACGGCTGGTAGAGACCGTGGCCGTCGCCATGGGTGTGGCCGGGGGACGTGCGGTGTTCGCCCCAGAGCGTGACGATCTCCTCGGCAACCTGGTCCACCGTCATCTCGTCAACATGGACGGCGGCATCCGCCGACTGGTAGGCGGACTGGCGTTCCTTCAGCAGCGCCGCCAGGCGGCCTTCCACATCGCCGCGAAGGAGGGGGCGTTCTTCGGTGTCATGATTCCCGGACAGGCGGGACGCAGCGTGTTCGGGCGACACCGACAACCAGACGGAAAAGCCATCGTTTACAGCTTCGCGGCCACGTTCCGTACTGAGCGCACCT
The DNA here is from genome assembly GCA_007118095.1 of Dehalococcoidia bacterium. Taxonomy (GTDB): domain Bacteria; phylum Chloroflexota; class Dehalococcoidia; order Tepidiformales; family Tepidiformaceae; genus SLAK01. Next base: position 9,231 of record SKSF01000169.1, read on the forward strand.
CCGCCGGTGGCGATCACCACGCGCTGGCGGTTGAGGCACGCCTCCAGTTCGTCGGCCTCCATTTCGCGGAACGCCGGTTCGCCATCGTGTTCGAAGATCTCCGGTATTGCGCGTCCGGTGCGAGCTTCGAGCTGGCGGTCAACATCAATGAAGCCCCATCCGAGCAACGACGCGAGCCGCTCACCGACGGACGATTTGCCGCTGCCCGAAAGCCCCACAAGAAAGATGCGCTCGGTTTGCACAGGGAGATCCTAATCGTTGCGTTTGGTGCTGACACGGTTCCGGGGGCCGAGGCTCTGTACGTGCCGCTCATAGTTGTCACGGCTTTCCTCGAGCGTGTCGCCGGCGAACTTTTCGAGCCATGCGTCGGCGAGCACGATGGCCACCATCGCCTCGGCGACCACACCCGCGGCCGGGACGACGCAGACGTCGCTGCGCTCGTAATGCGCGACCACTTCTTCGCCAGTATCAAGGTCAACCGATGGAAGCGGGTGCGCGAGTGTGGGGATCGGCTTTACAGCCGCGCGGACGATGATGTCCTCGCCCGTGGTGATACCACCTTCGATACCCCCATGGCCGTTCGAGGCGTGTTGCCAGGGGCGATCGCCCCAGCGGTCCTCCGGGAGGATGACGTCGTGCACCTCGGAGCCGCGCATGGCTGTCGCATCGAACCCGGCGCCAAAGCCGACGCCTTTGAATGCGTTGATGCTGCAGATGGCCTGCGCGATGCGGCCATCGAGCTTCCGGTCCCAGTGTACGTACGACCCCAGCCCGAGCGGCATCCCGCGAACCCGGACTTCGACTTCACCCCCGACCGTGTCGCCGTCCTGCTTCGCGGCGTCGATTGCCTTGATCATCTCGGCGCTGGCATCCGAGTCGGCACTGCGCACCGGGTCAGCCTCGACGGCATCCCAGTCGATCTCGGCGCCGGCCTGCGAGCGCTTGCCGGCGATGGAGAGGGTGTGACTGTTGAACTCGACCCCGAATTCCGCGAGCCAGCGCTTGGCGATACCACCCACAGCCACCCGCGCGGTAGTCTCCCGGGCACTCGCGCGCTCCAGGACGTTGCGGACATCGGCAAACCGGTACTTCTGAGCGCCGGGAAGGTCGGCATGGCCGGGCCGCAGCCGCGTGACCCGCTCGATCTCGGCGTCGACGGGTTCAACGGCCATCTTTTCGGTCCAGTTCACCCAGTCGCGGTTCTGGATCCACAGGGCAACGGGGGAGCCAAGTGTGAGCCCGTGCCGAACGCCGGAGACGATCTCGGCCCGGTCCTTCTCGATCTTCATGCGGCCGCCGCGGCCATAGCCGCCCTGGCGGCGAGCAAGGTCGGCTGCGATGTCGTCTTCGGACAGCGGGAGGCCAGCGGGCAGGCCTTCGACGATGGCGTTGAGACCTTTGCCATGGCTCTCACCCGAGGTGAGGAAGCGGAACTGGCCCATTCAGGATTCCCTCCGGGGTGGCTTGAGCGCCTCGGCGGCAGCTTCTTCGGCGGGACGCGGGCGGACGCCTTCGACCGGGGGAAGCTCGATGGGGGTGATGACGCCGTCGCGCTCTTCAGCCATTATCGTCTCGAAGCGCCCCAGGATCTCGTGCGGCGTCAGTTCGTCCCACGCAAGCTCGTCGGCGACGGTCCGATATGCGGTAGTGGAGAGTACCGGCTGGTGCCCGCGCTCGTCGCCAGTGACAGTCGCATAAATATCAAGGCGGGCTTCACTGAGGCGAAGATTTGGGACGTCGTACATGATCATATCCATCAGCCGTGCAGCGAGCCGGACGGCTTCCTCCAGGTCCGAAGTGACTTTGACGCGGCGCCCGTCTTCGGTCTGGTACTGGGGTACGACCGACGCGGAAAAGGTTGCGCCGCCGGGGGTCACGGCGACCAGGTCGGCGCCCTGGACACCGGCCCAGGTGTTGGCGGGGAGGTCTTTTGGCGCCTTGCTGCGGCGCCAGTCCGCCATCGCTTCGTGGATGAGGGCACCCACAATGTCGACGTCGCCCTCTGCGACCTTTCGCCGCCACCAGCGTTGCTGGAACATTTCGGCGCTAACGGCCCAGCCGACCGCAAGAAAGATGGCGAGGGTGATCGCTGAACCAATGACAATGATCATGAGGAGGTCGCGGAGCGCATACTCTCGCGGCGTGCAAGCTCGGACCGGGCTGCCTCGAACATCACATCCACGGGGGCATCGAGGCCTGTCCAGAGCTCGAATGACAATGCGCCCTGGTAGATCAGCATAGGGAGTCCGGGCACTGTACGCAGTCCGGCCGCGCGTGCGTCGCGAAGGAAGGGTGTCTCTTCCGGCACATAGACAATATCGACCGCGAGCGTGCCTCCATCGGCCTGCGACAGGTCGCAGGGAACCTGGTCACCAGCGCCAGAGCCGTGCATCCCAACGGACGTGGTGTTCACCACGCAGTCGAACCCGGCGGGCGACGCGGGGAGGGATGTCGCGGCCACCATACCGCGTCCAACGGCTTCGAGGTCCTTCATCAGGGCTTCCGCGCGGGCCAGTGTCCGGTTCGCGATGACAATGGATGCCGCGCCCGCGTCGAGGAGTGCGAAGGCGATGCCACGTGCCGCGCCGCCGGCGCCCAGGAGGAGAAAAGACCGCCCGGCCGGGTCGAACGCGACTTCACTCCGCAACGAGCGGACGAAGCCGGGGCCGTCGGTGTTGAATCCGAACAGACGGCCTTCACGGTTCACGATCGTGTTGACGGCGCCAACCGCGGCGCTCTGGCCGCCAAGCTCATCGAGCAGGGGGATGACGGCTTCCTTGTGCGGGATGGTGACGTTCGCACCGAGCACATCCGGATATCGCAGCAACTCGACGCGCTGGTCGAGCCGCTCAAGCGGGGTATCCCAGGCTTCGTACGTGACATCGATGCCGCAATGGCGCAGTGCAGCGCCCTGGAAGACGGGCGACAGGGAATGTCCGACCGGGTGTCCGATGATGCCGGCGGTGAGCGTCATTCTCCAGCCTCCTCGCCGCCTTCGCCATACAGGGCGATGTTTGTCTGGTGTTCGCCCTCGGTCTCGGCAAACCGGTGTGAGCCATCGCCGGCAACGGCGTCAGCGACGAAGAAGAAATAGTCGGTGTCGGCAGGGTTGGCTGCTGCACGGATCGATGCAAGACCGGGGTTGGTGATCGGTCCCGGGGGCAGGCCGGTGTTCGCGCGTGTGTTATACGGCGAGGGGTCGGCCAGGTCTTCGGCGGTCAGCTCGTCTTTCCAGTAGCCGTAGAGGCGGACGTTGTCGGGGTCAAGGGAGATAGCGAACTGGGTAGTCGGGTCAGCCCCCAGGATCTCACCCGCTTCGAGGCGATTGTGAAAGACCCCGGACATGATACGCCGTTCGTCAGGCACGACGGCTTCACGCTCGATGATGGAGGCGAGGGTAAGGACCTCGTGGGGATTGAGCCCGTGCTCTTCGCCCGCAGCGCGGATCTCGGGACTGAGCCGGTCATCCATGGTCCGGAGCATCATATCGACCAGGTCCGACATGTCCGACGCGCCGGGAAGGATGTAGGTATCCGGGAACAGATAGCCCTGCAGCTGCTGGCCTTCGGGAAGCTCGTCTTCGGGTGGCAGCGTCGCGTCCAGGGACGGCGGCACCTCGGCAGTTTCTACCGCATCGAAAAACTCGCTTGCTGTGCCAAGCCCGGATTCTTCAGCGATCCGTGCCATTTCTTCGATGCGTATGCCTTCGGGGAAGGTGACCCGGACGATGGGCACGGAATCGGGCAGGGCAATTTGATTGAGGACTGACGGGATCGACATGCCTGTCTCAAGGATATAGCTGCCCGACCTGATCTGTTCGCCAATGCCCATGAGCCGGACCAGGGACTGGAACTGCCGGCCAGAGCGGATGATGCCTTCGGCCTCCAGGTCCCGTCCGATCTCGCCAGCGGAGGCGCCCTCGGCAACGGTAAAGGCGACCTCTGCACGGTCGGCTTCGGGCGTTTCGAACGGCGGTGGGCCGGAGCCCAGGATGGCACCCGGGGTAGACACGATGTACCAGATCGCGAGCGCGATCATGACCAGGGCAAAGGCCGCAGTCCCCACGCCCAGCATACGGTAGGCGCCGGGCGTCATGTCGCAGTGTCCCCGCGGCGGGAATCGAGATATGACTGCAGCATAATGGCGGCCGCGGCTGAATCGCGCTGGCCGCTGCGCTTGCGCTCGCGCCCCTTCAGCATCCCGGCGGCCTGCACCGAGGAGAGACGTTCGTCGACTTCGTACACGGGGACAGGGAGCTCGTCCCGCAGCGTGGAGATAAATGCGCGGACTTCATCGGTCTGCGCCGATTCGCTGCCCGACATGGAGAAGGGGACGCCGACAATGACTGCCCCGGCCTCTTCGCTGGCAACAAGCCCTGCGATGCGGTTGCGCAGTGGGCCACCATCCAGCCCGGTGATGGCCGGGCGCGGGTGTGCGTACAGCCCGAGGTCGTCGCTGACCGCGACCCCAACCCGGCGGGCGCCGTAATCGAGCGCGACGTACCGTTCAGGGCGAGGCGGCAGTGGAATCGCTCCCGTTGAGTTCGTTTCCGGTGGGCTGGATGGCACTGTCATCTTCGAGGCGGCTGCGGAGTTCGACGTCGATCCGGAAGTCGAAGCGCGGAAGGCGCGGCGCCCAGCCGGGCGAAACATCGATCTCCGCATCATCAATACCATAGCGAGTTTCGAGGATCGAACGCGCGTCGCCGGGTGAAGCTCCTTTCACAGCTTCGAGAATCTCCGCGGAGGAAGCCTCGGTAGCGACCGCCGCGGATATGGCGAACTCGGCAACGGTGTTGCCTGTCTCCGGATCTACTTCCGTCTCACCGGTTTCGACCGCCTGGACGCTCCCAAGGATGAATTCGCGCTCTTCGTCATCGTCGAGCAGCAGCTCTGGAGCGACCTCGTCCCACGTTTCTTCGGTAATCGCCAGCGCCGATACGCTGATCGCCACGTCCATGATAACGACCTCGGCCGGCGTGCCGGGGTCGGCGGATGGTTCGCCGCGGTCTATATCAACGGTCGCCGTATCGGCGAGGATGGCGTCCCCGGGCCGGTCGGCGATGATGGTCTCCTGGACACCGCGGTCCTCCTGGAGCAAGTTGGCGGTGTCGCGCAGAGTGACAATATCGTCCTCTGCGACGGCGGCGACGGTCTCATCGCCACCGCCGGAGGCGGGTTCCGGGTTCGTGACCGAGAGCTCGGACCAGACGTCACTTTCCCACTGCGTAAGGGTGCCGGCATCGACGTTGCCAGGTGAGCCTGCCTCCACCGCCGTGGCCGTAATGGTGTTCTGGTCCTCGGCTGGAATGATCAGCTCTTCGTCGAGGGTGAACTCGACTGTTTCGTCATCGATCTCGGCGAGGACGACGGTGCCCGCAGGGACATCGACTTCGCCGCCCAGCGGGTTCGACACCTCCAGTGTGACGGTCGCCGGGTCGACCGCGACGGTGGTCGAGCCAGTGGTGGGGATGGCGACCGTGATGACACGCGACGAGCTCACCTGGCTGGCCGGCAGCGCAACGTTCTCAAGGTCAATCTCTTCGATCTCGGGACCGGTGGTAACGGTGAGCACTGTCTCTACCGGGTCGGCAGCCGGGTACGCGATGACCGTTGCCGAGGGGCCCATAGTGAGTACGAGGCCGATGAAGAGGACCGCGATAACCGCGATGACGCTGATTTGCACCATGCGGCCGATTGCCGGTATGACGAGGGTCCGGCCGGCGAGCCCCATGACGATGCGGCCGCCCGCATCCCACCTGACATACTCCGGGCGGCGCGCAACTGGGATGCTAAAGCCGCGCGCGCGGGAGGAGAGGGCGAGGCTCCGCGTCGCAAACGCGATGGTCTTGCCGCTTTCCTGCGCGTGCCGCATGACGCGCCGCATGCCGATCTCGCGCGCGAGCTCCCGGTTTCCGCCGGGGGCATGAATAACGACCGCGTACGAAGGGGCGGTATCGATGCGCCCGCATATCGTCGCCACGTCGTCATCTTTGCTGACGTGGACGACGCTTGCGTAGTCAGCTTCCTCGGCCGGCTCGGGGAGATCGTCCGCATCGCGCGGCGATCCCGATGGGTCGGTCATACGTTCAGCATCCCTCCGCTCCCCCGCGACGGTACACTATAGCGCCTCGTCCAGTGCCCCCATAGCGGAGGTGCGAGCGAGTTCAAGCGCCTGGTCGAGCTGCGACGTATCCCGCGCGCCGGCCTGCGCCATATCCGGGCGCCCACCTCCTCCGCCGCCGGCGGCTTTCGCGACATCCCGCACCAGGTTCCCTGCATGGACGCCACGGTCGACCAGGTCGGGTGTGGCCGCGGCGATGAAGGCTGGCTTGCCCGCGTCGACGGCTGCCAGCACAACGAGCGCACTCGAAAGCCGCTTGCGCACTGTGTCCGCGATGTCCTTCAGGCCATCCGAAGTGACACCGTCAAGCCGCGCAATGACGAGGTAGGATTCGCCGACCTGCTCGGCCTGCTGAACGAGCGTGTCCGCGAGGGACGCGCCCTGGAGGCGGCGCAGCTCTTCTTCCTGTTTGCGCAGGCGCTCCAGCTCGCTTTGTAGCGAATCAACACGCTCTTCGAGTTCGCCCGGGCTGGTGGAGAGCCGGTCGGCAAGCCTCATCAGCCGTTCCTGTTGTTCCAGCAGATGCGCCTCGGCGGCGCGGCCGCTCAGCGCTTCGATGCGCCGTGTACCGGCTGCCACGGCCGATTCTCGCAGGATGTGGACGAAGCCGAGCTGGCCAGTGTGGTGGACATGCGTCCCACCGCAGAGCTCGGCGCTGAAGACACCGCCGTTGTCGCGGATCTCGACGACGCGGACCTCGGCGCCGTACTTGTCGCCGAAGAAGGCAAGCGCGCCTTCCTGTATCGCCTGCTGGAACCCGGTGGTGCGGGACGTCACCGCCAGGTCGTTGCGGATCTTGTCGTTCGTGAGCTGCTGGACTTCGCCCAGTGCCGAGCGTGGCGTTTGCTCCAGGTGGGTGAAGTCGAACCGCAGGCGGCCGGGCGTGACCAGCGAGCCCTGCTGCTGCACGTGCGAGCCCAGGATGTCGCGGAGCGCCTGGTGCAGCATGTGAGTAGCGGTGTGGTTCCGCATGGACCCCTCGCGGAAGGCGACATCGACGGTGGCGTCGGCGGTGTCGGCGACCCGGAGCTCGCCTTCGGTCAC
>SKSF01000057.1 GCA_007118095.1 Dehalococcoidia bacterium
GACGCTGCGCACTTCTTCCGCCGACTCCGGCACGACAATCAGCCGCGGGTCGTTCCCGTATGTCTCGCGAAGGTGCTCGACGAAGGGCTCGTACACTTCGAAGCCCCACAGGCGCCCGTCTTTCGGCAGGGCACGGAGGAGCGAGTGCGTGATCGCCCCGGTGCCCGGCCCGAGTTCGGCAACGTTCTTCGCCGCCCTCACACGGCCAAGCCGGGCCATGCGTTTCGCCACGCCACGGCTTGTGGGGGCAACCGCCCCGACCGTCTTGCGGTCGCGGAAAAACGCCGCGAGAAACGCGCGGTAGGAGGGTGATGGCGCCGCCTGGCGCCGGGTCTCAGGCATCCAGCCGTCCTTCGTGCGCCTGCCCGCGGCGACGCAACCGCGGGGCAAACGTCGCGATGAAGCTCCACATCACATACACGCCCAACAGGATGGCGGAAACGATTGCAACAGTCTCGGCACGCGGCCATACGGCGATGATGACCGTGGCCACCAGCACGGCAGGCATCAGCGTCCACTTCCAGCGGGAGAACTTCGGGAATGGCTGCCGCGTCACCATGAGGACCGCGAGTCCGATGGCGATAACGCTCATGAGCAACATATCGCCGCCGAACGGGCCGGCGACAGCAAGCGCCAGCAATGCCCCGGCGATGGTGATGGGCAGCCCCTGGAACGCGTCCCCGCCTGGTTGTGCATGGAACCGTGCAAGCCGGTAGGTCCCGGTGCCGACGAACGCCAGCGCGACGGCATACCGCGCCGGGTCGGGCGCATCGGCGAAGTAGGTCGCAAACAAGAATGCGGGCGCCACGCCAAACGCGACGATGTCGGCCAGGGAGTCGAGCTGGGTGCCCATTGGGCTTACCGCGCCGAGTTTCCGCGCCACGGTGCCATCCACGCCGTCCGCGATCGCTGCGACGAGGATGAGCCGCAGCGCGGTATCCCATGCGCCCACACGCGTCGCTTCGATAGCTGCCAGGCCGCACGCCAGCGCAACCAGCGTAATCATGGTGGGGATCGACTGGCGGATGCTAAGGGGGGCAGGCTGCCGGCCCTGCCCGTGCCGCAACTGCGGCGACTGTGCGCGGTCCAGCGCCTCGGACGAGCCGGTCGCGGGGATGCGCGACGGGCGGCGGATGCGGCGTGTCGCGCGAGCCACCCGGCCCACACGGGTTGCGCGGGCAACGCGGGCAACGTGTGCCACTGCCGCGGATCGGCGTCCCCGCCGTCCGCCGGCGTGTCCGGGCTCCCTCACATCAGTCACACAACCACGCTCACTTCCGTACTATCAGACCATACGCCATGGTGACGCGGCAACGCCCGCCATACGGCGATGCCATTATGGACGAAATCGCGCTTCTGCGTCGGACCGGGGACTCGCGGCTCATCCGCCGCTGGTAGCGCCTCCCGAGCCGTGGCGTGGAGCCTCGCGGATCCCCAGCAAGCCCACTGACGCCAGCACCACCACGAAGGCAAGCCCGGCAAACGACCACTCCAGCCCCTGCGCTTCCGAGCTGGCACGCGAGGAGATAAGCACGATCACCGAGATGCCGATCGTGCCACCAAGGCTCATGAACATCTGCCGCAGCCCGGTCACCCCGGCGATACGGTCTGGCACCAGGTGCAGGTTCGCGTTGTTCAGCGCAGGGTTGACGAGGCCGAATGCCAGCCCCGCTGTCGCCACCACACCCGTCACCCAGGCGAAACTGGAAATCTCGATTCCCAGCACCGTGGGGTCCTCAAAGCTCAGGGACAGGAGCACCATCGCCCCCGCAAACCCGAGCATCCCAAGGAACATGGGCAGGCGGACACCGATGTAGGGCAGGATTGCCGCCGTGACGCCGGACGCAAGCACCAGCGTCACGGAGCGGGGCGTCACAATCGCCCCGGTTTCGGACGCGGAGAAGCCATAGACCGTCGAGGCGTAGTAGGGGATGAGGAGAAACACCCCGAAGAGGCCTGAGCCGAAGAGAAACGCAAGTGTGTTCGCCGAAATGAACTCGCGGCGCCGGAACAGCTCGAGATCCAGGAAGGGGTGCGGCGTGCGGAGCTCGTGGCGCACCAGCAACACCGCGCTCACGAGCGCGATGCCGAAGGAAATAGCGACCAGCATCGCGTTCGGCGATTGTTCGGTTTGGCCCAGCTCGGTCAGCGCAAAGATGAAGGCGGTCGCGGCCACGGCAAGCATACCGATGCCGGCGAAGTCGAGCCGTCCCTCGCCAGGAGTCGTGGTCCCGCGCGGGGTAAACGCGAAGATGCCAGCCAGCGCCACCGCCACGAGCGGCACATTGATGCCAAAGGTCCACCGCCAGCCAAAGTATTCGACAATGAGCCCGCCCAGCACCGGCCCGACAATACCGCCAGCCGGGACGATGGACCCCAGGAAGCCGATCGGCCGCATCCGGTTTTCCATGAACGCTTCGCCCACCAGCCCCATCGCCGAGGGCATGAGGGCCCCACCGGCGAGCCCCTGGAGGGCCCGTGCCCCGATGAGGGCGTAGATATTCGGGGCGAGCGCGCAGGCCGCAGATGCGACCGCGAAGAGGACCAGCCCGCTGGCGAAGACGGTGCGGCGGCCATAACGGTCCGCAAGCCGGCCGCTCACCGGCAGCGAGATCACCTGCCCGACCATGAAGATCGTGAGCACCCAGCCGGTCCAGCGCAGCGGGGCGTCCAGGTCGCGTTCAAGCTCGGGAAACGCGATGGACACCATGGAGAACTGCAGCGAAAAGACAAGCATGCCCGCCGCAGCAAAGACGAAGACGAGGTGTCGCTGTTCGAGCCGTCCCAGGCTGGTCAAACCGGGGCTTCGTACCTCCCATGCGCGGTGTCAGCGGCCACCGCTCGGGCCGTCACCAGCATCCTGGCGAGCGCCGGCACACTTCGCACTCGGTGCCGGGCGCCCCGACCGATGCTACGCGCCGGCTGCTTAGGCGCGAGCCCATTCGTGTCGCACAAATCATTTACATGAGCGACACCAGGGCGCCTGGTGGGCATGGGTCCGCCGGGCGCCCCGGTCACCGGTCCGCTCAGGCGACGGCAGCTTCCTCGGCCGTGAGCTGCGCCACGATTGACCCGCCATCCAGCCAGACGTTCTCGCGCGACATCTTGCCATCCCGGAACTCCCAGAGATGAAGCATCCGGAACGAGATACGTCGGTCGTTCCCCGGGATGCCCATAAACGTGCCCGGGACCGTGCCGTTCCACTGGTGCTCGATCACGCAAAAATCGTCGCCGTAGTAGCTCCGGAGCACCGTCATTTCTTCCGTCTTGATCTCCCTGGTCAGCTCCTCGTAGAAGCTGGCCGCCTCATCCTTCCCGTGCATCGCCCCCTTGGGCCAGCCGACCACGTCGTGCTCCACGTCGTCGGTGTACATCGCCACGCACCCGTCCACATTACCTGCCGCCTCCGCCACCAGGTGCTCCTCTATCAGCCGGTCCATCTCTGCTGGTTGCATCGTCTGCTCCTCCAAAAGTACAGTTTACGTACGACCTGCGGACAGATAGTACGATTGTCGTACCAATGGAGTCAAGCACCATCACCACCGAGACCCACCCGCCGCCAACAGCCGGCGCCCTCCTCCGCCTCGCCTGGCTCGAATTCCGCGCTCGCCTGTTCGATCGCGTCCAGGAGGCGGGCTACACCGACCTCCTGCCCATGCACCTCATCCTCTTCCGCTACCCCACCATCGACGGCCTGCGCCCCGGTCAGCTCGCCGAGCAGATGGGCATCAGCAAACAGGCCATCAACGACCTGCTGCGGCAGCTCGAAGCGCTCGGCTACCTCGAACGGAAACGCGACCCGAGCGACGGCCGCGCGCGGCTCATCGTCCTCACCCCGCGCGGACAGGGGCTCATGGACGTGCTCTACCAGGCGGCGGGGGAAATCGCCGCCGAGTGGGCCTCCATCGTCGGCCAGGAACGCTACGATGCGCTCAGGGAGACGCTGCTCGAGATCCTCGCGGCCACCGGCACACGCAAGAGCCCGGCCGCCGTGCAGGCATCCGGCCCAAACGGGGCAGACTGATGCGCCTGCCGTGGCCTTTCAGGAAACGCGAACAACGCACTGTCACCGTCGACCCGGTGCAGATCGCCGCGCTGCACTTCCTCCTCCGCTTCGGCGCGGCAACGCAGGACACCCTGTACCAGGAAATCCGCGGCATCCATGGCATCAACGAAGAAATGTTCACAACGGCGATGGCCGACCTGGTCGCCCAGGACATCGCCGATTACCGCTACAACCCGGAGAACGGCGAAACCGCCCTCGTGCTCACCAGCCTGGGGCTGCGGCTGCGCCGGAGACTCCCCGAACACAGCCGCAGCCGGCTCGCCATCTATCTCTAGCCCTGGCTAGACAAGCTTGGCGTTGAGTTTGATCTCGACCCCTGCCAGGGCCTGGGAGACGGGGCAGGTCTTCTTCGCGCCGTCGGCGATCTCCTGGAACTTCGCATCATCGATACCCGGGACCTTCGCCTCCGTGTTGAGCTCGATGGTCGCGATCTTGAACCCGCCGTCGGCCTGCTCAAGCGACACCTTCGCCGTCGTCGCGATGCGCTCCGGCGGAAATTCCGCGCGGCCCAGCGCGCCGGAAAGCGCCATCGAAAAGCAGCCCGCGTGCGCCGCGCCGATCAGCTCCTCCGGGTTCGTCCCCGAGCCGTCTTCGAATCGGGAGGCAAACGAATACGAGCCCTCGTAGGCGCCGCTGCCCAGCGCCATGGTCCCGTTTCCTTCGCGAATCGTGCCGTCCCACACAGCACGTGCAGTCCTTTCAGGCATAACTATCCTCCAAAACTGTTGAATCAGTCCGTGGCCGCCGTAATGGGCGGCTGACCGTACCCCTCGACGGTACACCACCACGCCATCGTGCGCCGCGCTAGTTGCCCCAGACAGTACCCCCGTCCACGTTGATGGCCTGCCCCGTGATCCAGTTGCCACGGTCCGAAACGAGGAACAACACCATCTCGGCGCATTCCGACCCGTCCCCCGCATACCCCAGGGGGATGCGGCTGCGGACCACCTGGTTCCACTGTTCGTCCCGGCCCAGGTCGTCCATCCGATAGGTATCGATGATGCCCGGGCACACCGCGTTCACCCGCACCTGGTGCTCGGCAAGTTCCAGCGCCATCGAACGGCTCAGCGCATTGATGCCCGCCTTCGACGAGGCGTAGGCCGCGGTGTTGGCGCCGGCAAGCTTGCTCGCGATCGACGATATGTTCACGATGCTGCCGCCTTCGCCCTGCTTCACCAGGTGGCGCGCCGCCGCGCGCGAAAGCAGAAACGTCCCATCGAGGTTCGTCACGATCACCTTCCGCCACTCCTCATAGGGCAGGTCGACGACCGGCGCCCGGTCTTCGCCGCGGGCGGCACCGGCATTGTTCACGACAATATCGAGCCGCCCGTATTCGGAGAGGACGCGTTCGATGAGCCGGTCGTTCGCAGCCTCATCCGTCACGTCCGAAACAACGGGCAGGCAGGTGCCGCCAATCTCTGCAATCTCATCCGCAACACTATCGATGTCGCGCCAGCCCGCGGCCTTTTCGTCATTCGGGTAGCGTTCCGGGGGACGTCCCGTCCCGGTGATCACGACCTTCGCCCCCGCTTCCGCGAGCAGCTTCGCGATAGGCCGGCCGATGCTCCGCATGCGCCCGGCCCCGGTGACGATGGCCACCTTGCCAGCCAGTTCTTGTTCCACGCTTGTAGTCCTCCAGCACTCGAATACGCAAATAAGCGACGCGCCACACCGGCCCGTCCCGTGAGACGCCAGCTTACGCTCCTCTTGCAAGGGTCAAGCCCGGGTGAAGCGGAGGGACCCAACCGGTAGCGCTGAAGCAACACGGGGATAGGGTGTGACGTGGCCTTTCACTTTACCCGGCACGTTGCCTGGCCGGGTGACAACTCCACCACGACTCCACACAGCACTGGGCTGTGAGGCGCTACCGTGGCAAGGTGGTCGATTATGAAGGTAAAGATGGAGCGTCCCTCGAGGCGCATCCATCGCGGCGGGGACCTCAATTCGATTCCGCACTGGACCGGGAAATCTCAGCCCGGCCAGGCACCGGTGCCGTCAGCAGTCAGACGCTAGCACCGGGGTGAGGTTTTCCCCTGGCAAATGGTGTTGCCCGCGCACACACCACAGGGGCCCCGCATGGCCAACTCCACAAACGAGGTACGTCCATGCACACGCACTACGGCAAAACCATCCAGCACCCCCGGACCCGGGCACTCATCCCCGAACGGCTGGCGACGCCGGGCGCGGGACGGGCGGAACAATGAACGCGCGCGCCACCCGAGTGGCTACCACCAGCATTATCGCCGCGGTGATGTTCCTTGTTGTCGGCATTGCCGCCATTACCGGGGCACTCCCGGTAAGCGCCCTCCAGGAGAGCGACAACGACGTGAGCGTCCCCGGCCTTGCAAGCCAGGTCGAACGCGAAGGCCCCGTCCTGGCGAACCCCGAACCCGAACCCACGCCCGGCCAACACGGCATCGGGGAAGACGAACCGACACCCCAACCCACAGCAACTCCAGCGCCACAACCGACCGCAACCCCTGCACCCACCCAGCCCTCCAGCACCTTCCCACACGCCGTCGAACGCTGGCGTCCCCTTGTCCACGACGTCTTCCCCGCGTACTCAGTCGACCGCGTCCTGGGAATCATGCAGTGCGAGTCCAACGGGAATCCGAACGCCACAGGCCTCTCGGGCGAAGCTGGCCTGATGCAGATCCACCCCATCCACGAAGCCCGCGCCCGGGAGCTCTTCGGCCCCGGCGTGAACCTCTACGACCCCGAGACGAACCTCCGCATGGCTTATGAGCTCAGCAGCGGCGGCTCCAATTGGGGTCCCTGGACCTGCGCCTGAGCGCCGGGCCACGGACCGCAGCCAAAAGCGCGCACCCCCCGGGGTGCGCGCTTTTTCTTTCCCGGGCCATCGGGTGCGGCCAGCAGACGCGCGGCCATGTAGGATGCGCACCAGACGCGCTGTCCACCCGCCGCAGCACCAGAGACTCGACCCCTGCCCTGCCCACGGAGGAGATGCCACTTGGACACACCGCTTGAGGGAAAGACCGCCCTGGTCACCGGCGCCGGCCGCGGCCTGGGACGCTCCTATGCCCTCCACCTCGCCCGCCTCGGCGCCGATGTCGCCGTGCTCGATGTGAACCTTTCGTCGTTCGAAGAATACGACGCCGAACGCTCCCTCATGACCGGGGCGTCGACCATGGCCGAGATCGAAGCACTCGGCCGACGGTCCATCGGCCTCGAAGCGGACGTTTCCAACCGTGCCGCACTGCAAAAGGCCATCCAACAGGTCGACGACGCGTGGCAGCGCATCGACGTTGTCGTATGCAATGCCGGGGGCGGACTTGGCGCACCGCCAGAAACGAAAGCATCCGAAGTCGACCCCGGGCTCTGGGACGCGGTCCTCCAGCGCAACCTTTACGGCACGATGCACACCTGCCAGCTTGTCGCACCCATCATGAAGCGGCAGGGCTCGGGCAAGATCGTCACGGTCTCCAGCCAGGCCGGGCGCCGCGGCTCCGCGGACGGCGGCTATGCCCACTACGGGACGGCCAAGGCTGGCATCATCATGTACACGCGATACCTTGCGCAGGAGCTCGGCCCCCACGGCATCTGCGTGAACTGCATTGCCCCCGGCTTCATCGGCACGGGGCGCCTCAATGTGCTGTTCGAGCGCACCGGGGTCGACCGCATCACCTCGCAGGTGGCGCTCCGTCGCATCGGCACGCCCGAAGACTGCGCACGCGTCGTCGGCTTCCTCGCCGGCCCCGATTCCGACTACGTCACCGGGACCGTCATCCCCATCGATGGCGGCTCCGTCTCCTGAGCAACCCCCGCAGAGCAGAAAGGGAATCCAATGACGCAGACAACCGAAACTCTCACCGGCGCCCAGGGAGTCGCCAAAGCGCTGGTCAACTCCGGTGTGGAGCTCGTGACCGGCATGCCGGGCGGCAACACCGGCAGCATCTATGACGCCCTCTATGACTACCAGGACAAAGTCCGCATCGCGCTCGTCCGCGAAGAGGCGCTAGGCAGCGCGCTTGCCGAGGCCTACGGCCGCCTCAGCGGCAAGCCCGCTGTCGTGATGGGCCAGGGCGCCTGGGTGCTCACGAACGCCGGCGCCGGGATTCTCGAGGCGTACACCGGCTGCTCGCCGATGATCATCCTGGTGGACTTCAGCGAAGGCGGACCCTACGCGCACCACGCGCCGTACCAGTCCGGCGCCGGGCACTACGGCAGCTTCGACACCCAGCGGGGCTTCGAAGCCATCACCAAGCGCACCTTCGTCGCGCGCACACCGGTCCAGGCAGTCCAGCTCACCCAGCTCGCCTACAAGCATGCGCTCACCGGAGCGCCCGGCCCCGTCGCGGTCATCTTCGAAAGCGGCGCCCTCGGTCGCCCGATCGACCCGGATTCCCGCCCCGCAATCCACTGGGACGCCAATTTCGTCGCGACGGGCAACATCGTCCCCTCGGACGAAATGCTGGACGGCGCCGCAGGAGCAATCCGCTCTGCGAGCCGGCCCGTCATCATCTCGGGTAACGGCGTCCGGCTCAGCAAGGCCGACGAAACCCTCAAGAAGTTCGCCGAGGCACTCGATATACCGGTGGCCACCACCGCCGCGGGCAAGGGTACCTTCCCAGAAGACCACCCCCTCTCCGCCGGCGCCATCGGCGGCTTCGGCACCGACTGGGCAAACGCCATCGTCGGCGAATCCGACCTCGTGCTGGCCATCGGCACCCGGCTCTCCCCGAGTGACCTCGTCAACGAACACCCAAACCTGCTCGACCCGGCGCGGCAGGTGCTCGTCCAGGTCGATATCGACCCGCTCAACGCGAGCTGGACCCAGCCCGCCGCACACGCACTCGTCGGCGACGCACAGCAGACCTTGCTCGCATTGCGGTCCCGCCTCGGTGAGCAATCCACCGGCGGCAACGCGCGAGTCGAGCAGGCGCGACAGGCACACGGGTATTACGACAGCAAGCTCGGCACGGGTGAATCGCCGATCGCGCCGCGCCATGCCGTCGCCGTGCTGACCGACGCGCTGCCCGATGACGCCATCGTGACCTGTGACGCTGGCGAGAACCGCCTGTTCATGCTCCACGACTACCGCGTGAACCAGCGGCGCAAGTTCATCCAGCCGAACGCCACCGGCGGCATGGGTTATGCGGTCCCGGCCGCACTCGGCGTCCGCATCGTGCACCCGGATGTGCCCGTGTTCGCCGTCTGCGGCGACGGCGGCTTCGCCATGACCCTCCACGGCATGATGTCGGCAATCGAAGATGACCTGCCCATCGTCGCCATCGTCCTGAATAACCATGCGCTCGGCTGGGTTTACCACGGCCAGGGCAACCGGCAGATCGCGTCAAAGTTCAACGAGTTCAACTACACCGACATCATGACCGCGATGGGCTGCGCCGCCTTCCGCGTGAACGATGAGGCCTCCCTGCGGGACGCTATCCCCCGCGCCGTAGCCGCAGGTAAACCGGCAGTCATCGAAGTGCTCACCTCCATGGACGACTCCTTCCAGGACGCCATGACCGCCCTGGTGCGCGGCAAGTAGCGGACAGACGGACCCTGTGGAGGGCGCGGCGAACTTCCATTCGACGCGCCCTCCACAGGTGGCGCCGAGAGTGACCCCCAACTTGCAGACGGGGTGTCCCTCATGCGTTGTGCGTTTTGTCTTCAGCCGCTCGCAAACGAGCCCGCGATGCACATGTCGGGTGCGCTTTTCGCGCATGTGCGCTGTATCCACCCCCGGCCGCGCATCGAACAGGCCGAAGCCCCCGAACAGATCGAGTCGCCGGGCCAGCGATAGTCAGCACGGCACAGAGTTCGCCGGCGCACCGCGAGGATTCCCGGCGAACTAGCCCAGGTCCAGCACGAAATCCCCGTCGGCCACATACCAGCGCGCACGGCCCAGCACATCAAACGTGGCGCGATCGAGCGGGACCAGCGCCCGGCCGCGCAAGACGAGCGGCTCATCCGGGAACGCAGGGTCCACGACGAAGTACCGGTTTCCTACCCGCGCCACCCAGTAACCGCACCCGTCATCCCCGGCCAGCTCCGCCAGGTGTGCGAGCACTTCCTTGACCGACAGCGGCGGCCTTCGCGGATCCATGCTGCGAAGTGTCGCCGGTTGCTGTTGCGATCTCGTTCACCCGGGGTGTGGGCGCTCGCGGGGAAGTCCCCCGTGCGCTTGGGGCGGTTGATGTGAAACTATACCGGGTGACCCGGCGCGAGAAACACCGCCGGGATACCCACCGCCACCACCCGGCGGCCCCAGACGACAACGGAGGCACGTATGCACGATGCGTGGCAGCCTGTCCGCACGCAGAAGGAACCCCGCAAAAAGGTCAAACCCGGCACCTGGTGGGTGATCATTCGCATCTCCGAGATCGCCCTCAAGCGCGGCAACCGCCAGGCATTCCTCCGGACGCTCAGGCAAAACATCAACCAGGCGCTGACTGGCCTGCCGGTCGGCAAGGCCAGCGTGCGTCCGAACCGCGGCTTCATTGCCCTTGGCGGTCCGGAAGACTGGCCGGCAGTCAATGAGCGCCTCTCCACGGTGTTCGGCATCCAGAATTATTCGCTGGCGCTGGCAACCGAACCGGACCTGGATGCCTTCGAAAAGGGATTCTTCAAGCTCTCGAACGAGGCCCCCTCATCATTCGCAGTGCGGGCGGTCCGCAGCGATAAATCATTCCCCATCAACTCGAACGAACTCGAACGCGAGCTTGGCGGACGCATCGCAGCCCGCACGGGGAGCCCGGTGAACCTCGACAATCCCGGCGTCGTCTACCGGGTGGAAGTGCAGCCCGAGGCCGGGTTTGTGTACCTCGAACGGGAACAGGCAAAGGGTGGGCTCCCCGTCGGTACGGGTGGGCGGGTCGCTGTCCTCCTGTCAGGCGGGATCGATTCGCCCGTGGCTGCCTACCGGATGCAGAAGCGGGGTTGCACGGCGGAGTTCATCCACTTCTCCTCCTTCCCCTTCACCGATGCCTCCTCGCGCGAGAAGGCTCGCGAGCTTGCCCGCTACCTGGCGCGCCACCAGTACCACAGCCGCCTCCACATCGTCCCCTTCGGCGAAGTCCAGCAGCGGCTCGTCGTCACCGCCCCGGCGCCCTACCGCATCATCCTCTACCGCCGGATGATGCTCCGCATCGCCGAGCGCATTGCCAAAAAGCAGCGCTGCCACGCGCTCGTCACCGGCGAAAGCCTGGGACAGGTGGGCTCCCAGACGCTGACAAACATGGCCAGCATCGGCTCGGCCGTCGACTCCGCCATCCTCCGGCCGCTCATCGGCTTCGACAAGCGCGAGGTGGTCGAAGACGCCAAAGCAATCGGCACCTACGAAACATCGGTCGAACCCGACATGGACTGCTGCCAGTACCTGGTGCCCCAGCGTGTGAAGACGAAATCGACACCGGGCGAAGTCGAGCAGATCGAAGCCGATATCCCCGTAGATGAGCTCATCGAGCTGGCGATGAAGGGCATCGAAACGGAGGAGTACACGTGGCCAACCCCGTAGCCATCGCCGCCGCCATCCACAACGCCGACACCGGCGACGTCTTCGTCGTGCGCCGCCCCGACGACCCGGGTGAAGACTTCGCCGGGATGTGGGGGCTGCCCGCAGCCACCCTCGGGGACGGCGAGTCCGTCGCCGAAGCCATCCAGCGGCTGGGCCGCGACAAGCTCGGCATCGAACTGGAAGCCGGCAACGAACTCACGCGCGGCCAGCAACCCCGGGATGGCGGCGCGCTCGAAATGATCCTCGTCGAAGCAATGCCCCGCTCCTGGCCGCCTGCGCTCACCACCCCCCGCGAGGGGTCCGGGGTTACCCACTACACTGCGTGGGACTGGGGTGCACCGGGCGCGCTCCGGCCCACCGCCGACCAGGGCTCGCTCTGTTCCCGTCTCTATCTCGACCTGGCCACGGGGGAAACCCGGGACTAACCGCGCCGGATCTCGTCGAGAAAGGCATGGATCGCGGCCGCGACAGCCGCGGGCTCCTGCAGGTGAAGCTGGTGCCCGGCGCCAGGCACCTCAACCGCTCGGGCATCCGGGAGCGCCGACAGCATCTCATCCCGCGCCTCGCGAGACATGACCGTCGATTCTTCACCACGCACCACCAGGGCCGGGACCCTGACCGACCGGAGCGCATCCCGCGCATCCCATCGCTCGACGTACTGCAAGAAGCGCTGGTCGAAACGTTGCACCCACGCACTGCCGTCGTGGTGATACCCGTGCCGCGCGAGGTGTTCGTGGACTGCCGGGGCGGCGCCGGGCGCGACCCGGCTCTCCCGGCTCACGGCCCGGTCAAACTCCGCGTATCGCTTCGGTGGCTGCGACCCAACCTCCCGGAGGTGGTCCACCTGGTGTTGCGGTACATGCGGGTCGATATCCATGAAGATGGCGCCAGCCAGCCGTACGCCGTGCTTTGCCGCCACGAACATCGCGAGCGCTGACCCCAGCGAATGCCCGGCAACGACCACCCGCTCATCAAAGGTCGCAAGCACCGCCCCCACATCCGCGATCAGCCGCGGGAACGCGTACCTCCCGGCGGCGTCCGCGTGCGCCGACTTCCCGTGCCCGGGCAGGTCGAGCGCGAGGGCCCGTTGCCCGCCGGGCATCGCATCAACCACGAAGTCCCAGCCCCGGGCATGGCCAAGCGACCCGTGGAGCAGGAGCAGCGGCGGGCCAGTATCGCCCCCGAAGTCCACGAGGTTCATCGCGAGCCCGTCAGCCCCCGTGACCAGCGTATCCATCGCCTCGCGCATGGTGGCGGTGAAGCATACCGTCCTGGCGGGGCCGCGTCTCGGCGTTACGATGCCCTGGCACGCGGTTCGTAGCCCCCCGCCCGGGCGGGCAGCACCAGCCGGACCGTCGTGCCCATCTGCAACACGTGGAACTCGTCGGCGAGCCACGCACCATGTTTGAAGAGGACATCCCTCAGTCGGGAAGCGCCGCCGCCATTGGGACCGGGGTCCACCACATCCGACTGCACAAGGACGACGATCGATTCCGCTTCGGGCCGCACCGAGATCCCCACGGTGTCCGCCTCCTCGAAGCCGGTCACATGGACAATGGCTTCGCGGCATATCTCCACGATGGCCTCGCGCCGCGGCCCGGTCATCAGCGCCCGTCCCACACTCGTGTCCGCATGGGCGAGGTCGATGACCGCCCGCACCCCGTCGGGTACGTACCCTCGCAATGTGCGTTCGAAGACATCAAAAAATCCGGGGTCACGTGGCATCTGATCTCTCCGTGGCCATGTTGGCGCTCACTATCTGGAGGCGGCGTAAGGTCGATTCGAGGTTCGCCAGCTCGTCTTCGAGCAGCTGCTTCACCAGCGGCGGCGATTGCACGCTGATCCGCTCCAGTTCGCAGCTTGCTGCGGTGAGCGCTTCGGCAGCCGCGTCGACCAGGTCCTTCCGCTGGACTGGCATTGGCGTCCCTCCGAACCAGCTGCTTCACAGGACAATAACAAGTACCCGAACATCTTTCGGATCGCTGGACGACTTACGTCACACGCCTTTGCTAATCACGAACGTTACGTCGAGTTACGTCATTGATCCTGGTCCGTAACCTCCCAAATCTCACCGTTCACCCGCAAGGAAGGTGCTGCAGGCTGGCAAACGCCGCCGTTCCCGGACATGGCGGTCGGTTCCGGTCAAGCCAACCGTGCGGGCGGACACGGCTGTTAGCGGGCCGGCGTCTCCCCGAGCATCCCGTAGCAATCGCACGAGAGCTGTTCCAGTGCCGGGCGGTCCACCACGACCACCTCGTTCCGCCGCGACTCGACGATCCGGCGCGTCCGGAGGATATTCATCATCGAGGTCACGCTCCCGCGGCGGACGCCCAGCACATCCGCCATCACCTGCTGCGAGATCCGAATCGGACCGCCCCCCAGGTGGTCGAACACATTCAGGAGAAGGCGCGAGCCACGCTGTTCCAGGCTGTGAAAGTGTCCGCAAGCCACAAGCAAAACAAACGCGGTTACAGCTCGCGACATCTCTCCCGCCACGGCCCGGCTCAGCTTCGCACTCTGCCCCACGTGCCGCCAGAACGCTTCGCGCCGCAGCTCGATCGCTTCGCCGCCACAGACGGTGATGAGGTTGAGCCCCATCTCGCGTCCCGCCGGCGCATAGAGACCGGCGACGCCCTCCGGCCCGACCAGCCTGGTCGCGATGGAGTGCCCGTCCGGGAGAAACGCTATGGGCGACAGGAGCGCGGAGGTCGGGAAATATGCCCGGTCCTCGCCGGGTGTCGAGTCCAGCACCTGGCCGGCACGGCACTCGACCAGTGTGAGATCAGATTCCATTGCCGCCAGTTCATCCCGGGGCAACGCTTGCAGGATGCGGTTCTCGCGCGCGGACTCCAGCAGGAGGGAATTTCTTCCTCTCCGGGCTTTGGCCATCAGGATACCCTCCGTGCTGAAAACGGCACCTGCCCCCCCCGGATCGTGCAATGACCGCAGGCCGCCACCGCTTCAGAACCCGGCAAGACTGATCGACGGCCCATACTGGGGCGCCTGCATCGCCGCGGACGTTTCGCGTCGCGGCCACAACGTGCCATGGAGCGAGCGCAGCGTTGCGTAGCAATTGCACGCGAATCGTGCGAGGCCATCCGGGTCCACAACGGCCAGTTCATTCCGGCGCCCCGCGACCAGGTCCCGGGCCCGGAACGCCTTCATGATGGAGGTCACGCTCCCACGGCGGACCCCGAGGACGTCGGCAATGAGTTGCTGGGTGATCCGCACTGGCCCCTGGCCAGTGCGGTCATGCAGTTCGAGCAGGACACGCGCGCTGCGGGCTTCGACGCTGTGGAAATGGTTACAGCCGGCAAGGATGGCGTAGGTCGCCGTCGCCCGGGCGACTTCATCGGCCACAAGCCGGCTCAAAGCGGCGCTCTTCCCAAGCGTGCGAAAGAACATGTCCGTTGGAACGGTCACCGTCTCGGCAAAGCCGATCGCCTTGAGGCTCATCCCCGCGCCTTGCATCGCGTCTGCAAACAGACCGCCCATCCCTTCGCTCCCGATGAGGCGCGTCCCCAGCGCACGGCCGTCGTCCATGTTCACCATCACGCTAACGACGCCGCTGATAGGGAAGTAGACACCACGCGGCAAATCAAGGGACGCGAGATCCTGCCCTGCCTGCCAGCGGACGACGGACATGTGTGGCTCCAGCACGGCGAGTTCCTCGCCAGGTACCTGGGCGAGAATGTGGTTCTGGCGAGCACGGCGAAGCAGTGACGCCCCGCCGCGGGAAAGGTCAGGATTGGGCACCGGTTGGCCTCCAGCGGGAATACAGATCGGCGCCAGTGCGGAGCCTCGTACACTGGCCAGGCGGGGGCGGCGGGCAGGGTGAAACCCGGTCAGACAGCCAGCGGCTTGCATGCGAGGACACTAACACCACACACACGCGCCGCAACACCATGAAAAAAACACGCTAAAAAGCAATCCGTAACTTGTGTTTCGCTCGCTAACACGCACTTGTAACCCCGGCTCTGATCTTTCGTAACAGGCGATTAAACACAATACCGTGTTGCACGTCACACACGCCGGGCAACACGGGATTTCCCCGGCTCTGTCCGGCACGTGCTCCCGCAAATCTACAATCCTGTCACTATGGACACCGGAATCTCACGCTTGACGGAATGCCATACGAGGTGCTTTGTGGGTGTGCAGCCGCTGCACGTACACCCGGCATGACCGAATTCTCCACATGGATCGCCCACAAGATGCACAGCCGGCGCCTGGCCCAAAGCGACCTCGCACGCGCCATCGGGGGCCGCGCCTCAACAGTGAACGGTTGGTTCACCCGCGATGCAATCCCCGGCGCATCGACCTGCGTCGAACTCGCCCGCTTCTTCCAGGTCCCGCTGCTCGACGTCCTCGCTGCTGCAGGCTATGTCCCGGCGGTCAACAACACGCACCGGCCCCCTCGGCAGCTGGAAGAACGAGTCACCTGCCTCGCTTCCAGGACATCCGACGAGAGCCTCGAATTGCTTGGCGATCTCGCTGCCGTCATCGAGCGGCGCTGCGCCACAAGTGACAGCGCGACGCTCGATAGACATTCGTAACCCGGAACGCAGGTGACGTTGCGACGCGACGAGCACTTCCGTTGCAGGATGAATTTACGCCCTCGTCACTGAAATAACGACCTGCATCGACCGGAGGAACCATGACCCTGTACCACGATGAGCGCGTCCCCCTTGGATCGCGCGTGTTGACCTATGACCAGAAGTATCTAGGCACCATCGACGACTGCACCACCGGCTACTTCAAGGTCCGCCAATGGTGGGGCCGCGACTACTGGCTCAATGAGGTCCTCATTCGTGATAGCGACAA
>SKSF01000001.1 GCA_007118095.1 Dehalococcoidia bacterium
AACCCGGACGTCCAGGCGCTCATCGAAGAAGCGCGCACCGAAACTGACACCGCTCGCCGCCATGAGCTGCTCAACCAGGCCGAGCAGCTCATCCTCGATGATGCGGTCGTCGTCCCCCTGCTCTGGCCCGTCGATCACCAGCTTGTGAAGCCCTGCGTCCAGGGCTGGCCCGAGACCCCCATGATCGTCCCCCGCTATCGCCACATCGAAATCGATCCCGCGGCGGAGTAGCCGCGCATGGCCCCGGGCCTTGCCGGCTACCTCGTGCGCCGCCTGCTCTGGGCCATCCCGGTCCTCCTTGTGCTCTCGTTCCTCGTCTTCGCTCTCATCCGCGCCGCTCCCGGCGACCCTGTCGATACCCTCCTCGGCGACCGCTACAACGAGGAGGCGGCGGAACGCCTCCGTGAGCAATACGGCTACGACCAGCCCATTCCCCGCCAGTACCTCACCTACATGGGAAACCTGCTGCGCGGCGATCTCGGCGTCTCAACACGCTATACCGACTTCTCCGCCGCGGAGATCGTCCTTCCTCGCGTCTGGGTGTCCACGCAGCTCGGCGTCATGGCACTCATCATCGCTTTCGCCATCGGTATTCCGGTTGGCATCTACGCCGCCTTGGCTCGTGGCACATTCCTCGACCCGCTCACCATCAGCTTCTGGCTTGCCATCGATGCGGTCCCTGTCTTCGTCGCGATCCCGGTACTCCAGTACGTGTTCGTCATCCAGCTCGGTCTCTTCGACCTCTCATGGGAAGGGGTTTGGCACCCCAACATCATCCTCCCGGTCGCCATCATGTCGCTACCGGGCATCGCCGGCATCGCACGCTTCATGCGTGCCTCCATCATCTCCGTCATGACCGAAGACTACGTGCGCACCGCCCATGCAAAGGGCCTGCGAAACCGCACGGTGGTCATGACCCACATCACCCGCAACGCCATGCTCCCGATGATTACCGTTATCGGCCTCGCTTTGCCCGGGCTCGCCACCGGTTCGCTCTTCGTTGAGCTCTTCTTCGGCATTCCCGGCATCGCCCGCGAAGCACTCGAAGCCATCCTCCACCCCGACTACGACGTCATCCTCTTCCTCGTCCTCTTCGGTTCCACCCTCTTCGTTCTGGCGAACATCGCGGTTGACCTTCTCTATGGCGTCATCGACCCCCGGGTTCGCGTCGGGCAGGCACGGGGTGGCTGACATGCAGGACGCCGCGACTTCAACTCCTCCCGCCTCGACAACAGAACGTCGTCAGCAGAGCCCGCGCCGCCGCTTCCTCGGCGCCATCCTGCGCAGGAAGCTGGCCATGGCAGCCCTGGTCTACCTGGCCCTCTTCTATGGCGCCGGCCTCTTCGCTCCGCTGGTGGCAACCCACGATCCCAACCAGGGACAACTCCAGGTCGAACACCGGCTTCAGTCCCCCTCGTCCGGGCACTGGCTCGGCACCGATGTCCAGGGGCGCGATATCTACTCGCGCGTTATCTACGCCGCGCGCACCACGCTCCTCTTCACTGCTGCGGTCATCCTCACCGGCGGCCTTGTACTCGGCCTCGGCCTCGGATTGCTTGCCGGATACAAAGGCGGCTGGGTGGATACAGCCATCATGCGCGTCGGCGAAGTCCTCGCCGGGGTGCCCACCTTGCTCCTTATCCTGGCCATCGCCGCCGTCTTCCGGGCGCGCATCGGCGACTTCGCGTTCTGGCTGCGCCAGAACACCTTCTTGGGCGACGAAGCCCGCACCCTGCTCGAATTCATCATCATCGTTGGCGCCACCGTGCCCTTTGCCTGGGTCGGGACCAGCCGGATCGTCCGAAGCCAGGCGCTTGCCATCCGCGAATCGGACTTCGTCCTCGCCGCCGAACTGATCGGCGCCTCAACCTGGCGAATACTTACCCGTCATATTCTCCCGGGCGTCTTGCCGCTCTTCGTCGTCGGCCTCTCCAGTGGCATGGCCGCCATCGCCGGGACTGAAGTCGCGCTCTCCTTCCTTGGCCTGGGCGTGAGCCCTCCAACCTCAAGTTTTGGCACAATCATCAGCGAGGGAGCGCAGATCCGCACATTCCAGGCATACCCCCATGTATTGCTCGGAGCCGCCATGCCGATCATCCTGTTCTTCTTCGCGTGGAATCTCTTGGGCGATGCCCTCGTCGATCTGCTTGAACCTCGCACGTCCACGCGCTAATACCGCGGGCAATCGCACACAGCGCGCGCCGCGATCACTGCTATACTCGAAAGTTGGAGGCAGGCGAAAAGTCCGTGAAGGTAACTCGTGAGCGGCTCCCAGAGAGCCGTGTGCTACTCGATATCGAAGTCGACCCGGAGCGTCTCGAGAAATCCCTCGACGCTGCGTACAAGCGCGTGGCCAGCAAGGCCCAGGTCCCCGGCTTCCGCCCGGGCAAGGCCCCCCGCCGCGTCGTCGAACGCATGGTCGGTCGCGAAAGCCTCATCCGTGAGGCCCTCGACCAGCTCGTGCCCGACGTCTATAACGAAGCGCTCGAACAGGAAGACGTCCACGCGGTCGACCAGCCCGAGCTCGAAATCGTCGAACTCGACCCGCCCCATTTCAAGGCCACTGTCCCTGTCCTCCCGACGGTCGAGCTGAATAACTATCGTGACATTCGTGTCGAGCGCGAAGCCGTCGAAGTCACCGAAGAGATGGTGAACGAGCAGATCGAAATGCTGCGCCAGCGCTACGCCACGCAGGTCCCGGTGGAACGCCCCGTCGGCTGGGGAGACATCGTCATCGCCGACGTCTCCGCCAGCGTCGACGATGAACCCTTCGTCGAAGACAACGACGCCGAATTCACGCTCCGCGAAGGCGAAACCCTCTTCATAGAAGGCCTCGCCGAAGCCTTCTATGGCATGGGCGCCGGCGAAGAAAAAGAAGTTGACCTTGACCTGCCCGAAGACTTCCAGGTCGAACGCCTCCAGGGCAAGACGGCGCACTTCAAGCTCACCGTCAAAGACGTCAAAGAAGAACAGCTCCCCGAGCTGGATGACGACCTCGCCCAGGAGATTGACGCTGAACAGTTCCCAACGTTCCAGGCACTCCAGGAACGGGTCGAAAACGACCTCCGCAACTCCCTCGAACAGCAGGCGGACTCAAAGCTCCAGCAGGACGCGCTCGACCAGATGGTCGAGCAGGCATCTCTCGAATACCCGCGCGTCTATGTTGAGCGCGAGATCGATTCCCTCATCCGCGAAAACCTCGGCAATGACCAGCAGCAATATCAGGATTACCTGGCGCGGATAGGACAATCTGAAGCGGAATATCGCGAATCCCTTGCCGAGAACGCCGAGAGCCGAGTAAAACGCTCACTGGTACTCAGTGAGCTCGCCGAAGTCGAAAACATCGAGGTCACCGACGAGGAGGTCGAAGAACAGCTCGATAAGCTCGTCGAACCCGCCGGCGAAGAAGCCCCCCGGCTTCGCGAGATGTTCGCCACAGAAGATGGCATGGCAACCATCCGGCGCAACTTGCTCTCCGAAAAGACACTCGCACGAGTCAGGGAGATTGCTACGCTGGACGAGCCGGCGGCACAAAACGCTGGCGACGGTCAGCAAGCCGGCGCAGCCGGCAGCGACCAGACCCCCGAGAAAGAGGACGCCGAGTGACAGAATCGCGTGCCACCCACCCGCTTGTAGAGGCCGTCATCCCGACCGTCATTGAAACTGGACCGCGGTCAGAGCGCGCCTTCGACATCTTCTCCCTCCTGCTCAAGGAGCGGATCGTCTTCCTCGGCACGCCCATCGATGACCAGATTGCCAACCTCATCGTCGCGCAGCTCCTCTACCTCCAGCGTGAGGACCCGGAACGCGACATCAGCATGTACATCCATTCGCCCGGCGGTGTCATCAGTGCCGGGCTCGCGATCTACGACACCATGCAGCTCATCGAACCCGACGTCTCCACTATCGCGGTCGGTCAGACCGCATCCATGGGGACCGTGCTCCTCTGCTCCGGCGCCGCGGGCAAGCGCTTCGCCCTGCCCAGCGCTACCGTGCACATGCACCAGGCAATCGGCGGTGCCCGCGGGCAGGCGACCGATATCGAGATCGCAGCGAAGGAAATCCTTCGCAACAACGAGATCATTCGCAACATCATTGCCCACCACACACACCAGGACGTCGAGCGGATCACCCGGGACTTCGACCGGGACTTCTACCTGGATGCCCAGGGTGCTAAAGACTATGGATTCGTCGACGAAATACTTACGCACCCCGACGAAAAGCAGGGGTAGTTGAGGGGGACCGGATTGGCGGGAAATCGTACGAATCGCGTCCAGTACCATTGCTCGTTCTGTGGCAAAAATCAGGATCAGGTTCGGCGCCTCATCGCCGGTCCTGGCGCCGTCTATATTTGCGATGAGTGCGTGGATCTCTGCCGCGAAATCATCGACGAAGAGACCGGGGCTGCGCCCTCCTCGGGGTCGAAACCCCAGCGCGGGGGCGCAACGCCGGCACAGAGCCCGCCTCCGCCCAAGGAGATCTACCAGCATCTTGACGACTACGTCGTGGGCCAGGAGCAGGCCAAGAAGGTGCTCTCCGTCGCCGTCTACAACCACTACAAGCGGATTGGCGCGGCCGAGGACCAGGACGTCGAACTCGAAAAGTCCAACATCCTCCTCGCTGGCCCAACCGGTGTCGGCAAAACCCTCCTCGCGAAGACCCTCGCCCGCGTTCTCGATGTGCCCTTCTCAGTCGCCGACGCGACAGCACTGACCGAAGCAGGCTATGTCGGCGAGGACGTCGAGAACATCCTGCTCCACCTCATCCAGGCCGCGGACTTCGATATCCAGAAGGCCGAGCGGGGCATCATCTACATCGACGAGATCGACAAGGTCGCGCGCAAGGCTGATAACCCCAGCATCACACGCGATGTCTCCGGCGAAGGTGTCCAGCAGGCGTTGCTCAAAATCATTGAAGGCAGCGTCGCGAATGTCCCGCCCCAGGGCGGCCGCAAGCATCCCCACCAGGACTTCCTGCAGATCAACACGCACAACATCCTGTTCATCTGCGGTGGCGCCTTCGAAGGGCTCGACCAGGTAGTCGAACGCCGCCTGACGCGCGACCACGTACGCCTCGGCTTCAACGCATCCCGCGGGTTCCGGGGCACCGAGAAGCAGGACGAGCTCATGCAGCACGTAACGCATGACGACCTGCTCGAATACGGCCTCATCCCCGAATTCGTTGGCCGCCTGCCCATGGCCGTCGGCCTCACCTCCCTCGACCAGGATGCCCTCGTCCGCGTGTTGACCGAGCCAAAGAACGCTCTGGTGAAACAGTACGAACGGTACTTCGCCATCGACGATGTGGAGCTCAGCTTCACCGAGGATGCGCTGCGTGCCATCGCCGACGAAGCCATCGCACACAAGACGGGCGCACGCGGCCTCCGCACCGTGGTCGAAGACCGGCTCATGGAAGTGATGTACGAGCTCCCCGGTCGCGACGACGTCAAGAAATGCGTCGTCAACGCCGAGGTCATCACCAAGCGGCAGCGTCCACTCCTGCTCACCGCTGGCGGCAAGACCATCGACCTCGACGCCGAAGACTCCGAGCGCGTGCGCGGCGAAAGCGCCTAGCCTTTGTCGCGCGGCTAGGCCGCGAGCAATGGGCGTGCCAGAATGGGCAACCGCAGTTTCTATCGGAGTGTGTCCATGCTTTCCCGCGTCGACCGCGTCTTACTTGTCGTCCGCGACCGCGCCGCTGCCGCGCGGACCTGGCAGGACTACTTCGGCGCCGAAGTAGTCCGCGAATACGAATCCCGCACCCTCGGCGCCCGGGCAACGGTCGTCCAGGCCGGTGAATCCGAATTCGAGTTGCTCGAGCCGTCCGGTACCGGCCCCGCACGCGAATTCCAGTCCGCCTGGGGCCAGGGTCTTTTCGCAGCCGGTTTCAGCACCCCCGACATCCAGGAAATGGCCCGCCACCTGCAGATGGAAGGCATAAAGGTCGCGGAAGACGGCGACCGCCTATTCCTCGATGGCCTCCAGACCGTGGGCATGCCCACCATCCTGTCCCAGGACACGCCCCGAGAGCCGGTCGGCCACATCCGCCACCTGTACGAAGTCACCAACGTCGTCCCCGGCTGGGAGGCCGCGCGCGATTACTACACCCGCATTTTCGGACTCGACCCCACCCGTTTCTCGGACCTCAAGAGCAAACGCTGGGGCTACGAAGGCACACTCACGCTCTTCAACCCGCCCGCCCAGCTCGACCGCATCGAGATTACGCAAGTGTCCGGGGAAAGCGCCATGCAACGCTTCTACGAAAAGCGCGGCGCATCGCTCTACATGTGCTTCATCGAAACCGACGACGTCATGGCCCTGGCCGCCCGGCTTCAGGAATCTGACGCCCGCTTCGTCCACTCCGAACCCGACCGCGCGCCCGAAGCAGGGCTCTTCATCCACCCGTCCTCACTCCACGGGATGCTCATGGGTGTCAGCCTCACCAACTACGCGTGGGTCTGGAGCGGCCGCCCCGACCTCGCGGGCGAGCTCGCGAAGGGCCGCAAGGAACACTGAACAGGCCTCAGTTCGCCCAGAGCACCACGAACGCAGTCGCGACGAACCCGCTCACGGCCAGCACGATCTGCGGGTCCGTGAACAAAACCTGGTCGGGCGGGTCATCCTTTCGTTCCCCGCTCAAGAGCAACAGGTAGCGGAACAGCGCAAAAGCGACGAAGGGGATCGTCAGCGCCATCGCGCCGTTTTCGGGCACCGCGTCGGCCTCGATCGTGTAGAGCGCGTAGCTGATCAGCGCCGCCGATGCGGTGATGAACAGCATGTGCCCCAGCAGTTCCTCGCCATATCGCGCCAGCGCCGGCCGGTGAGCCGCGGCCTCCGGCCCGAGCTGGCGGTACTCGGCCCACCGCTTGCTCGTCGCGAAGAACAATGCCCCGAAGGTCGAGCACACATAAAGCCACGGGCTGATCTCCACGTCTATCACCAGCGCCCCGGACACCGCGCGTGCCACGACGCCGATCCCGAGCACAAAAATGTCGATGATCGCCACGTTTTTCAGGACGGTCGAATAGGCCGCCATCACCACGATGTACCCGGCCAGTACAAGCCCCGCCCCCGGGTCAAGCAGCATCGCGCCGCCCGCGCTCACCAGCGCGAGCACTATCGCAGTGATTCCCGCGGTGCGCACCGGCACCTCGCCGCTCGGGATAGGCCGCAGCCGCTTCCGCGGGTGTTCACGGTCCAGGTCGCGGTCGCGGATGTCGTTGTACAGGTAGGTCGCGCTCGATCCCAGCGCCCACAGCGCAAACAGGACCGAAGTCTGCCAGAGCATCGGCCACCACGACTCCGGCTCCCCGACCCGCCACGCTTCGCTCATGCTGAACACGAACGCGGCAAACACCAGGCCATTCTTGGGCCATTGCTGCGGTCGCAGCGCACGGACCAGCGGGATCACGCCGCGCCGCCGCCTTCGGCCTCGATCGGTGCAGCCACCTCGGCCCACTGCGCCCCCAGCGCCCGGCCCAGGCTGCCGATGTCCAGGCACACCATCGCCCGCTCTATCCCCGCCGAAACCCAAACCTTATCGAAACGGGCAAGCCCACGGTCGATGACGACGTCGTGCCGCCCCGGCATCCCCACTGGCGCGACCGTCCCGACCGAATAGCCGGTGTGCTCTGCCACCTCGGCCGGCGTCCCCATTTTCAGCCGCTTCCGCGGCACGCCGAGCAGCTTCGCAAGCGTTCCGGGCTGCGCCACCCGGTCACCGGGCACCAGCACCAGCGTAGGGCGGCCGTGCGCCATGAACAGCAACGTCTTCACCACCTGACCCGTTTCGCATCCGATGGCCTCCGCCGCGTCCTCGGCCGTCCGCGTCTCCTGTTCGAATCTGCGGAATTCGCCCGCGACACCGAGCTCGGCCAGCGCCTGCTCAACTCGTTCCTGTGCTTGCACGCGCCGCAGTGTACCGCCGCAGCGGCGAAGGGTCGTCCAGCTTCATCCGGTGCTTGCCACCCGGTTCACCGCCACATAGCCTTTGCACGTGCCACGCGTGCGCGCCGATCAACTGCTCGTCGAACGCGGCCTTGCCGAATCCCGGGAACGTGCCCGGCGGCTTGTCATGGCCGGGCAGGTCCGCGCGGGAGGACACGTCCTCGTCAAACCCGCCACCATGGTCGACCCCGCGGCCCCGCTCGACGTCCTCGAACCCGAGCGATATGTCAGCCGCGGCGGGTACAAACTTGAAGCAGCCCTCCGTGAGTTCGCCATCGAACTGGATGGACGCCGGTGCCTCGACGTTGGTGCCTCCACGGGCGGCTTCACCGACTGCATGCTGCAGCATGGTGCGGCCTCCGTCCTCGCAGTCGATGTAGGCCGGGCGCAGCTCCATCAGCGTCTGCGCGAAGACCCCCGCGTCACGCTCTGGGGCCACACCAACGCCCGCGACATGCCCGCGCTGCCCCCGCTCGACTTCTTCGCCATCGACCTTTCGTTCATTTCTGTCCGAAAAGTGCTGCCCGCCCTGCACGCTGGCTTGCGGGAGCCGTGCGAAGGTATCGTGTTGCTCAAACCGCAGTTCGAACTCGCCCCGGCCAATATCCCGGCTGGCGGGGTCATCCGCGATGCGGAGTTACGCATGTCCGTCGCCGAATCCTTCCGCTCGTGGCTGACCGGGGAACACTGGCGCCTGCACCACCTCATCGACTGCCCCGTCTCCGGTGGAGATGGCAATGTTGAATTCCTCGCCCATGTTGAGACGCCCCGCGAGCAAGCCGCATGCTGACCAGCGTCGTCATCTTTCACCACCCCCAGAGCGAAGGCGCTGCTGCATTTGCCCGGCAGGTCGCAGCTGAGCTCCATCGCCGCGGTATCGGCTGCGATGTTGCGGACGCGTGGGACGATGCGTCCGGGCTAGATGTCGCGGGCGCGGGCGCAATCATCTGCGTCGGCGGCGACGGCACGGTCCTGCGGACGGCGCGCATCACCACTCCGCACGCGGTGCCCATCCTCGGCGTAAACATGGGACGCCTCGGGTTCCTCACGGAGCTCAGCCCGCGCGACCTCTTCAACTACATTGAGCGCGTGATCAGCCGGGACTGGCGGCTCGAAGAACGCCTCATGGTCTGCGGCGACCTTTACCTCCCCGGCATGGCTACCCCCGACAAGACCTTTCACGCGCTCAACGACATCGTCGTCAGCCGCAAGTCGCCCGGGCGCCCTATCTACGTCGACGTTTCTATAGACGGCGCCCGCGTCGCCGTCTACCGCTGCGACGGCATCATAACGGCGACACCCACAGGCAGTACCGGGTATTCCCTTGCGGCCGGCGGACCCATCATGGCGCCCACCGAACACCACCTGGTCGTAACCCCCGTCTCGGCCCACATGGCGCTCGCCCGCTCGCTGGTCCTCCAGCCGGATTCGGTCATCGAACTCCAGGTCACGTCTGAACATGGCGCCATCCTGAGCGTTGACGGCCAGGAGGACATCGACATGGATGCCGGCGCCAGCCTCCGACTCCGCGCCAGCGAATATGTGACACACTTCGTGCGGTTCCACCCACCCACCAGCTTCTATGCTGACCTGGCCGAGAAGCTGGAATTCCAGATGTCGAGCCGGACGCATACTGGTGCTTGAACGCATCGCGATTCAAAACTTTGCCGTCGCCCGCGAGGTCAGCGTTGATATCCCGCCCGGTGTCACGGTCTTCACGGGCGAGACCGGCGCCGGCAAGTCCCTCATCGTGGATGCGCTCGCGTTTGCGACGGGCGCCCGCAAGGGCCGCGAAGTCATCGCGAGCGGCGCCGAACGTGCCCGCGTCGAAGTCACCCTGGCCCTCGAAGGCGAGACCCGCACGGTAGAGCGCGCGATCTCCCGTGCCGGTCGCTCGACAGCCCGCCTCGATGGCGCTGTCGCCACCGTTGACCAGCTCCAGCAGCTTGGCGCGCGTCTCGCCGATATCCACGGCCAGTCCGAACAGCTTTCCGTCCTCCGTCCCCCGGTGCAGCGCGACCTGCTCGACGCATTCGCCGGGCTCCGCGATACCCGCGAACGCCTTTCGGCCCTCGTCCGCGAACTCCGCGAAGTGCGCCGTGCGGTCGAATCGCTTACCACGGATGCCCGTGAGCGCGAACGGCGCATCGACCAGCTCCGGTTCGAAGCGGAAGAGATCGAGGCAGCCGCACTCGTGCCCGGCGAAGACGACGCGCTGCGCCAGGAGCACACCCGCCTCGCAAACAGCCAGGCGCTCATCGAAGCCTCCGAGCGCGCCCTTGCCACGCTCGATGGCAGCGGCATCGCCGAGGTCATCGCGGCCTTGCAGGACATAACCGCACGCGACGACAGCGCCAGCGACCTGTCCGGCCTCGCGAACACCCTCGAAGCCACCGCCGA
Source organism: Dehalococcoidia bacterium (assembly GCA_007118095.1). Taxonomy (GTDB): domain Bacteria; phylum Chloroflexota; class Dehalococcoidia; order Tepidiformales; family Tepidiformaceae; genus SLAK01. The sequence continues at coordinate 10,347 of SKSF01000001.1, forward strand.
CGAGCTCACGCGCGAGGTCCGCCGCTACCGCGATACCGTCGACGAAGACCCGGAACGGCTCGCAATCGTCGAAGAACGGCTCGACCTCATCGCCCGCCTGCGCCGCAAATACGGCGACACCATCGAAGCTATCAACCACTACCGTACCCGGGCGGCCGACGAGCTTTCCGCCCTCGAACGCAGCGGCGCTTCGGTCGAAGAGCTCCGAGAGCGGGAAGAAGCCCTGGTGCCACAAATTGCCGACCTCGCCGCGAGACTGTCCTATGCCCGCCGGGAGGCCGCGCGCGACCTCGTGGGGCGAGTCCACGAGGAGCTCCACGCGCTCGGGATGGGAAACGGTCAGCTCGCCGTTGGATTTGAGGTAGTCGACTCCGCCCAAGGCGGAGTTCCCCTCGCCCTCCCCGATTACGACCGCGTTGACGGTGGCTGGCATCCCGCCGAGCAGGTCGATGTGGCGCATCGCGAAGTTGGCGAAGCGGGCGCAGACCGCGTCGAGTTCCTGGCGTCCTTCAACGCCGGCCAGGAGCCTCGCCCCCTGGCTGCCGTCGCCAGCGGCGGCGAGACGTCGCGCTTTCTCCTCGCGCTGACCATCGTCTTTGGCGCGTCGTCAGACCCGCGCACCGTGGTCCTCGACGAAGTTGACGAAGGTGTGGGTGGCCGTGCCGGGTCACTCGTGGGCGCTGCGCTCCGGCGGCTGGGCGAGCGCCACCAGGTCCTCTGCATCACCCACCTGCCACAGGTTGCCGCATATGGCGATCACCACATGGTCGTTCGCAAGCACTCCGATGGCGCCGCCACCTGGTCCTCTGTCGAGCCCGTGGAGGAAGAGGACCGGCTGACCGAGCTCGCATCAATGCTCGGCGGCGTCTCCGATGCAACGAAAGAGGCGGCCCGTGATCTCCTCCAGGCCGCCTCGTCGGAAACGTCCAGGGTCTAGCACGTCCGCTTACGAATAACGCTGCTCTTTCCACGGGTCGCCGTACAGGTGATACCCGTAGGTCTCCCAGAAGCCCGGCCGGTCACGGTCGAGGAACTGGAGGCCACCGACCCACTTCGCGCTCTTCCAGAAGTACAGGTGCGGCACCACCAGCCGCAGCGGCCAGCCGTGCTCCGGCGTGAGCGGCTCACCATTGTGACTGTGCGCGAACAGCACGCCATCCTGCAGCAGGTCGGCAAGTGGCACGTTCGTCGTGTAGCCACCGTAGCAATGCACCATCACGTACTTCGCTTCCGGCTTCACGCCCAGCGCGTCATACACCGCCTGGAAGGGGACGCCCTCCCATTCGTTGTCGTATTTGCTCCACGTCGTCACGCAGTGGATGTCGCTGACATCCTGCGTCTGCCCCAGCGCGTTGAAGCTCTCCCAGTCGAAGCTCTTTTCCTCTTCGACCAGCCCCCACGCATGGAAGCGCCACGTCTCGAGGTCGAGCCGCGGCACGCTGCCATAATGCAGCACGGGCCACCCGCTGGTGAGATGCTGGCCAGGAGGAAGCCGTACCTTGCCGTCTGGTCGCAGCTCTTTCCCCGTTGCAGTTGCCATGCCGCCGTTTCTCCTCAGTTCCGTGTCGCTCGCGTGCAGCGTATCCCGCCCGGTTTCAGAGCCGCAACAGACCCTGCGTGAGCCAACTCGCTCACGCATCCGTTACCTGAGCCAGCGACGAACCGCCACACCTCCGGTAGGATCGAGGCGATGGAAAATGCACCGGCGTCTACGCGCCGCCCATTTGGGCTGCACGTTCAGTTGTGGCGGGATGTCTGGTTTCTCGGCTTCGCGCTCGTCATCATCCTCGCTGACCAGGCGAGCAAATGGGCGATCGGGCAATGGCTGGCCCGGGGCGACGAATTCCCCGGCGACTGGCCCGTGCGCTTCGTCCACATCACGAATTCGGGTGCGGCGTTTGGCATTCTCCAGGACACAGGCCCGCTGCTCGTCATAGTGAGCATCGTCGGCATCCTCGCGATCCTCTTCTACATGTTCAACCCGGGGTTCGCGCATCCCGTTATGCGCTTCGGCCTGGTGCTGATGTTCGCCGGCGCTGTCGGCAATCTCATCGACCGCATCCTTGCCGGCGAAGTCATCGACTTCATCAAGCTCCCCTCCTGGCCGGCGTTTAATATTGCCGACTCGGCTATCACCATCGGAGTCCTCTTACTCGTATGGACGATCCTCTTCGACCGGTCGGAACCGGAAACGGAAACGAACGAAGAAGCTTCGTAGCGTCTGCCGCCGGTCGTATCGATGCCGTTATCTCGGCAAACGACACCGCGCTCACACGCGCCGGTGCTCAGAAACTCATCGCCGAAGGGCTCGTTGAGCTCAACGGCCAGCCAGTGCGCAAATCCACCCGTGTCGAAGCAGGGGACGAGGTGAGCTACGTCGTGCTCGTGGTGGAACAGCAACCCCGGCTGGTCACCTTCAACCTGCCCGTCCTCTACGAAGACGACGACGTCGTCGCGGTCGACAAACCGGCAGGCCTCGCCGTCCATCACGCCCCGGGCGACGACGAAGCCACCGTCGCGGACTGGCTCCTCCATCACTACGACCTCGAAGTCGCCGCGTTCGAAGTTGAACACCCTGGCATCGTCCACCGGCTCGACCGGGAAACCAGCGGTGTCCTCCTGCTCGCGCGGAACCCCGCCGCGCAGGCCTCCCTCAATGCCGCGTTCGAAGCCCGCACGGTGCACAAAAGCTACCTGGCCATCACCACCAACCGCCCGAAGAAAGACCGCGCAGTCATCGAAGCGCCCATCGGGCGCCACCCGGCCGACCGCACGCGCATGGCGATTACCAAAGCCGGCCGGGAGGCCCGCACCTCTTACGAACTCCTCGGGAACGACCGCGACCAGTGCCTGCTGCTCGTCCATCCCGAAACCGGCCGCACGCATCAGATCCGCGTCCACCTTGCCGCCGTCAATGCGCCCGTGTTTGGTGACCGCGTTTACGGCAAAACAGGCGACGGTCGCCACCTCCTCCATGCCTGGCAGCTCGATGTCCCCCATCCCGCTGGCGGCCGCCTCGAGGTCACCGCGCCGCTCCCCGCCGATATGCTGGACGTGGTTCGATCCATGGGGCTCGAAACCGTAGCCTCTCCCTATATCGATCCGCAGGCTCCACGCCGCACACAGGACTGACATGACGCGACCCGTACGAACTCGCTACGCCCCCAGCCCGACCGGGGACCCCCACATCGGGAACATCCGCACGGCGCTCTTCGCTTGGGCGCTCGCCCGCGCCAATAACGGCAGCTTCCTGGTCCGCATCGAAGACACCGACCAGAAGCGGCTGGTCGACAACTCCGTCGAACGCATCCTCGAAAGCCTCCGCTGGCTGAAACTTCACTGGGACGAGGGACCCGACCTGGGCGGGCCGCACGCTCCCTATCGCCAGTCCGAACGCCTCCATCTGTACCAGGACGCCGCCACCCGCCTGCTTGAGGCGGGCCGCGCTTACCGCTGTTTCTGCACCTCCGAGCGGCTCGACGACCTCCGCGCCCGCCAGGCCGCGGCGAAACAGCCACCCGGCTACGACGGCCATTGCCGCTCGGTCCCCCCGGAAGAAGCAAGCAAACGGGCCGAATCTGAGCCGTCCGTTGTCCGCTTCCGGATGAGCGACGTGGGCGCCACAACGTTCGACGACGCCATCCGGGGCGCCGTCACCTTCGAAAACGCCCTCCAGGACGACTTCGTCGCGCTCAAGTCCGATGGCTACCCCACCTACCATCTCGCCGCGATCCTGGATGACCACCTCATGGAGATCTCCCATGTCATTCGCGGCGAAGAGTGGCTCTCCAGCGCCCCGAAACACTTGCAGCTCATGGAAGCGCTCGGCATCGAGCCGCCGGTCTATGCGCACCTCCCCGTCGTCCACGGGCCCGACCACAAGAAGCTCAGCAAGCGCACGGGCGACACCGCGGCGCTCGAGTATCGCGACAAGGGCTACCTCCCCGATGCAATGGTCAACTTCCTCGCCTTGCTCGGCTGGTCACTCGACGACAAGACGACGATTATCCCGCCGGACGTTTTCGCCACGGAGTTCACCATCGAACGCGTCGTCCCAAACCCGGCCATCTTCGACATCGAACGGCTCAACTATCTCAATGGCCAGTACATCCGGGGACTCGACGATGCCGAGTGGGAGCGCATCGTCATCGAGTGGTGCGAAAAAGACTTGCCAGCGGATATCGCACGCCCGCTTGATGAGTCGCTGCTCCGCCAAGCCGCTCCCCTGCTCAAAGAACGAGTCGGCCGCCTCGACGAGATCGCCGGGCTCGCCCATTTCCTGTTCACCTACGAAGCGCTCCCATACGACGCATCGCTCCTGGTCGAACGCGCAGGCGGTGACCAAGGGACTGCCGTCCGCATCCTCGATGCGGCCCTGCTCGCGCTCGACGACCTTGGCGACGACCAATGGGACCGTGATCAAGTCGAAGCGGCCATCCGGGGGCTGCAGGATACCCTTGAGCTCAAGCTGCGGAAGTTCATTTCCGTGCTCTATGTCGCCGAGATGGGCAGCCCGCAGGGCATCCCGCTCTTCGATTCGCTTGTCCTCCTGGGGCGTGAACGCTCCATTCAGCGCCTTCGCACCGCACGCCAGCGCCTCGATTGATTGTGGCTTCCCTGGCTGGAACCCAAAGCCGGCATCATGCTAAGCTGAGGACAGCGCTGGGGACTCGTCTAATGGTAGGACAGCAGGTTCTGGCTCTGTATGTGGGGGTTCGACTCCTCCGTCCCCAGCCAAAGCGCTAACCAACGCCCCGGTACCGTCCGGGGCGTTTTCGTGCTCACTCGTCGCGCCCCGGACGATCGGCGACCAACCCCGCCTCGGTCAGCTCATCCACCAGCTCGTCCAGGTCGGCGACGGTCTTGATGTCGCGCACCAGTTCGATGAAGAGTGCCACGTCCTCCTGCGTCGCTTCCCACACAGCCGCCATGCCCTCGCCGATAGGGTCCGGACCTGCCGCTGCGGTATCGCCATAAGTCCCGAAGAAGGCGAAATACGCCTGGTTCAGCCGCCGGATAGGTACCCCGTGTTGCATCAGAAACCCCTGGGTTTCATCCATGAGCCGCTCCGCCTCATCCACCATCCCGAGTTCCAGCAGCGCATCCACCTGCACTCGGAGCCGCCGCAGGCGTTCGTGCCGGTCCACGGTTGCTTCGGGGCGCTCGCGCATGCTCCCGTCCGCTCCATCCGGGAAGCTCACCGGGTGACGCTCATGGACGATGGACGCCAGTGCACGTCCGCCGATGTTCGCCACGGTCTCGTTCAACGTGAATGCATCCCCGCCCTTGAACCACTGCTGCCCGAGCGGATAGAACGCCAGGTAGTGGTGCAACCACTCGTGCGCGGCCAGTTCCACGACGCCCCAGTAATTCCGGTCCGCGCTGATGATCGCCGGGTAGGAGGCGATACCGCCGATCGAGATCACCATTGAGACCGAATCCTCGTCGTCTGCCTTCCCCTCCACGTCCTCGATGTCATCGAGCGTCAGGTCGCCACGGATCATCGTGTCGCCGTAGCGCCTGATCGTGTCCCGTGGCGAGCGGACCAGGATGTTCGGAGCCTCCGCAAGCTTGAACTCAACCGGTGGCCACGTGAACGACACGTCGTCGAAGAGCGGTAATGTCTGCTGGAGACCCGCGGTCGTGATTGCATCATCGACATAATCACGAATGATCCGCTCGGTATCCCGCGTGTACTCCTCGCGCGCGCTCCGCAGTTCGGCGATGCGCTCCCGGTCCGGCTCGACCTGCTCTTCTTCCTCCCGGATTTCAGAAGTCAGCCGGAAGTACGTCTGCAGGATCGCTTCTTCTTCCTTGGCGTCGACGTCCGGCTCGATGCCAGCGAGCCGGAACAGCACCCCGGGTGTCGTCTCCGCCTGCCACTGCACGAGGCT
>SKSF01000149.1 GCA_007118095.1 Dehalococcoidia bacterium
CATAACGTTCCGTCTCCTCCGCCAGCCGGTCAGCCGGGAATAGCTTCGAAACAAGGCCAATCCGTCTCGCCTCCGCCGCATCGATGGCATCGCCCGAGAGCAAGAACTGCTTCGCATGCTCCAGCCCCAGCCGGTACACCCACATCATCGTCGTCGGCACACCGTAGACACGCGCCGGCGGGTACCCGATGGTCGCGTCCTCCGCCATGAAGATCAGGTCCGAACACAACGCCAGGTCCGTTCCCCCACCAACGCAGTACCCGTGCACCTGCGCCACCACCGGCTTCGGCAGCTCCCAGATCTTCATGAACCGCTTCACGTTCTTCCCCATAAACGCGTAGTCCCGCACCGGGTCCCACGCGCCCTCACGCGGCTCAGGCGCCGGAGCGTCATAGGCCGCCTGGAACCGCGGCCCGCCCGGCGTCGGGTTCAGGTCGTATCCCGCCGAAAACGCACGCCCCGCACCTCGCAGGATCACCGCCCGCGCACCCTTCGAAGCCGCCGCCTCGTCCAGCGCGTCCGCCAGCCCCTGTAGCAGCGGCTCGTTCAACGTGTTCAGCTTCTCCGGCCGGTTCAGCGTGATGAAAGCAACCGAGTCATGTTCGTGGTAGAGGACAGGTTCGTCAGCCATCCGCCGAGTATAGAACCCCGCATGCCGGACGGCAGCACCCGCTCAACGCTCCTGGCGCTGCACCCGCCATGCCGCCAGCGAACCCCCGATGAGCCCCGCAAGCGCCCCCGCGCCACCAGCGACGATCAGTGCCCTGTCCCCGGCGAAGGGCATCAGAGCCGCACCCACCGCGATGCCCGCGCCCGCACCAACCACAAAGCCGATCCCCGGCCAGCTCGCACCCTTCTTCTCAACCGTCGACATACCGCAATCATGGCCGTCACCAGCGCCCCCCGCAACCACGCGCTCCCCGCTGAACCCCCTCGCCCAATGCATCTCGAAACGGCCAGGTGAGGTTCTGCCAGCCAATAGCTAGCAGCTTGCAACTAACCCTCCCCTTCTCCCAACGCTTTGGGAGAAGGGGGCAGGGGGATGAGGGTTTGAGCCACGGGCGGTCCACCACCCCCTCGCCCAATGCATCTCGAAACGGCCAGGTGAGAGTCCCAGCTAATAGCTAACGGCTAGCAGCTAGCAACAACCCTCCCCCTCTCCCAATGCTTTGGGAGAGGGGGCCAGGGGATGAGGGCTTCTACTGCCCGCGCGCGGGCGGCCCCTGCGAATCCGTCGAGGCGGCGTTCGCGCTGATCAGCGCATCACGCATCTGTGCGCCCAGGTCATGCATACCCCCGGGCGTATAGGGGATGAAGATCGTGTTCGTCTTCGCGCTCGCACCCACGTCCTTCATCGTGTCGTAGTGCTGCGTCATCAGAACGAGCTGCATGATCGATTCGGGGCTTGTCCCCCCGATAGTCTGCTGGAATTGGTCCACCGAGTCCTTGAGGCCATCGATAATCGCACGCCGCTGGTCGGCAATACCCTTCCCCTGCAGCGCCTTCGATTCTGCTTCCGCTTCCGCAGCCTTCACCTGGATGATCTTATCCGCCTCGCCGCGTTCGCGCGAAGCCTCGCGCATCCGCCTCGCCGCGTTGATTTCGTTCATCGAATCCTTCACCCGGCTGTCCGGCTCCAGGTCCGTGACCAGCGTTTGGATGATCTGGTAACCGAAGTCCTCCATCTGGTCCTGGAGCTGCGCCTTCACAGCTGTCGCAATGTTGTCCTTGTGTTCGAATACATCATCGAGCCGCATCGTCGGTACCCGCGCACGAACGACGTCGAAAACGTACGACGTTATCTGCACCGATGGCCTATCCAGCCGGTAGAACGCGTCCCAGATCCGGTCCGGCAGCACCACATATTGCACTGCTACCGACGTGTGCACGAACACGTTGTCGTATGTCTTTGTCTCCACCGGCACTTCAAGCTGCTGGATGCGCAGGTTCACACGCCCTGCGACCGTTTCAACAATCGGTATCTTGAAGTTGAGACCAGAACGCGCGATGCGGCTGAACCGCCCGAACCGTTCGATCACCGCCGCCGTCTGTTGCTCCACCGTGAAGACCGTCATCAACAGAAGGACGACCAGTACGAGGACGCCAATACCTGCACCAATCAGTAACTCGGTCATGTTCAAAACCTCTAGAACTTGATAACCCCGCAAAGGTGGGGAACGGTCAGTATATCGAACCCTATTTCATTTCACCCGGCAGTTTGCGCCGCACCCGGCGCGCTCGCGCTACGATCCCCCTACTCGGCTCCGCACCGGAGACACGCACATGGAACGCGAAGTCTTCGTCGTCCCCCACACCCATTGGGACCGCGAGTGGTACCGGCCGCTCGAGCTCTTCCGCTGGCGGCTGGTGCAAATGGTCGATGCCCTCGTCGACCACATGGAAGCGGACCCTGGATTCCGCTGCTTCAACCTCGACGGCCAGTCCATCGTCATCGATGACTATCTCCAGCTACGGCCCGAAAACGAACCGCGCCTTCGCCGGCTCATCGAGGACGGCCGCGTGCTCATTGGCCCCTGGTGGGTGCAGCCCGACGAGTTCCTCCCCACCGGTGAATCCCACATCCGGAACTTCCAGCGCGGGATCCGCTATGCTGCGCGGCTCGGCGGCTCGATGCGTGTCGGGCATTGCGCGGACCAGTTTGGGCACATCGCGCAGATGCCCCAGCTCATGGCGCAGCTCGGCCTCACCTCGGCGTGTCTGTGGCGTGGGGTGCCTGGCACGGTCCCCGGCTGGAGCTTCTGGTGGGAAGCCCCGGACGGGACACGGCTGCCCGTGCTCTATCTCCGCGACTCCTATTCCAGCGCATGGCGCCTCCCGTCCAACCCCGCCACCCTCCGCGACTGGGCCGCCACCGCAACCGACGCCCGCAGTCCGGGTGAGCCTGCCCTCCTCATGAACGGCACCGACCACTCCAGCTTCGAACCGCACCTCCCGGGCGCGCTCACCGCCGCCACCGGGAATGGCTACCGCTTCCGCATGGCGACCCTCGAAGAATACGAAGCGGCAGTTCTCGCAGCCGGCGTAGCCCCGCACGTCCACCGTGGCGAACTCCGCTCGCCGGCTCGGTCAAACATCCTGGTCGGCGTCGCCTCCGCCCGCATGAACCTCAAGCAGCACGACTTCCAGGTCCAGTCCTGGCTCGAACGCTACGCCGAGCCCCTGGAGCTCCTCGCGTATCTGCATCACGGTCAAGACGCGGCACCCGCCCTGCGCCAGGCATGGTCACTGCAGCTCGAAAACGCGCCCCACGACTCCATCTGCGGCTGCAGCGTCGACCAGGTGCACCGCGAGATGCTCCCCCGCTACGACCGCGCCGAACAGCTCGCCATCCAGGTCGCCCGCGAATCGCTTGGGCACCTCGCCGGGCGGACCGGCATTGAAAGCCCCGGCGCCCTCCTTGTCTTCCGCCCCGTGCCCTCCGCCCCGGCGCTGCTGACAGCCGAAATCCCGGCCGCCTGGGATACAGACGCCCTCGTGGTCCCCGGCGGCGACGATATCCCGGTATCTGCGAGCCCGGGCGAACCGCCTCGGCTGCTGAGTGACATCGAAACCACGCCGCAGCGCGCCGCCCGGCTGCTCGACTTCGTCCGCGAGAATCGTTATGAGCAGTACAGCGTCGAAGACGTCCGCGTCAGCCTCCAGGACGGCTGCCTGGTGGTCGAAGTCGACGCCGGGGACGTGGTCAGCTCATCGTTAGTCGAGGCTGCCCGCGAAGAGGCGCACCGCATCGTCCGGGAGGGCCTGGCGACCACCGGCCGCTTCGTCGCCCGGCGGAGCGCCACCCGCCGCATCACGGCCGTCCTCCCGCCGGTGGACAGCATCCGTGTCGATGCCCTCCATCCTGTATCGCACGCCCCGCGACACCCCACGCCCGCCGTCACCGCTAACCCGGGCGACGCCACCATCACCAACGACTGCTACGACGTCCGCTATGATGCCGGCTCGCTGGTGGTCCGCGACCGTGAGACCGGCCTTGAGCTCCACGGCATCGCCAGCCTCCTCGACGAGGGCGACCGCGGCGACGAATACAACGCCGACATCATCCCGGACGCCGCCGGGGTCGAGCACAGCGCCTCCCTCCTGTCTGTCGAGCACGATGCCGCTCGGGCGGCGCTCAGGTTCGAAACGGTACTTGCGATGCCCCCGGCGCTCGATACCGATCGCAGCCGCAGGGCCGGATCGCATGAATCTCTGGTCCACGTCACCACCACCGCCACCCTGTATGCCGGCCTGCCGCGCATTGACCTGCACCTCGATGTCCACAACCAGGCCGACGACCACCGCCTCCGCCTGCTCTGCCCGTTCCCTTTCGAAACCACCCACGCCATCACCGAAAACCAGTTCCACGTCGCGCGGCGCCCGCTCCAGGTCGAGCCATGGGACGCCGCTGCCGCCGAAGAACCACCGTCCACCTTCCCGCAAAAGGCGTTCGCTGCTGTCGAAGGGGACGGCCACGGCCTCGCGGTGTTCAACCGCGGCCTCCCCGAGGGCGAGATCGTCACCCTCGCGGACGGCCGGCAGGCATACGCGCTCACGCTGCTGCGTTGCGTCGGGTGGCTGTCTCGCAACGACCTCCGCTCCAGGCGCGGCCACGCTGGCCCCTTCGCCGCCACCTTCGACAGCCAGCTCCATGGCCACCACACCTTCGAATGCGCACTGGCCACCTACCGCGGTGACTGGCGCACCGCCGGCATCCTGCCCATGGCCCATGCCTTCGCCCATCCGCCGCTTGCGATCCCCGCGCTCTCGAATCCGCAGGACGCGCCAGCGTCCCACGCGCTCGTCGCCTTCGACTCCCCCGTGGTCATCCCGTCAGCGTGTTATCGCAGCGAAGAAGACGGCGCTTCGGTTATCCGCGTGTGGTCCGCCGCCAGCGAAGCCCGGGAATTCCACCTGTCCGTCCCCGCCGGCATGCATCCGCGACGCACGGACCTGCTCGAAAACCCCACCGGCAACGTCGCGGGCGAGCCCGGCGCATGGCGTCTCCCCCTTCGTCCCTGGGAGATAGCCACGCTCCGCTTCGAACCCGCCACCGAATCCTGATACCTCCCGGGTAATCGACGGTGCTACTCGCCCGGCGGATACGATGCGCTATGCCGCATCGGCAACTCCCAACGCCCGGAGCAAACGAATGGAAGCGAACGAAGTCCAGGCCCTCCTCAAGGACCTCCTCCCGGATCACCTCGGGTTCCAGCTGACCCGTACGGAGCCCGACCACGTCGAAGCCCACGTCACCGTGCGAAAAGAGCTCTGCACCGGCGGCGACATCATGCACGGTGGCGCCCTCATGGCCCTCGCCGACACCGTCGGTGCCTGTGGCGCCCTGGTGAACCTCGAAACCAACCAGGGCACTACCACCCTCGAATCCAAGACCAACTTCTTCTCGGCAGCCCCCATTGGCGAAACCGTCATCGCAATCTCCCGCCCCCTCCACCGCGGCAAACGCACCCAGGTCTGGCAGACGGACATCCGCACCGAAACCGGCAAGCTCGTCGCACAGGTCACCCAGACCCAGATGACCCTCGGCGCCTGACAAAGTGGTCCCGGCGGCACACCCCGCCGGGACCACGCACGAGATATGGCGCCGCCTATCTCCGTGCAATGTAGTAGTTGTTCTGAATGTCGCCCTCCACGCGGTGGACATCCACGCTCGTAAACCCGGCTTCCTTCAGCAGCTCCTGCGCCTTTTGCTCGCCCCAGGCCGTGCCGAGCCCTTCGCCGCCCAGTGCCAGTGACACCGTCATGCAGTGGAACGTCGAGATCGTGTACATCAGCGGCCCGAGCGGGTGGTCGATGTTGTCTTCCAGGTTGCTCGACGCCGCGATGTCCACCATCAGGAACGTCCCGCCGGGTCGGAGCGCCCGCGCGGCGTTCGCCAGCACCTTCCGTGGCTCCGCCTGGTCATGGATCGTGTCGAACGCCGTGATCAGGTCATAGCCTTCGACCACGTCCAGTTTCCCCACGTCCTGCAGCTCGAACGTCGCGTTCGAAAGGCCCCGGTCCGCAGCTTCCTGCCGCGCGACCCCCAGTGCCTGCTCCGAGAAGTCATAGCCCGTGAACCGGCTTGCTGGGTAGGCCTCCGCCATCAGGCCGATCGCATGACCCGATCCACACCCGATGTCCGCGACATCGATGCCTCGCTCGAGTTGCTCCGGAAGCCCCGGCACAAGTGGCAGCGTCGACTCGAGCAGCGTGGCGTCGAAGATAGCACCCGACTCCTGGCGCATCAGCTCGTGGAACCGCGTAAACGACGAGTACGGTACGCCGCCCCCGTTCCGCGCACACTCCACGATCTGGTCCTCGACACTCCCCAGCAGGCCCAGGTATTCCAGCATCGCCGCGATGTTGTCCGGGCCTGCCGCCCGCGTCACGAATGCGGCGTGCTCCGGTGGTAGCCGGTAGGTCTGGTCTTCTGGGAAGTACTCGACGATTCCCCCCGTCACGAGCCCTCCCAGCAACTCCCGTACGTACCGCTCGTCCAGGCCCGCATGTCTCGCATGTTCCTCGCTCGTCGCCCGGTCCAGCGTGCTCATGCTGTCGAACAGCCCCGTGCGGTGCCCCGCACTCAGTGTTAGGCCCAGGAACCCGTGGTTCATCACCTCCATCATCTTTTCGCCGAACGCAGCCTGCTTCGTTTCGTCGATCGTTTGCGTCGTCATGTCAATCCTCCTTCGCTCTGCGATGCTGGCCACCGCCCGCCGGGGGCCAAACATGACGACCGGCGAACGGTGGCTGTGCGCAAAACTACGCCACCGCCCTCCGCGTGGAGATGCGTGCTACCACCCAATCCGCTACGTATCTTGGGCGCGATTCTCCGCCTTGGTACGCAGGACATACGCAATCGCCGCCGCCCGCGCGCCACGCCCGCGGAATCCCAGCTTTTCGTACGCCGTCGCCAGGTGGCGCTCAACGGTCCGCACACTCAACACGAGGTGTTCCGCGATGCCCTTGTTGCTCAGTCCCTCCGCCGCGAGCTGCAGCACTTCCCGTTCACGCGCGCTCAGCCCGTCGGGCCCCTGTGGCCGGGTCGTCACCACTCCTCCTCGCGACGACGCCGTTCCCACGCCCAGCTTGCCCAGCATCTCCTCCGCCGTTTCCCGCTCGAACCGTGCTCCCGCCTCGTTCCCCATCGCCGCGTACGCATCCGCCAGCGCAAGCCGCATCCGCGCGCACTCATAGGGCGCCTGGAGCTCCTGCCACCGGGAGCAGGCCCGTCGCAGCTCCGGCAGTGCAGCGCGTGCGCCGTCGCGCGCGAGCAGCAGTGCCGCCCGGGTCGAAGTAGCCGTCGCATCCAGTCCCGACGTCCCGTACCGCGCCGCGATGTCATCCAGCGCAGCGCTCGCCTCCCCGGCGGATTCCAGCCAGCCCGCTGCGAGCGCGACCTCCGCCTGCGCCCGGTACAACGGCACTCGCGTGAGCTCATTCCCGGGCGCCGCCGTCAGCGCGGCTTCGATGGCCGCCCACGCGCCATCCGCATCACCTTCTGCGAGCTGCACCAGCGCCCTGCCCGGTTGCGGGTCGCGCCCGAGCCGGTGCGCATCCCCGTAGGCCCTGCGCGCCGCCGCGAAGTTCCCGCGCAGCCGTTCCAGTTCGCCAAGCTGATAGTGCGCCTCCGCCACGGGCTGCACGTGGAAGTCGCCCAGCTCCTCGCATACTCGCCGGGCCTCGCGCTCAGCCAGGTCCCAGCTTCCCTGGAGCTGGTGCAGTTCTACACGGTACACCCGGCAAATGCCGAGGAACGGCCCGGCGCCCGGCATCTCAGCGCACCATTGTTCCGCGGCCCGCGTCCATTCCGCCGCTCGCTGGAGGTCCCCCAGCGTGTGGCACGTACCCATCAGGTTGCAGTAAATATCCCCCGCCCAGGCCGGCTCAATGTCCTGCTCAAGCGCCGCGAGCATCGCCTCATCCAGCAGCGCGATGCCGTCGCGCACCTGCCCCGTGCGCACGAGCACCTTCCCCTCGGCCAGCGTCCCCAGTGCGTTTACGGTCGCGTCGCCCAGTTCTTCACCGATCTCCTGGATCCGCCGCGCCGCTTCGATGGTCGCGCCAGGGTCACCGTGGTCCCAGCCCCCGTCCCAGTCGACTTCCGTGTACAGGAGATACCCGTGCTGCGAACACAGCGGCTCATGCGCCAGCAGCCGTTGGACGCGCCGCAGCCAGCCCGACCCGCTCCCCAGCTCACCCCGCATCGCCAGCGTGAACGAAACCGGCAGCCCGGCCTTGGCCGCCTCGGCTGGCTTCCCCTCCTCCACGTACCGGCCGTAGGCACGTTCGAGCGCTGCCAGTGCCTCATCAACCTTGCCCAGCCACCATGCCGACTCGCCGAGCATGTACCACTCATCGCCACTCGCATCGCCGTCCGCACACACCTCCGCAAGCAGCGAATGCGCCCGCACCCAGTCGCGCTGCCGAAATGCGGCATACGCCTCCGCCGTCAGTCCGTCGACCTTACGAGGCTCGTCCATGACGTCTCCCGTTACCGCCAAGGGGAACAGCTAGCGCGCCGTCCCTGCAAGCAACGGGGCGGCGCTGTGTGGAGGGGTACCAGGGGGCCGGGCTCCCGGTACCCCGGGACGAATCCCCTGTTTACCCGTGCCAGGCTGGCTCGCGCTTCTCCATGAACGCTGCCACCGCCTCGCGATGCGCCGGCTTGTCCTTGAGCTGGTGGAAGAGCTGCGTCTCCGTCGCCACCACCTGGTGCAGGTTCTGCTCCGCCGCGTTGCGGCGCACTTCCCGCTTCGCCAGCCAGGTCGGGTTCGTCGGCCCCGACGCAATCTCCCGCGCCAGTTCGTATGCCGTCGGCAACAGCTGGTCCGCCGGCACCACCCGGCTCACCAGCTTCTCTGCCAGCGGGTCGTCAGCGTTGATGATCCGCCCCGTCAGCACCAGCTCCATGGCCGCTTCGATGCCCGCGACCTGCGGCAGATTGTAGCTCCCGCCGCACTCCGGGATGAGCCCGACCCGCACGAAGCGCATCGAAAACCTAGCCTTCTCCGACGCGATCCGGATGTCGCAGGCCAGCGACATGGTCAGCCCGATGCCGACGGCGGCCCCATTGATCGCTGCAATTACCGGCTTCGAATTTGCAAGCGTGATCGGCACGTTTGGGCTTGCTTCCTGCTCGACCGTCGTCGCCAGTGCGGGCACATCTTCACGCGGGCCGTCCTGCTGTGTCTGGCGGTCCGCCCAGCCCGTGATGTCCGCCCCGGCGCAAAATCCGCGTCCCGCGCCCGTAATCACAATGCACCCGATCGACGGGTCCTTGTTCGCTTCATTTAGTGCCTCGATGAGCTCCCGCTCCATCGTCGCGGTCCACGCGTTCAGGCGCTCAGGGCGGTTCAATGTGATAGTGAGTACCCGCCCGTCCTGCTCCCACAACAATTGCTCGTACGCTGGCATAGATGACCTCCGATAATGACGTAGGTCAGAATCTACCCCACACCACCGGATCGCGGGAGGCGCACATACCCATGGAAGAGCTCACCATTCCCGGCATCGAAAGCTATGCCGAGGCCAACAGTACCCCCGAACCCCGTTACCTCCAGCTCATCCAGGAGAACACTCGTCGCCTGTCCGATGCTCCCCAGATGCTCGTCGGCCACCTCGAAGGGCGCCTCCTCAAGATGTTCGTCGCCATGATCCGACCCCTCCACGTGCTCGAAATCGGCACCTTCACCGGTTACTCCGCGCTCTCCATGGCCGAAGCACTTCCCGAAGGCGGGCGCATCATCACCCTCGAAGTCGACCCCGAACACGCCCGCATCGCACAGGAACACATCGATGCCACCCCCTACGCCGACCGCATCGAGATCCGCGTCGGCCATGCCATGGACGGAATCGCCAACCTCCACGGCCCGCTCGATTTCGTCTTCATCGACGCCGACAAATCGAACTACATCCGCTACTACGAAGCCGTCCTCCCCCTCCTGCACCCCGGTGGCTTCATCGCGGCCGACAATGTCCTCTGGAGCGGCGATGTCATGGACGCGTCCAAACAGGACGCCGACACGGCCGCCCTCCGTGAGTTCAATCGCTACGTCAGCCACGACGACCGTGTCGAAGCCGTCATGCTCACCGTCCGCGATGGCATCATGCTCATACACAAGAAGCCCGATGTTGTCCCATGATCACCGGCAACCCGTCACACGCTCGCCCCGCTGTGCCGTCCGGGCAGCGGGGCTCCGCCACGCTCGAGCGAAGGGAGCGCATTACGGCCACCCCCCTCGCCGGGTAGTCTGGTAATGACAGCCGTCGTGTCGGGAGGACAAGTGCATATGGAACCACAGGTTGAAACAGGCTATGGATTCCTCCGTGGGTCCGCCGAAAACGGCGTCCACGTCTTTCGGGGCATCCCCTTTGCGCAGCCGCCTGTTGGCGACCTGCGGTTCCGCCCGCCGCAGCCGCTTGAGCCCTGGAGCGGCGTGCGCGACGCGACAGCCTTCGGTCCTTGCCCCCACCAGGCCGACATGTCTGGCAGCCTGCTCGAGCGCCTGCTCACTCTCGAGTACCCCCGCCAGGACGAAGACTGCCTCACCCTCAATATCTGGACACCAGCCGCAGACGGCCGCCGCCGCCCCGTCCTCGTCTGGATCCATGGCGGCGCCTTCGTCTCCGGTACCGGCTCCCTCGCGATGTACGACGGCACCAGCCTCGCCGACAACGGCGATGTCGTGGTTGTGACTATCAACTACCGCCTCGGCGCATTCGGCTTCCTCCGGCTCGACAGCCTCTGCGGCCCAGAATTCGATGCCACCGGCAACCAGGGCCTCCTCGACCAGGTCGCTGCCCTCGAATGGGTCAAATCCGAGATCGGCCACTTCGGTGGCGACCCGTCCAATATCACCGTCTTCGGCCAGTCCGCCGGGGCCGCCAGCATCGCCACCATGATGGCCATGCCCAACACCACCGGCCTCTTCGAAAAAGCCATCATTCAGAGCGGCGCGCCCAACCTCCTCCGTACCCCCGAGGCCGCCGAGCAGACCGCGCGCCATATCCTCGACGAACTGGGCATTGAGCCCGGCGACGCCGGCCGCCTCCGTGAGGTACCCGCTGAGGACCTCGCCGCCGCACAGGACCGCGCCACACCCCGCAGCAAGGGCGTCTTCTATGGCCCCGTCGTGGACGACGAGCTCGTCCCGGTCGACCCCTATCACGCCATCGCCGAAGGCCATGCCAGCAGCGTCTCCCTGCTCGTCGGCACGAACGAAGACGAAATGCGCTTCTTCCTCGCCGCCGACCCCGCAGTCCCCAACCTCGACGAAGAAGGGCTGCTCGACCGCGTCACAAAGCTCATCGGTGAGGGCGAAGATGCTGCGGAGCGCGCAAAGGCCGCCATCACAACCTACCGCGCCGCCCGCGCCGAGCGCGAAGAAGACACCTCGCCAGCCGGGCTCCTTTGCGCCATCGCGACGGACTGCGTATTCCGCTGGCCCGCCCTCCACTTCGCGGCCCTCCAGGCGCGCCACGTCCCCGTCTATACCTACGTCTTCGACTGGCAGTCCCCGGCGCTCGACGGCAGCCTCGGCGCCCCACACCTGCTCGAAGTGCCATTTGTCTTCGGCACCCATCAGCACCCCGGAATCCGCGGGTTCACCGGCGAAGGCGTCGAAGCCGACGAACTGTCCCATGCCATGCAGGAAGCATGGGTGCGCTTCGCCCGGTTCGGGTCCCCGTCCACGCCTGCCCTGCCCGAATGGCCGCCCTACGGACCCGGCCAGCACTGGACGATGCGGCTCGGTCGCGGTTCCGGCGCCGAAGCGAATCCCCGCGAACACGAACGGTCCTTCTGGGATCACCCGGCCACCGTGTAGCCCTGGCTGGTGCCCACGCTTGGAGGCGGCTAGGACAGGGCCGCCTATGATCACCATATGCCCTTCCTGCAGGCAGTCGAGCTCGATGAACCCACGGAAGCTGCGCTCACGCTCGCCGTCGCCACCGGCATTGGCCTGCTCGTCGGCGCCGAGCGCGAACGCCGCAAGGGCACGGGCAGGGGCCGTGCGGCGGCGGGTCTCCGCACCTTCGCGCTTGTCGGGCTGATCGGCGGCGTCGCCGCCATCCTGGAATCCTGGGCCGCCCTTGTGACCGGCGGTGCGTTCGTCGCCATCGTCGCCGCCCTCAGCTACATCTACGGCGACCGCGAAGACCCGGGCATCACCACCGAAGTTGCCCTCGTCACGGTCTTTCTCCTCGGCGCGCTCGCTCACCAATCCCCGCAGCTCGCCGCCGCCGCGGGCGTCGTCGTGACCGTCCTCCTCGCCCTGCGCCGGACCCTCCACGAATTCGTGAACCGCGTTCTCACGGAAAACGAGCTCCACGACGCGCTCCTCTTCGCGGGCGCCGCGCTCGTCATTCTCCCCTTCGTCCCCGACACCACCATCGGGCCCTACGACGTCTTCAACCCCTTTCGCGTCTGGCTTTTCGTCGTCCTCATCATGGGCGTGAGCGGCGCCGGCTACATCGCCATGCGCGCCGTCGGGCCACGCATCGGCCTCGCCCTTTCGGGCCTCGCAGCCGGCTTCGTCTCCAGCACCGCGACCATCGGCGCGATGGGCGCCCGCGCCCGCCAGGACTCCTCCATCATCGGCCCGGCCGCATCCGGCGCCCTCCTTTCGAACGTCGCCACCCTGGTCCTCATGAGCATACTGCTCGCTACTGCCAACACCGAAACCTTCGAAGCCATCATCCCCGCGCTTGGGTTGGGCGCCGCCGCCGCTCTCCTGTATGGCGGCGGATTCGCGCTCATCGCCCTTCGTACGCAGGTCCCAACTGCATCCGCAACCGGCCGCCCTTTCGACCTCCGCGTCGCCTTTGGCTTCGCCGCCATCCTCACCACCGTCCTCTTCATCTCCGCCGCGCTCGATGAGTGGGTCGGGCCCGGAGGCGTTGCGATCGGCCTCGCCGTTGCTGGCCTGGCCGATACCCATGCCCCCGCCCTGTCCGTCGCTTCGCTGGTCGCCGCGGGCCAGATCGAAGCACGCGACGCCATCATCCCCATCCTCCTCGCAATGACCACCAACTCCGGGACGAAGATGGTCCTCGCCTACTCCACGGGCGGACGTGCCTACGCGCTCCGCGTTTGGCCCGGCATCCTGGCCATCCTTGCGGCACTCTGGACAGGCGGCCTCATTTCCCTCTGGGCCCTCGAATGAATGCTCAAAAAAAGGGCGGCGGGCAGGAAGGAGGAACTGCCCGCCGCCCGTGCTCCGGCTGCCATCCGGCGCACTGAGACGCTATCACATGTGAGATTCAGTATCAATATCCACTTGACTCCGCCCGCCCCGCTGTGAAGATGAGAAGACCCCACGCGATGGAAGTGACCATGGCAATCGACCACCTGGTCTATGGCGCACCGGAGCTCGGCGCCGCTGTTGACGACCTAGAACGCCGCCTGGGTGTCCGCGCCGCGCCCGGCGGCAAACACCCCGGCGCAGGCACCCACAATGCCCTCCTCTCGCTGGGGGACGACTGCTACCTCGAGATCATCGCTCCCGATCCCGAGCAGGAGCCGCCCACAGACCGCTCAATGCCCTTCGGTATCGACAAGCTCATCGAACCTTGCCTCGTTACCTGGGCCCTTCGCGTCGCAAACGTACAGGCCGCCGTCGACCGTGCTCGCCGCATGGACTACGACCCCGGCGACCCGCGGCCCATGTCACGGTCGACCCCGGACGGGCAAACCCTTGCATGGACGCTCACCCGGGCGCCGAAGACCGTCGGCGACGGTCTCGTCCCGTTTCTCATCAACTGGGGCGAAACGCCCCACCCTGCCCGCTCCGCCCCCGGCGGCTGCCAGCTTGTCCGCCTTCGCGCCGAGCACCACGAAGCGCCCACCGTGATGGACGCGCTCCTCGCCCTCGATACCATGGACATGACGGTCATCCCCGGCCCTGTACCTGTCCTGGTTGCACTGCTCGAAACACCGAAAGGCCAGCTCGAACTCCGCTGAGGAGGTAGCCGCATGACCGAAATCCACGTCGACATCCCGCCGCCACTGCTCTCGCTCCTCGAAGCCGAAGCGGAACGGCGCGGTACCACCGTCCCCGGCGCGCTTGCCGCCATCGCCGAGGAGTACTTCCAGCCCGCCCCCGATTCCCGGCTCGAAGCAATCCGCGGCGCGCTGCTCTCCGCCAATAGCCTCCAGGGCGGCGCCGAGGCCGAAGAGTTCCTCTTGGCTGAATGGCTCGAAGACGCCGAAAAGCAGTGGGCCGGCGACACATCGGCCACCCCCGGCCCCGTCACCTCCGTCGATGATGCCGAGGCGGTCTTCCAGCGCTGGATGCTCGACCACCAGGGGGACGACCTCGACGAGATCTAGCTCTCACCCAATCACTGTTATCAGCCCCGTTACACAGCTATCCTGTAAGTATCCGCACCCCGGCGCCTGGCCGGGGCAGATGCTGGTGGAGTAACCAATGACACAAACCGGAACATGGGCCGTCAAAGTCGGCCTTGCACAAATGCTTAAAGGCGGCGTCATCATGGACGTCGTCACCCCCGAGCAGGCGAAAATCGCCGAAGAAGCCGGCGCCTGTTCGGTCATGGCGCTCGAGCGAGTCCCCGCCGATATCCGCCGCGACGGTGGCGTCGCCCGCATGAGCGACCCCACCGTGGTCAAAGACATCGTCGAGGCCGTCACCATCCCCGTCATGGCCAAGGCGCGCATCGGCCATTTCGTCGAAGCTGAAGTCCTCGAAGCCCTCGGCATCGACTACATCGACGAGTCCGAGGTCCTCACTCCCGCCGACGAAAAGCACCACATCGACAAGCACCAGTTCAAGGTGCCTTTCGTCTGCGGCTGCCGCGACCTTGGCGAAGCCCTCCGCCGCATCGGCGAAGGCGCAGCCATGATCCGCACAAAGGGCGAAGCCGGCACCGGCGACATCGTCGAAGCAGTCCGCCACATGCGCTCGGTCCAGGCCGAGGTTCGCCGCGTCCAGAACATGGCCGGCGACGAGCTCTACACCTACGCCAAGGAAATCGGCGCACCCCTCGAGCTCGTGAAGCGCGTCAAGGAAGAAGGCCGCCTCCCGGTCGTCAACTTCGCCGCCGGTGGCATCGCCACCCCCGCCGATGCCGCGCTCATGATGCGCCTCGGCGCCGACGGCGTCTTCGTCGGCTCCGGCATCTTCAAGTCCGAAAACCCGCCGGCCGTCGCGAAAGCAATCGTCGAAGCCACCACCCACTACCAGGATCCCGAAGTCATCGCGCGCGTCAGCGCCGGCCTCGGCCAGGCCATGCAGAGCATCGCCGTCGGCTCGCTCGAAGACCGGGAACTCATGGCCGCCCGCGGCTGGTAATGCTCACCACCGTCCGCTACGACACCCAGAAGGGCCGGCAACCGCCGGCCCTTTTCTTACCCCACCAACAAACCCGGATACCTCCTCCCTTTCCCCTTCCCCTCAACTATCCCTCGCCTTTCCTAATGTAAGAAAACAGAGTGATGCATGTAGTCATGCCGGCTGCTTCCATAGCATCAGAGTCTCAGGAGGTCCCATGAGTTGCCCGACCCCGCCATCTATCTCGGTGCAATCCTGCTTGTCTTCTTCCTGCGCCTGGCTGGTGTCGCGGTCGGTACTGTCCGCATACTCCTGACCAATCGCGGAAACGAACTCTGGTCCGGCGTCCTCGGTTTCTTTGAAGTCCTCGTGTACGTCCTCGGCATCGGTGTCGTCGTGCAGGACCTCACCGATATCGCCATGCTCATGAGCTACTGCCTTGGGTTCTCCTTTGGCACCATCCTCGGCATCCGCATCGAACAGCGCATGGCCATGGGCTACGTCAACCTCCGCACGATTTCCCGCTACATGGCGCCTTCCATCGCCGCCGCACTCCGCGAAGCCGGCTTCGGCGCCACCCTCAGCCATGGCGAAGGCCGCGACGGCACCGTCGGCATCATCACCGCCACCGTCCCCCGCAAGCAGGCCAACCGCGCCATGAAGCTCGTCCACTGCCTCGACCCGGACGCCTTCATGGTCGCCGACGAAGCCCGCGCCGTAACTCGCGGATGGCTCCCCGGGGCTGCCAGCATCTTTCCGCTCGCCCCCGGCGCCGCTCGCGGTGCCACCCCACCACCACCAGCCACCGAACCGGCTGTCGAAGTCTTCGAAGAAGACGAAGCGGCCGAACCCGCCGCCGAGACGGCGCAACCTGCACCCGGCCCCGGGGCCGCCTGACCTATACGTCCTGCACCATGGCGCG
>SKSF01000010.1 GCA_007118095.1 Dehalococcoidia bacterium
GTGTCCTGCCCGGCGAACAGGGGGTAGCAGGCCGCGGTCAGTTCGGTGACGGCATAGGTGACGTGCTCGCTGATTGCGTTGTATGGGCTGGCCGGTTCCAGTCCGACGCTGAATGCGCGGCTGCCTGGTTCGGATGTGTCGATCGGCTCCCCATCCGCGCCCGAAGCGATGCAGGTGTAGTCGGCGTCGCCCGCGTCGCACGTGAAGCTGGCGACAACTTCCTGTCCCTGCATGTATTCGGCCCCATCTTCGGGACTCTCGATGGAGACCTCGGCGCCGAGGCCGTGGACCGTTGCGGTGTAGACCTCGTCCGTTTCCTCGACGGTGTACGTGATATCCGCGATGTGCTCCCCCAGTCCGGACGGTGTGAAGCCGATGAAGAGGGTGCAGGCCTGGTTTGCGGGGAGCGATTCGCCGGGGATGCATGTTGTCCCGCCGGAAAAGATGACGAAATCGCCGGCGTGTTCGGAAGCGGGGTCGATCTCCAGCGATTCGAGCGTCGCGTCGGCGTTGGGGGCCGGCAGCTGTATCGCCTGGATGACGACCTGGCCAGGGGACGCGGGCTGCGTTATCCAGCGGTCAACCCGGGGATCGTCGAAGAAGGTGTCGCCGCTCATGGCGCCGGTTGCCGAGGCGAGTTCATACCACTCGAGCACTTCGTCGGAGTCATGTGTGTGAAAGTGGAAGATCTTGGTTTCGGATTCGCCGACCTGGACCGGGCGTTCGGTGCCGAAGTCGTTATCGGCGCACGCGAGGACGAAGAGTCCGAAGATGGCGAGGATGACGATGGTGCCGGGCAGGCGCCGGCTCTCAACCAGGTAGCGCATGTACGGGTTTCCCTTCCGTGGGACATCGCCATGCCGGGGGCGCATCGGCGTCCCGGTTTCATACCGCCGGTGGGGCGGGACGTCGATGCATGTTTGGTCGCGGTACGTAGCGAAACGGTTACCCGACGACTCCCGGACTGTCGCCTATTCGGTTTCTTCGCCCACGGGCAGCACTTCGCCGTTGTAGCTGGCGGACGCGATCTGGCCCTCGACGACCTCGATGTGGCTGGGGCGGATGGGGTTGCGCTTGCCGGGCGTTTCGCCCAGGCGGATGATCTCGCCCCGGATGCGGCCGGGCTCGATTTCGAGCAGGCCGACGGAGCCGAGCCGGACTTCCATATGGTGCGGAAACGTCGGGCTTGCCGAGTTCATAAACACGACGCCATCGCGGTATTCGAGCCGTTCGACGTGGGTGTCCCCGGCGATGAGGATGTCCACGTGCTCGCCGCCTGTGGCCTGTTTGAGGAGCTGGTCCATGGGGCGGCTTTCGGGTCGCAGTTCGTGGACCATCCCGATGCGGAAGCCTTCGATGTCGAGCCGGACCAGGTCGTGCATGCGCGGGTCGTCGAACGCGTCGTTGTTGCCGCGCGCGCAGACCAGATCGCCGTACTGTCCGCACCAGTCGAGGATGGCGGGTGCGGTCACGTCGCCCCCGTGTAGAATCAGGTCCACCGTCGAGAGGAACTCACCAACCTCGGGTCCCAGCTCATCGAGCTGCCGGAGGAGCTGGGGCAGGTGAGTGTCGCTGATGAGGCCGATGCGCATGCAGGAACCCTAGCGGGGGGTCCGGGGGTGTGCAATCGAGCCCGTCACACTTCTCAGGCACCTCACGGCAGCGAACCCCAGCTTTGGAGCAGAGATCAGGGACAAATGAACCAGGAACGCCAAGCGGCAATAGCCGGAATCTACGAATATCCGCTGCGCGTCGCCCCCGGCGTGTCCGCCATCCAGATCAAGGCCGAGAGCATTGCGAAAGCGCTCGAAGATGCCGGTCTGGAATGGTCGGACGTGGACGGGCTTTACGATGCGCAGGACGGCGAAGGTGGCGGCGGGCTCGCCATCCAGCACTACATGGGCTTCAAGCCCCGGGTTATCGACACGACCATGGTGGGCGGCTCGTCGTACGAGTTTCACGCGGCTCACGCGCTGCGGGACATCGCGGCCGGGAAGTGTAATGTCGCGGTCCTCAGCTACGGTTCGAACGCTGCATCGAACCGCGTGGCGATCGGTACGGGCGGCCGCGGGGCGCCGCAGCCGACGTGGCAGTCAAACATGGAGATGCCCTACGGCTCCACGCTCATCTCCAACTACGCCATGGTGAAGCATCGCCACATGCACGACTATGGCTCCACCAAAGAGCAGTTCGCGGAGATCTCGGTGGCCACGCGCTACCACGCGATGCGCAACCCCGAAGCTGTGCAGGCGATGACCGACCTCCAGTTCGTTGGCATCAACGAAATCGACGTGAACGACGTGCTGGAGTCGCGCGTCATTGCGGACCCGCTGCACCTGCTCGAATGCTGCATGGTGAGCGATGGTGGCGGCGCTGTCGTCATCGTTTCGAAGGATGTGGCGCGGAACATCAAGAAGAAGCCGGTGTGGATCATTGGTAGCGGCGAAGCAACCAAGTACGTGGAAAATGGTGGCGACATCACGACGAGCGCGGCGGCGCAGTCGGGCCCCGAGGCTTTCGCGCAGGCGGATGTCCGGCCGGGCGAGGTGGACATCGCGATGATTTACGACTCGTTCACGATCACTGTCGCGGTGATGCTTGAAGACCTTGGCTTTTGCAAGAAGGGCGAGGTCGGCGACTTCGTGAAGGGCGGCGTCCTGAAGTTCGACCAGAAGGGCGCGCCGGCGCTGAACACGGACGGTGGCGGCCTATCGTCGAACCACCCTGGCATGCGGGGCATTTTCTTGCTGCTCGAATCCGTGCGGCAGCTCCGCGGCGAATCGACATCCCAGGTGCCCGGCGCGAAGCTCGCCGTTGCGCACGGCAACGGTGGCATGCTTGGCTCCACCCATGCCGGTGGCACCGTCATCCTTGCGGGGGACTAGGAACTATGCCGAATCGACCACAACCGCGATTTCCCGAACCACACACCGAGCCCTACTGGGAGGGTGTGAAAGAACGCAAGCTGCGCTACCAGGTGGACAAGGACACGGGCGACGTCGTGTTTTACCCGAGGCTGCATAACCCGAAGACGGGCGGCCGTAACCTGGAATGGCGCGAATCGAGCGGCATGGGCACGGTCTACACCTATTCCGTCGTGCGGCAGAGCGCCGTGCCCGGTTTCCGCGAGATGGGCGCCTATTCGGTCGCCTATGTGGACGTGGATGAAGGCTTTCGGATGCTGACCAGCATCGTGGGAGTCGACGACCCGCTGACGGACATCAAGATCGGCATGCGGGTGAAGGTGGATTTCGAAGAACAGGACGAAGGGGAGTACCCCATCCCGGTGTTCCGCCCGGCCTGACGGTGACCGGTGCACTCCGGTTTACAAAGGGGCACGCCCGGAAGACATAACGGGCGTGCCCCTTATTCGTTTGTCAGCGGACGGTACCGTGTATGTAACAGGAGCGTAGCGATTTATGCGTCAACCGGGACAGGGGGATAGACTGGCGCGTGGTTTAACCCGTTAGTCAGGGTGAGCGGCAATGGACCGCTCCCCGTGAACACGGGCGCTCGGAGCAGCGTCCGCCATGGAGAACGGCACGGAGGCGCCATCCCGATGTCGCGATTCCCCCGGCGATCTATGAAGCAACCCGGGCAGGGACGGCTGCCCTTCCTGACAGCGCGGCCTGTTGTGGTCGGGATGGTGCTCTGCATCATCGGCGTCGTGGGGATGGTCGCGGTCCTGCCGCATGCGCCGCAGGCAACGTTTAACCCCTTCCAGGTGATGAGCCCCTCGTCCAACGGTTCTGAAGCGGCGTCCCCAGACCCGGAAGGCTGGGTAGAGAGCCGCACGCGATTCGGTGATGTCGACTTCCCTGCCCCGCCAGGCGTAACCACCGCGGACACCCCCGTAGCGACCGCGCAGGATACGCAGGATATCCCGGCGACCGGCGTCAGTGGCTCCCTCGTGTTGCAGGATCGGGGATCCCCGATGGGCCTGGCAGACAGGCCAACCGTCGGGCCGACCGTGACCCCGACAGCCGAAGCCGACGATTCCCGTGTGAGTGGCGCCGGGAGCGAGGGTGGCGAGGAGCCGACGGCTACTGCGACGGCGCGCCCGGAACGGCCTTCGCCGACTTCGCCAGCGGCCACGTCGCCCCCGGCGACCGCGACCCCGGTCGAGCCTTCGGGGCCGGTCCAGGCGGCCCAGGACGCCAACGACGGTGGACAGGCGACCGCCACGCCAGCCTCATCCGCAAGCAGTGGCGGTGGCGGCAGCAACCCGCCCGCGCCAACAGCAACGCGTGGTCCCGCGAACCCGCCGGACCACGGTTCGACTCCAGGTCCGTCCGACCATGCTGGCGGCAACGGCCCACCGGATCATGCGTCGACCCCCGGCCCCCCTGACCACGCCGGGAGCGGAGGCGGCGGCAACGGCCCGCCCGACCACGCCGGGAACAACGGTCGAGGTAGCGGCCCGCCGGATCATGCGTCGACCCCCGGTCCTCCTGACCATGCCGGGAGCAGCGGCGGCGGCAACGGCCCGCCGGACCATGCGTCGACACCCGGGCCGCCCGATCACGCGGGGAATAGCGGCGGAGGCAACGGCCCGCCGGACCATGCCGGGAACAATGGCCGGGGGCGGTAGGTCAGGGAATCCACGAGGCGCGGCGGCCGGCGGGTTCGACTGGTTCGCGTTGCCCGGTCTCGAGGTCGAGCACGATGGTGCTGATGGAGTTTCCAGCCTGGACGGTGTAGACGACCTCCTGGCGCGTCGGCGCGAGGTCCCAATCGAGCACGAGATCGGCGCCGGGTGTCAGTTCGATCGCACGAAGCAGGTTGGCGTCCTCCACGCTGTGGAA
>SKSF01000139.1 GCA_007118095.1 Dehalococcoidia bacterium
GCCACAGGCAGTCGCGGCGGCGCCTGTCGCAGCCCCGCAAGGTGATGGTGCAGGGGGAGCGCAACGGCAGCAATCGCGGCCACGGAAAGCTTCCGGGAAGCGCGCTGCACCGGCCGATGCGCCCGCCGAACAACGCTTCCTCCGCGAACTCTACGATCGGTGTAGCATGGTCGATATCACCAAGGCCGCCTACATCAACGGCTCCTGTGAAGTGCTCGAGATGGAAGGCGAGGTCCTTCGCCTTGGGTTCTACTATCAGGCCATCATGCAGAAGATAGACCGGGACGGGCGTCAGCTCATCGAAGAGCAGGCCTCCGCGCTCCTTGGCCGTACCGTCCGGCTCGAAATCGAGCTTGTCGATCGCCAACCGCAGGCTCAGCGCCCCAGCAAGGGAGGACACCTTGCCGATGCCGCGCGAGCCCTCGGTGCGACCCCGGTCGGAAAGGATTCCGAATAATGGCAAAAAGCAGCGGCAGAAACCGCTACCTTCGCCGCGGCGGCGGGAGCAAGGGCGGTGCCGGTTCCGGTGCCGGCCTCCCGGGCATGGGTGGCGGTGCAGGCGGCGGCGGAAACCCGAACGCCCTCGCACAGGCCCAGGAGATGCTCCAGAAGGCCCAGCAGGAACTCGCCGAAACGGAAGTCACCGGCACCGCCGGTGGTGGGGCGGTGAAAATCACGATGACGGGCGACCAGAAGATCGCCGGGATCGAGCTCTCACCCGACGTTGTCGACCCCGAAGACGTCGAAATGCTCCAGGACCTCATCATGGCAGCTATTAGCGACGCTTCCGAGCGCGCCTCGGCGCTGCAGGCAGAATCCTTCGGTTCCATCACCGGGGGGCTCAACATCCCCGGCCTCGGGCCAGGATAAGCCATGGCCACGGGCGGCACCCCCGAAGCCATCGCCCGCCTGGTCGAGCAATTCAACCGCCTCCCCGGCATTGGGCCCAAGTCCGCCCAGCGCCTTGCCTATCACATCCTCCGTGTTGGCGATGAAGAAGCCGAAGCACTGGCGAATGCGGTCCTCGAGGTGAAGCGGCGGATCCGCCTGTGTTCCGTCTGCTGTTACATAACCGAGCAAGACCCATGCGGGTACTGCACCGACGACCGCCGTGATCAATCGCTTGTCTGCGTCGTCGAGCAGGCGCTCGACATCTCCGCGATTGAGCGCTCGGGCGGATACAACGGCGTCTACCATGTCCTCCACGGCGTGTTAAACCCGATGGACGGCGTCGGGCCCGAGGACCTGCGATTCCGCGAACTCCTCGCACGCGTTCAGGGCGGCAGCGTTTCGGAAGTCATTATGGCCACCAACCCCAGCCTCGAAGGGGAAGCGACCGCCATGTATGCGGCGAAGCTCCTCGGGCCGCTCGGCGTACGGGTGACGCGGCTAGCCCGGGGACTTCCCTCCGGAGCCGACCTCGAATACGCCGACGATGTCACTCTGCTGCGCGCACTTGAAGGACGCCAGGCGGTGTAACTGTGGCTCGTGAAGCCCGCACGTTCCGTGCCGAGGGCATCGTCCTCCGCAGGCGAAACGTCGGTGAAGCGGATAGCATCTTCGTCGTATTTGGCCCGGAGCTCGGCAAGTTCGAAGGCGTCGCGCGAGGCATCCGCAAGTCGCGCAGCCGCATGCGTGGTCACCTGGAACCGCTGACGTTCAGCCGCTTCCTGTTGGCACGGGGTCGTACCCTCGACGTTTTCACACAGGCTGAAACCATCCGGTCCTTCCCGCGTATTGGCGGGGACCTCGAGCGATGGGCGGCCGCGTCCTATTACGCCCAGCTCGTCGACCGCTTCACCGGGGAAGACGCGCCTCATCCCGAGCTCTTCGAATTGCTCTTCGTCGCCCTCGAAGCGCTGAACGATGGCAGCGACCCCGGGAGCGTCTCCCGCTATGTGGAGATCCATATGCTGGCGCTCGCCGGGTTCGAACTCCAGGTGGATGCTTGCGCGGCGTGCAGTGCCCGCCTCTCGCCGGAAGAGACCCTGCTGGCGCCGGGCGCTGGCGGGCTGGTTTGCCGCCAGTGCCGTCCCGGCGCGGGCGTGGGGCGGCTTGTATCCGTCCCTGCAATCAAGGTGTTGCGATATGCCGCCCGCGCATCGCTCCCGCAGTTCACCGGCCTGCATATCCCCGGCGAAGTCGCCGAGGAGCTTCAGCAAGCCCTCGCCGGCGTCATTCGCTACCACCTGGACCGTGAGCTGCCGACCGCCCGCCTTGCGAGGGAGCTTTCCCCCGGCAGCAACGATCCGGCGACGCCAGGAGCCGACACGTTGTAGAATTGGAAACACCACACGGCCTCCAGGAGGGAGAGAGGCACATGCCCCTGTACGAGTACTATTGCGAGCCGTGCCACGGCATTTTCGAAGAGCTGCGGCCCATCAGGGAGTCGTCGCTCCCGGTTCCCTGCCCGGAATGTTTCCAGGATTCCGAGCGCATCATGCCGACATCCTTTTCGGCGTTCACGTTCCGGGACGGTTACCCACGCCGCATTCCCGACGACGGGAAGTACTACCACCTCGGCAAGAAGGTGAACAACCTGGTCAAGAAGGGGCGCCCGAACGAGCACCCCGAGGTCAACAAGCCCAAGCCACCGCAGACGCTTTCCAAGGGCGAGAAGTCGTCCATTGCCGACATGAAGGCCGCGGCCCGCAAGGGCGAGCTCAGCGATGCCTACGGCAACGCGGTGAAGCCCACGGACGTGGAAGACAACTACAAGAAGAAGAAGAAGATGACCAAGACCACGCCGAAGCGTGGCCTCAAGTAGAACTCGTCAGCTCGAACGGTCGAGCACGTAATCCGTCACCTCAACTAGCGATCGCTTCGCTTCCCCATCGGGGATCGGGGCGATCGCTTCGCGTGCCCGGCGGACATAGTCGCGCGCCATATCCATTGACGATTCCAGCACTTCGGTGTCCTGCACCGTCGTGATGGCAGCCTGGAGGTGTCGTTCCCGGTCGCGCTTCGCCGTAAAAAAGCGCTTGATCGGGTTGTCCTTGGGATACCGCTCGAGCAGAAGCAGGCCGGGGAGCGTAACGGTGCCCTCGCGCAGGTCGCTTCCCACCGGCTTCCCCATCAATTCTTCATCCCCGTTGAAGTCCAGCACGTCGTCCACAATCTGGAACGCCATGCCCAGGCTGTACCCGTACACCCGCAGTGCGGCCACCGTATCCCGGTCCATTTCACCCAGGATTGCGCCACCTTCGGTCGCGTTCGCAAAAAGCGCGGCGGTCTTCCCGCCGATACGCGAGAGGTACTGCTGCACGTCGTGTCCCACGTCGAATGCCGCGGCATCCTGGTCCAGCTCGCCGCTCGTCATTTTCATCAGGGCAAGCGCGAACAACCGGGTAACCTCAAGGCTTCCTGTGCGCGTCACCATCTCGGCCGCGTTCGCGAACATGTAGTCCCCGAGCAGGACCGTCAGCGCATTGTCGAAGATTGCGTTCGAGGTGGGCCTGCCGCGTCGGCTCGTAGCGCCGTCCACGACATCGTCATGTACCAGGCTCGCCGTGTGGAGCAGTTCGATGGCGGCGCCGAGCGGGACGAGGCGGTTGAGGTCGTAATTGCCAAGGGCGCCCGACAGTAGCACAAGCGCTGGCCGGAGCCGCTTCCCACGCGCTTCCAGCGCATGCTCCAGCATCCGCGACAATGGCCCCACGTCCGTCTGCTTTACCGTTTCCAGCAGGTCCTCCACGAGGACCATATCCTCGGCGACCGGACCATAGAGCGTTGTCATCGCCTGGCTCATGCAAGTACCACCCGGTGTTCTGCGTCAATGGCGAACAGGCGCAAGGCATTCGCGGTCGTTGCGGCTGCTACCTCATCGAAGCTTATCCCACGCACCCCGGCAATGGCGTGTGCCGCTGCTGACACGAACGCCGGTTCATTGCGTTTTCCCCGGTGTTCCTGCGGTGGCAGGAATGGGCTGTCGGTTTCGATAACAAGTTTCTCCAGGGAGATCCCGGACGCGACGCGGCGCGCTTCTTCGTTCTTCGGATAGGTGACGGTACAGGCGAGCGAGATCAAGAACCCCATCTCCACATAGCGCTCGGCTTGCTCAAGCGTCCCACCGAAGCAATGCATGATGCCAACTTCCCGGCCGCTTCCCCGCAATGGTGACGCTTCCGCATATCGTGACAGGTGTGCCGCAATCGCGTCTTCCGCCGCGCGGGAGTGTACAAGCACGGGCAGTCCGCGTTCGATGGCAAGGTCGAGCTGGGCGTCGAGCACGCGCGCCTGCACCTCGGGCGGTGAAATTTCCCGGTAGTAATCGAGGCCGATCTCCCCGATGGCCCGCACCGCCGGGTCTTCGGACCATGTGCGCAGTTGTGCGAGCTCGGCCTCGCCGATCTGCGCCGCTTCGTGCGGATGATACCCCACCGTTGGCAAGATGCCGTTGTGTGCCCGCGCGAGGGCCAGGGCCGAGGCACACGTCTCCGGGTCGTCACCGCAAACCACCACGTAGCCGACGGATGCTTCCGCGGCCCGCGCGATTGCGGCCTGGCGGTCGTCATCGAACCTGTCCATCTGGATGTGGCTGTGGGTGTCGACCAGGACGGGCGTCATCCGCCGTTTGCCTCCTCGGGCACGTCAAGCTTCTTGTAAAGGCCAACCGCCGGCCCAATCTGGGTCCCAGGTGCCAGCTCATTGAGCTTCCAGCCATGCTCCTGGATGGTCCCCGGCTGCCGCAGCGCCTCGTGAAGCTGGCTCGTCGAGAATGGCAACACCGGGTGAAACAGCGTCTTCAGGCCGTTCACCACGCTGATCGCCACGCTGAGCGTCTGCGCGGCATGGTCCCGGTCTTCCTTCACCATCTTCCAGGGCGCTCGGTCGTCCAGGTACCGGTTTGCGGCCTGTGCAACCCGGAGCGTCTCCTGCAGCGCGATGCGGAACTGGCACGTGTTGTACCGCTCGCCGATGGTTTCGAAAGCCGCCGTGGTCTCGCGCAAGATCTCGACACTCTCCGGGGCGAGCTCCCCGGCCTCGGGGACCACGCCGTCGAAGTTCCGGTTAATCATCGCGATGACCCGGTTGGCGAGATTGCCCCAGGTACCAATCAACACGTCGTTGTTCGTGCGGATGAGCTCCTCCGGGCGGAACTCGGAGTCGGCCGTCTCCGGCATGATCAGCGTCAGGTAGAAGCGAATGACGTCTGCGTCGTACACGTCGAGCAGATCCAGCATCCAGGTGCCGGTGCCTTTTGACTTGCTCTGCTTCTGCCCCGCCGAGAAGTTCACGTACTGGTTCGCGGGCACGTCATAGGGCAGGTTCAACTCCCCATAACCCATCAGCTGCGCCGGCCAAACCACGGTATGGAAGGGAATGTTGTCCTTCCCGATGAAGTAGTACGAGCGCGACTCGTCTGACTTCCAGAACCGTTCCCATGCATCGGGGTCGCCACTCGTTTGCGCCCATTCCTTCGTCGCCGAGAGGTAGCCGATCACCGCGTCGAACCAGACATAAATACGCTTCGATTCATACCCGTCCACTGGAACCGGCACGCCCCAGGCAATGTCGCGCGTAATAGCCCGGTCGGGGAGCCCCTCGTTGAGCATTCCAAGCGTGAAATTCAGGACGTTGCGCCGCCAGTGCGTCTGCTGCTCCGCCCACTCCTTCAGGCGGTCGGTCAGTGCCGACAGCTTCAGGAAGAAGTGCTCCGACTCCCGGAGGACCGGCGTTGCGCCCGTCAGCCGGCTGCGCGGCTCCAACAGGTCGGTGGCATCAAGCTGCGACCCGCAGCTATCGCACTGGTCGCCACGGGCTTCGGTGTACCCGCAATGCGGGCACGTCCCCTCCACATAACGGTCCGGGAGGAACCGCTCCGCCTCCGGGTCGAAGAGCTGATCCTCGGTCTTAGTGTACAGGTATCCGTTTTCGAGGAGCCGCAGGAACACGTCCTGCACGGTCTCATAGTGATTTTCAGTCAGCGTCGATGTGTAGGTATCGAACGAGATGCCGAAACGGTCCCACACTTCGACGATGCGCGGGTGATAGCGGTTGATGATCTCCTGCGGTTCGACCCCCTCCCGGTCGGCGCTCACCGTGATCGGCGTGCCATGGCAGTCCGACCCGGACACCATGAGTACCTCTCTCCCGGCGAGCCGCTGGTACCGTGCGAAGACATCCGCTGGTAGGTAGGCCCCTGCCGCCTGTCCGACGTGCAGGAGATAGTTCGCGTAAGGCCATGCGACACAGACAAGAATGCGTTCTGACACGCCGTTACTGTACTCGACGTACGGGAAACAACGCAGCCCACCCCCTCAACGCGCCTCCCAGGCATCGTAAAGCCGCCCACGTGGCAGCCCTTCCAGCCGGCTCACTTCCGACGCCGCGGTCGACCTGCGCGCCCCGGCACGCTTCATCGCCGCGAGGATGGCAAACGCACGGTCGGCGTCTCCTTCACCGGTTTCCCGCTCAGGCAGTTGCACGACGACGGTGCACTCACCCCGCGTACCTTCAAAACGCTCCGCCAGTTCGAGCACGTAGCCGCGAATGTTCTCTTCGTGCACCTTGGAGATCTCACGCGATACCGACGCCTCAACGTCACCAACTGCCTCGGCAACATGTCGCAACGCGCCCGCCAGCCGTCCGGGGCTTTCGAAGAAGACGGCGACCCGCGCGCATCCCGCGGCATGTTGGAGCATGCTGATCCGTTCCCCCCGTTTGCGAGGGAGAAAACCCAGGAACAATGTGCCGCTCGTCTCGAATCCGGAAGCAGCCAGTGCTGCAGCCAGTGCCGATGGGCCCGGAACCGAATACACGGGGATACCATCCTGGTGCGCGGCCGCGACCAGGCGGCTGCCGGGATCAGCGATAGCGGGCGTGCCGGCATCGCTGACCAACGCAACAACGCTGCTGCTGGCCGCTTCGAGCAGCCCGGGGATCCGCTGGTGCACATTGTGCTCGGTGAGGCTTACGAATCGGGCGCTGCTGCCACCAGTTACGAGCTTCTTCACCGTGCGAGTGTCCTCTGCGGCGACCGCGCTCGCTGTTTCGAGAAGGCTCTTCGCGCGGGGTGCAAGGTCGCCCAGGTTCCCCAGCGGCGTGGCGACGACATAGAGGCCGGGGTGGTGGCCGTAAACGCCCTGTGATGATTCACACATACCCCCGTCCTCCCGCTCTGACTCAGGTTGACCCCTGTTCAAAGGCACGCCTACACTTCATTGGATAATGCAGGCGTTCAGTTTCGGACGCTACCCCGCGAATTGGGTCCCAAAGTCTTGAATAGCCTCAGGTCTGTCCACCGTAGCCGCCGTCCCGCAATGGGTGTGCGGCCAGTCCGCGTTTGTTCTGCAGGAGGATATCGTGACCGCACCCCAGTTTAAGCAGCTCCGCCGGGCATATGGATTCGATGAAGTCGCCATCGTCCCGGGTGAGGTCAGCCTCAATCCCGAACTCGTGGAACTCGGCCTCGATGTCGGAGACCACCACTTCGACATCCCGTTCATGGCCTCTGCGATGGACGCGGTCGTCGACCCTTCCTTCGCCATCGAAATGCACCAGTGCGGTGGCCTGGCGACCCTCAACCTCGAGGGCGTATGGGCCCGTTACGACGACCCGGATTCGCTCCTTCAGGAAGTTGCCTCGGCCAGCCGCGATGAGTCCACCAGTATCCTCCAGAACGCCTACCAGCGGCCCATCCGTGAAGATCTGGTCGCCCGCCGTATCCAGGAGATCAAAGAGGGCGGCGCGATTGCTTCTGTGGCGGTGACGCCAATGAACACCAAGCGGTTCGCACCGCTGGTGCAGGAAGCCGGTGCGGACATCCTGGTCGTCCAGAGCACGGTGACGACGGCCCGGCACGAGTCCACGAGCCTTGAAGGCCTGCGCTTCGAGAAGCTCCTCGATTCCATCCATATCCCGGTTATTGTTGGGAACACGGTCGGGTTCAACGCGACGCTCGAGATCATGCGCACCGGCGTTGCGGGTGTGCTCGTGGGCGTCGGCCCCGGCGCGGCCTGTACTTCCCGGGAAGTCCTGGGCATTGGCGTGCCACAGGTCACCGCAACGATCGACTGTGCTGCTGCCCGCGACTTCTATTACCGCGAATCCGGCCGCTACGTCCCCATCATCACCGATGGCGGCATCCGCACCGGTGGCGATGTATGCAAGTGCGTCGCTGCGGGCGCAGACGGCGTGATGATGGGCTCCCCCTTCGCCGCCACGACCGAAGCCCCCGGCCGCGGGTACCATTGGGGCATGGCAACGCCGCATGCAAACCTTCCGCGTGGCGTCCGCGTCCAGGTAGGCGTGCGGACCACGCTCCAGAAGACGCTGTTCGGCCCCACAAGCCGCACAGACGGCACCGAAAACCTGGTCGGCGCACTTCGGACGGCGATGGCCATGTGTGGCGCCCACAACCCGCGTGAATTCCAGCAGGCGGAGATGGTAATCGCCCCTGCTATCAAGACCGAGGGCAAGATTTACCAGTTTGCGCAGGCTGATACTTAGCGTTTTGTCCGTGGCCATCGTTGTTGGCCTGGTGGCCCCGCAGGCCGCGAGGGCCCAGGCGCCGCCACCCGCACCCTGCGTCCACTTCGACCTCGAAGAGCCGCGACAGTCGTTGCGCGGTGCGGCCATGGTGGTCGTCGGGGAGGTGGTGGAAGCCGACGAGAGCGAGCGCGCCGTGGTGATGCCGGAGGCCTATCTCAAAGGGGCAACGTCGCCCGATGAGCTCGTGCTCGACTATCCCGAGAGCCTCGACGCCTATGATTGCGAACCGTCGGCCATGCCCGGCGACGGCCGGGTGATGCTAATCCTGGGCCGCGATGGTGGCCACCTGGCATGGCCCGGCGAAGGGCAGGTGTTTCATCTCGCGGGTGGCGAGGCCGTCCTCATCGACGACGACAGCACGCGTATTTCCGAAGACGAGCTTATCGACCGGGTCCGCGGCGCAACCGGACAGTACTCACTCCCGCCCGGGGCGGGCGAGGACAGCGCCCGGCTCGACTGGTTCGGGACCGTCCTGCCCGTCACTGCCGCGACGCTCGTAGTGTTTGCCATCGGCCTCGTGCTCATGCGCGAATGGCACCGCATCGACCCCTCATAGGCTCTGCGGCGTGAGCTGTTCGAGGAACCGCGCCAACGCTTCCTCGTCTCCGTCCAGGACATCGTCTGCGGCATCCATCGCGTAGCTATCCGCGTGGTTCATTGCGAGCCCATGCCCGGCCCACGCGAGCATCGGCGCGTCGTTCACACTGTCGCCAATCGCCAGCACATCGTGCCGGTCAACGTCCAGGTCAGCGCACAGTAACGAGAGCGCGTGTCCCTTGTTCGCGTCCGGCGCGACCGAAACCGTGACGTCCGGGAAATCCAGCACATGGAGCGCGTCACCATGCTGCCGTACGAGCTCGCGGTGGATTGTGGGTGCGGTCGTCCGGTCGCTGATCACGCCAACACCGGTCGGGCGGACGCCCAGTTCTTCGGGCGCCGGGTAATACTCGGGTCGTACTCCTGAAAGCGCCGCGTACTGCTCACTCGCATTCGTCTCGCTGGAGACGAGGTAGCGCTGCGGGTTGAACCATTCGTAGGGCCGCTCCAACTCCCGGGCATAGGCTGCCAGCTCCCGTGCAATCCGGTCGTTAAGCGGGAATTCGTGCAGCAGGTCGCCCGAAAGACGGTGCACAGCACAGCCCTGCTGGCAGATCAACGGTGTCGTGGTGTCCAGCGCGCGGGCAATCTCCAGCGTGCCCGGGTACATGCGCCCCGATGCCAGCACGACGCCGATCCCATGCTCTTGCAGCGCGCGCACGGCCTGGCGCATCCGCTCCGAGGGTAGCTTCGCGCCCCGTTCGAGGATCGTCCCGTCGATATCCAGTGCTACAAGCCGGACGCCCATCTCACCTCCACCACCCGGTCGATGCCGGCGAGGTCTCGATGTACGGTCACCTCGCCGCCGCGCTCGCGTGCATACGCTGCTACTTCGTCAGCCTGGCCGTATGCAACTTCAAGCAAGAGCCGTGATGTGACGCGCCGGGTTGCGCAGTCATCGATCAGCTCATGGATGAGCGTTGTTCCCCGGGCGCCGCCATCGAGCGCGAGTCTCGGCTCCCAGTCGCGCAGCTCCGGTTCCAGCGCGTCGACCTCGTCCGAGGGCACATAGGGAAGGTTGGCAACCACCAGGTCCGCGTGACGTATCGGCGCCAGCAGCGAACCCCGGACGAACGTGACATCCGCCCCGTGCCGATGCGCATTCGCGTGCGCGACGGCTGTCGCAGCAGCCGAGATATCCGTCCCGGCCGTTCGGCCCTTCGTGCTTCGGTTTGCCTCGATGGAAACGGCGATACACCCTGACCCCGTCCCCGCATCGACGACGGTTGCCCCCGGGGTGAGCTCCAGGTAGCCAAGTGCCAGTTCGACCAGCAATTCGGTCTCGGGGCGTGGGATGAGCACGGCCGAGTTCACGCCAAAGGTGAGTCCATAGAACTCGCGCTCGCCCGAAATGTACGCCAGCGGTTCCCGGGCAAGGCGCCGTGCTACAAGCTTGTCGAGTTCAAGGAGTGCCGCTGGTGCTGCCTCGGCGCCGGCAAAGTACGCCTCGCGGGTTGCTCCACTCGCCGCGCGCACCAGGCACTCTGCTTCGAGCGCAGCATCAGGGATGCCAGCATGTTCCAGCCGGCTCCGGACTGCCACTCCCGCTTCCCGGAGTCTCACACCCCTGCCTGTAGCTTCGCGGCCTCGTCCGCCGTCGCCACTGCATCGATGATGTCTTCGATGTTCCCGTCGATCCGGTCCGGGATGTTGTGGATCGTGAGGCCGATCCGATGGTCCGTGATGCGGTCCTGCGGGTAGTTGTACGTCCGGATCTTTTCGCTCCGGTCTCCACTCCCCACCTGCGACCGGCGTGACTCGACCGTCTCCGAATCTTGCTTCTTCTGCTCGAGGTCGAGCAGTCTCGAGCGCAGGACCGTCATGGCTTTCGTGCGGTTCTTAAACTGCGAGCGCTCGTCCTGGCATGCAACCACAATGCCGGATGGTATATGCGTGAGCCGGACAGCCGACGCCACCTTGTTCACGTTTTGACCGCCAGCGCCCGACGAGTGGTAAATGTCGGTGCGAATGTCCTTCTCATTGATCTGGACGTCGACTTCTTGCGCTTCGGGAAGGACCGCCACGGTCGCCGTGGATGTGTGGATGCGGCCCTGGGTCTCGGTGTCCGGGACGCGCTGTACGCGGTGGACGCCACTCTCGAACTTCAGCCGCGAATAAGCGCGGTCTCCCTGGACTTCGAAGACAATTTCCTTGAACCCGCCCTTTTCCGACTCCGACGCGCTCAAGATTTCCGTTTTCCACCGCTTCCGCTCCGCATAGCGCGTATACATCCGGTACAGGTCCGCGGCGAAGAGCGCGGCTTCCTCGCCACCAGCTCCCGCGCGGATCTCCATGATCACGTTTCGCTCGTCCCGCGGGTCCTTCGGCAACAGCGCGACACGGATCTTCCGCTCCACCTCGGCGAGCTGCGTTTCCGCCTGCGTCAGCTCCTCTTGCGCAAGCTCGCGCATCTCGTCGTCGCCATCATGCAAGAGCTGGCGGGCCGTCTCAGCCTGTTCGGTGAGCCGCTCGTACTCAGCCGACAGCTCGACGACTTCTTCAATCTCCGCTCGCTCCATTGCGAGCTTGTTCGCCTGCTCATAGTCGGCCGCAATGTCCGGCTGGGACATCTTTGCGGTCAGTTCGTCATAGCGCGTCCGGACACGCCGGAGCTGTTCGAGGGCTGCTTCTTCCATGCAAATATCAGCGGAGGCACCGTCGAGGGTGGTTCAAGCGGGACGATGAGGTGCCTTCAAAGAGTATAGCATCGCGAGACCTACTGGCTGCCCGGCCGTTCCAGGATGTGAGTGGCAATGTCGTCGAGCGGCACGGTCTCCTGGTCACCGCCACCGAGCGGCTTCACGGCCGCGGACCCGGCCGCAAGCTCATCCTCGCCGATGATCACCGCGAATCGGGCCCCCGAGGAATTCGCGCTCCGCATCTGCGACTTCATGGAGCGCCCGCTCTCACCGATCTGGGTCGCCAGGCCGGCCCGGCGTAGATTCCCCGCGAGCCGGAAGACGACCCCGCGTGCGGCCGGCGTCATATGCACGATGAATGCATCGAGGCCCTCGCCCGCCGGGAGTTCGACGCCATTGCGCTGCATCTCGAGGATGATGCGCTCGATGCCGCTCCCGAACCCGACCGCTGGCGTAGGGGGCCCGCCCAGCAGTTCAATCAGGCCGTCGTAACGGCCGCCACCACCCACGGTCCCCTGTGCCCGTTCATCGTCCGCCGGGACAATCTCGAACACAGTGCGGTTGTAATAATCGAGGCCGCGAACGAGCAGGGGGTCGATCTCATAATCGATGCGAGCCTCCCGCAGCGCTTCCGTTACCGCGTCGTGGTGCTCCTGTGCTTCAGGGCTCAGTTCGTCGATGAGCTTCGGCGCGCCGTCCTTGAACGGCAGATCACGCTCGTCCTTGCTGTCCAGCAAGCGCAGAGGGTTCCGCTCGAACCGCCGCTGGCTGTCAGGTGAAAGCTGGTCGAGGTATGGCCGGTAATACTCCTTCAGCCGTTCCACATACGCCCGTCGGGGCTCCGGGTCATCGATCGAACCCAACCTCACCGTAAGATTACCGATGCCAAGCCGTTCGAGTAGCCCCCACAGCAGTTCGATGACTTCCGCATCGACCAGCGGGTCCGCCGACCCGATGATTTCGCAATCCACCTGCGTATGCTGCCGGTACCGGCCTTTCTGCGGGCGGTCGTAACGGAACATCGGCTTCGTCGTGAACAGGCGCACTGGTTGCGGCCAGCTCGCCATCCCGTGTTCCAGGTACGCCCGGCAGATAGCAGGCGTACCTTCCGGGGTTAGTGCCAGTTCCTCGCCGCCGCGGTCCTGGAAGACATACATCTCCTTTTCGACGACGTCCGTCGTGTCGCCGCTCCCTTTTTCGAAGAGCGCGGCGAGCTCAAAAATGGGCGTGTCGATGCGCTGGAACCCGTGCAGGCGGCCAATCTCTGCCGCAGCCTGGGTAACCGCTTGCCAGTAAGGTTGCATGTCCGGCAGCACATCCTGCGTGCCCCGGGGTGCCTGGAATCGCTGTGTCATGGATCCAATCGTGGAGTACTGAAGCTGCATGGTAGGATACGAGACAGGAATCCCTCAGGATAGGAGACGGGCCGTGCAGGTACGCACGCCGGAGATCACTCCAGAATCCGTCGGTTTCGAGGCGGTCCTCGAACAGGCCGGCTCGTATCTGCCTGAAGACCGTCTACAAATCGTGCGCGAAGCATACGAATTCGCGCACGATGCCCACGAAGGCCAGACGCGGCATTCGGGAGAGCCGTACATCACGCATCCCGTCGCTGTCACGCTCGAAGTCGCCAACTTGGAACTCGACCACCTTGCACTCGCGGCCGCCCTGCTTCACGACGTGCAGGAAGACTGCGGCGTCACGAACGAAACCGTCCGCGATCGCTTTGGGGATGAGGTCGCGCGGCTGGTCGATGGGCTAACCAAACTGGAAAAAATGCCCATCCCCATCCCCGGGGGCGACCAGGAGCTATCCGATTCCCAGGCGCAGAACCTGCGCAAGATGTTCCTCGCGATGGCTGAGGACATCCGGGTCGTGCTCATCAAGCTCTGCGACCGGCTCCACAACATGCGCACACTTGGCCCGCTGAGGCCCGACAAGCAGCGGCGCATCTCCATGGAGACTATCGAAATTTATGCGCCGCTCGCCAACCGGCTTGGCATCTGGCAGATCAAATGGGAGTTGGAGGACCTTGCCTTCCGCTACATCGAGCCCGAGCGGTACAAAGAGGTCGCCGAACTCCTCGCGGTGAAGCGCGCCGAGCGCGAAGAGTTCATTGACGATTGCGCGAGGACGCTTCGCGAGGCCCTGGGCAACGCCGGCATCGCTGCCGAGGTCACCGGGCGTGCCAAGCACATCTATAGCATCTACCAGAAAATGGAGCGCTACGCGGAGCAGGGCAAGAGCTTCGACCAGATTTACGACCTGCTCGCCCTCCGCGTGTTCGTCGACAGCGTGTCCGAGTGCTATCACGCGCTCGGTATCGTCCACTCGCTCTGGCGTCCAATCCCCGGGCAGTTCGACGATTACATCGCGAACCCCAAGGACAGCA
Organism: Dehalococcoidia bacterium; assembly: GCA_007118095.1. GTDB lineage: Bacteria > Chloroflexota > Dehalococcoidia > Tepidiformales > Tepidiformaceae > SLAK01. The sequence goes on from SKSF01000139.1 coordinate 14,122, forward strand.
TGTACCAGTCGCTGCACACCACGGTGATCGCGAACGGCACACGCCCCTTCGAAATCCAGATCCGCACGCATGAGATGCACCGCATCGCCGAATATGGCGTCGCGGCACACTGGCGCTACAAAGAAGGCGGAAAGCAGGGGAAAGACGAGGAACGCATCGCCTGGCTCCGCCAGCTTCTCGACTGGCAGCGCGACCTCGTCGGCGCCGAGGAGTTCGTCGAAAGCGTCAAGACCGACATCTTTTACGATCAGGTCTTCGTCTATACGCCCAAGGGCGAAGTCCTCGACCTGCCGGCCAGCGCGACCCCGCTCGATTTCGCCTACCGCATCCACACCGACCTGGGACACCAGACCGTCGGCGCCAAGGTGAACGGGCGCATTATCCCGCTGAACCGGCAGCTCCAGAACGGCGACGTTGTCGAAATCCTCCGGAGCCGGTCTAGCAAAGGCCCCTCGCGCGACTGGCTCAACAGCGACCTCGGCTACGTCCACACCAGTCACGCCCGGACCAAGATCCGCCAGTGGTTCCGGCAGCGAGAACGCGCTGACAACATCGAACGCGGCCGGCAGATCCTGGACCAGGAGATGCGCCGCCTCGCCGGGAACATCGAGGGACGTCACGACGAAGTCATTGAGCTGTTCAACGCTTCGTCGTGGGAAGACTTCCTCGCGCAGCTCGGCTACGGCGGGATCCCGACCAGTACCTTTGCCCGCAAGATCAGCAAGCTCCTGCAGGACGAAGACACGGAACCGGACCTTCCAGAGGCCCCGCCTTCCCGGGAACCAACGCAGGGTTCCCCGGGCTTGCGTGTGCTGGGCGTTGGCAACCTGCTCACCACGATGGCGCGATGTTGCAGCCCTGTTCCTGGCGACCAGATTGTTGGCTACGTCACGCGCGCGCGGGGCGTGACGGTGCACCGCGCGGACTGCCACAACATCCTCGCCGAGGAAGAACGCGAGCGGCTTGTCGAAGTCGATTGGGGCACCGCAACCAAGGTGTACCCGGTCGACGTCCGCATGGAAGCGTGGGATCGCGTTGGCCTCCTGCGGGATGTCAGCACCGTCATCAGCGAGGAAAAGGTCAACATGATCAGCGTGCAGACCCTCGAGCCCAACGAAGGGGCGGTCCGCATTCTTGCAACGCTCGAAACGAGTGGACTCGAACAACTTGCCCGTCTCCTCGCGCGCCTGGAAATGATTCGCGGTGTCCGCAGCGTCGAACGCAGCGTCAGCGGGAGCCAGTCGAAGCAGCGTTCCCGAAAGCAGGCTTCCTCCGGGGCGAAGCAGTAGGAAGCCCGTCCCCCGGCGCTTGCCGCTGCATTCGGCCGGGCGCCAGCGTCGCCACAACACGCGTTCCTATGTGCGGATAGAGCCGCATTTGTTCGAGCACCATCGCGCCCCCGACACCCAAAACTGTCGCGACCAGCAAGAGCTGTACCAGTATCGTCGCAATCTCTGCCATCGTTAGCACATCCGTTCGCCTTGATGATGGGAGGCTATGCGAACGCCTGTTCGAAGTCAAACGTTTGTTCTGTGGATCAGGCCGTTTCGCGACACCTGCTGTCGCAGTCGGCGCTTGGTTGACCTCCAGTGGCGTGCGCGGGGATGATGCGCGGGTGCTCGCCAAGGTCTTTACCTGCGCCCTCGTCGGACTCGACGGTGAGCTCGTCGAAGTCGAAGTCGACATCTCACGGTCCGAACGTCCACTGGTCTCCGTGGTTGGCCTGCCCGACACTGCGATCCAGGAGTCGCGCGAACGGGTTCGCTCTGCGATTCGCAACAGTGGCCTGTCCTGGCCGACGAACAGCCGCATCATCATCAACCTGGCCCCGGC
>SKSF01000065.1 GCA_007118095.1 Dehalococcoidia bacterium
GACGAGCGGTTCAACACCAGCCCGAAGCGGACGGCGAATCACGCAATCCTGGAGCCAATCCTGTTCGAGGCGTTCAAGCAGCGGACGACGCAGGAATGGCTGGATGACTTCCTCGGCGCCGGAATCCCGAGCGGGCCGATCAACAGCATCCCCGAGGCGGCGGAAGACCCGCAGATCCGATCGCGGGGGATGTTACAGGAAGTGACGCACCCGGACGCCGGGACGATCCCCATCGCGAACACGCCGTTCCGGATGTCGCGGAGCGACGCGGGCATCAAGGGGCCACCGCCAAGCTTCGGGGAGCACACACGAGACGTGCTTCACGAGCTGCTGGGAATGTCCGACGCAGATGTGGAGGCGCTCGAAGAGCGCGGCGTGGTGCGGACTTCGGGCGGGCCGGACCTTTCGGCGATTACGTAGAGTCGTCGTTGGCGCCGTAGAGGTTCCTTCGGCGGATGTAGTCGGCGACGGCGGGCGGAATACCGATGGGCTCGCCGCCCTGTTCGATGGTTTCGCGTTCTTCGGTGGAGGAATGCCGGGCGCGCTCGGGTTCGAGCTCGCGGACGAGGATGCGCTCAGCGAAGTCGCGGACGATGGGGCGGTCGAGGAACTCCTGCACCTCGTCGACGGTCCATTCGGCACGGTTGGTGGCGATGAGGCGGTGATTGTGGAAAAAGGGGTCCAGCTCGCGGGCGATGGATCCCTCGTAGTAGCGCTCATCGAAGACGCGGACGAGTGTGTCAAAGCCGACGACGAAGTCGAAGCCGACGCCGGGGTGTTCGCCGCGGAGCGTGCCGGCCTGGTCCATAATGCGGGCAGCATTGGAGGCGAGGATGGCGATGTCGCGGCGTACTTCGTGGACCGCCAGCAGCATGCCGACCCGGTCGGGAAGGTCCGCGCCATAGACACCCTTGTCGACATTTGACGTGCTGAGGAGGGCTGCGGAGGCAGCGATATCGTCGACCTGTTCGCGCGCGAGCTCGAGGAGGCGGAGGTGGGCAAAGGTCGGCGGGTTGAACGAGGATGGGAGGACGGCGACGCGTGGTTCGAAGTCTGTGCCAGGGTCGAAGCGGCGCACCTGGTGACGGCGGTCCTCCTGCAGGCGGCGGATGGCTTCGGTGACGTCCTGGTTCACGGGGCAACCCCCGCCATGCCAGTCACACGGGCTGGTCGTGGGTTGAGATACGCCAATCGACAGAAATGAGCTCTTCGACCGCGAGCCATTCCCTCATGATACGCCGGCAGCGGTTAGTGCTGGCAGAGGTGTCGTGCGTCACCAACAGCCATCCGCGTTCGGGGGCAGTGTGGACGCGATGCAGGGTGCGATCCCCGGGGTTGTAGAAGATCCCACTCATTCTTCCCTCCTTACAGATCCATATTATCATCCCCGGCTATCCATCCATAGCCAACCATGGGGTACAGGTGTCTTATCCCGCATGCGCGAGTGTGGTGGTAAGGGGGCGAGTTGAAAGCGTAGGGCCCGCGAGGGCGGCAGACCAGCTCGCGTTAAGGCCCTCGACCTGTGCCCGCGAGCGCCGGATACTCCAACGGGGGACGGTGGAGAGATGGAGACTTGCGCATGACATCGATCCGCCGAGGCCGCATCCGCCGATCGCTGACGCCGATCGCGCTCGCGGGACGCGCCGCGGGACGCTGGGCGCGTGCCTCTATCGGGCGTTCGGAAGGGCGGCAGGAACGGCAGAAGACGGCGATGCTCGAAACGGGCGAAGACGTGACCCGCGCCATGGGCGAGATGAAGGGCGCGGCGATGAAGATGGGGCAGATCCTGTCGCTCATGAGCGGGGTGGTGCCCGACGAGATGTCAGGGCAGCTTTCGCAGTTGCATCAGAACGCGCCGCCGATGGCGTTTCCTCTCGTGGAAGGCGTATTCGAGCAGGAGTTTGGCCGCAGCCCGGACTCGCTCTTCAAACGGTTCGAGCGAGAGCCATTCGCGGCGGCGTCGATCGGGCAGGTGCACCGGGCGGAGTTGTCTGGCGGGCAACGCGTTGCCGTGAAGGTGCAGTACCCCGGCGTCGAGGAGGCAATCGACCACGACCTGGCGAACGCGGGGATGCTCGTGAACATGGTTGGGATGCTGTCGAGCGGGCTGGACGCGGAAACGGTCGTCCGTGACCTGAAGGAAGGCATCCGCGCAGAGCTCGATTACCAGCGCGAGGCACGGGACCAGGAACGGTTTGCCGAGCTCTACGAGGGCCACCCGTTCATCCGCGTGCCGCGGGTGGTCCCGGAGCTGACGACGCGGCACGTGCTGGTCCAGGAGTACATCGAAGGGCGGCCGTTCCGGGACGCCGTGGACCTGCCGCAGGAGGAGCGCAACCGCGTCGGCGAGATTGTCTACCGGTTCGCGTTCGGCTCGCTGTATCAGCACCTGTTGTTCAACGGTGACCCGCACCCGGGGAACTACCTGCTGTTGGACGACGGGAAGGTAGCGTTCCTGGACTACGGGTGCGTCACCGAGTTCGCGGACGAGACGCTGGAGGGCTTCCGGCGAGTCGTACGGGCGCTGCTGGTGGATGACCGGGCAGCGTGGCGGCGCGCGGTGGAGGACATTGGGATTCTGCGGCGGGGCGCGCCGTTTGACGACGATGTGCTCTACGAGCATATGCACTGGTACTGGGCGCCCATCCTGGGCGAACGGGTGCGCTACACGCGGGAACTCGCGAGCGAGATGATCCGGCGAAACACGCAGACGACCGGCCTCGGCGGGCAAATCAACCGCTGGTGCAACGTGCCAGAGGGGATGGTGTTCCTGACACGGATCAACTTCGGGCTCGCCGGCGTGATGGCGGGGATCGGCGCCGAGGGGCCGTGGCAGGGGATCATCGAGGAATACGTTTCGGGTGCGGAACCGGCGACGGAGCTCGGGCGCCTCTCGCGCGAGGCAACCGTGGGGCGTAGAAGCGTATAGGCAATGAGCGCGCAGGAGCGCCGCGATATCGCCGGGCCGCTGGCACTGGCGACTGGTGTCGCCGCGACGGGATTCGCGGCGATTTTTGTGCGGCTGGGCGACGAGGCGTCGCCGCTGGTGCTGGCTTCATACCGGATGCTGTTCGCGGCGTGCGTTGTTGGCACGTTCGCGGCGTGGCTTGCGTGGCGCCGGCGCGACCGGTTGCCGGGCGCGAGGACGATTGCGCCGCTGGTGCTGGCTTCCGCATTGCTGGCGGGGCACTTCTGGAGCTGGTTCGCGTCGCTGGAGCTGACGACGGTGGGTTCGAGCGTGGTCATCGTGACCATGCAGCCACTTATGGCGGCGGTGCTCGGGTACCTCGCGTTCCGCGAGCGGCCGTCGCGGGCCGAATACCAGGGGCTGGCGCTGGCGGCGGCCGGGCTGGTCATCATCGGCGGGCAGGACTTCTTCGAAGGCGATGGGGCGTTGACCGGAGACCTGCTTGCGCTGCTCGGGGGGTTCTTGCTGGCAGCGCACCGGACAGTCGGGCGGGGGCTGCGGGCCACGATGAGCACCGAGATGTACAGCGCGATCGTGTACGGCGGCGCGGCTGTCTTCTTGTGGCTGATCGTCGCGATGACGCAGCCACAGGTGACGGGGTTCGCGGCGGCGACGTGGACGTTTATCGTGCTGCTGGCGCTGGTGCCACAGGTCATAGGACACACGGCCTTCAACTGGGCACTGGGGCGTTTCCGGGTGGTGACGGTGAGCCTGGCGACACTGGGCGAACCCGTGATCGCAACAATCCTCGCCGTGATTATCCTGAGCGAAGCACCGACGACGGGCGTCCTGGCTGGCGGGCCGTTGATATTGCTCGGCGTGTTCGTGGGGTTGCGACAGACGGCTGGTGGCGAGGCGCGGGTTGATGCACGAGCGCAGACTTGAGGCTTATGCTGCGGGCCAACTTCGCAGCGGAGGTAACGACATGCGGGTGCTGGTTACCGGGGGGACAGGTTTCGTCGGTGCGCACACGGTGAAGTCACTCCTGGAACGGGGGCACGAGGTGCGACTGTTCGTGCGCTCGCCAGACCGGGTGGTACCAGCACTGGCGCCGCTTGGGTACGGCGACATCGACGATATCGTCACTGGCGATGTGACGGACCAGGGGGCGGTGGAACGGGCAATGGAGGGCTGCGATGCGGTCGTGCACGCGGCATCGGTGTACTCACTCGACGTCCGGCGCGCCAAGGAGATTGCGCAGACGAACGTGCAGGGGACGCGGCTGGTGCTGGAGACGGCGCTGGCGGCAGGGCTCGACCCAGTTGTGCACGTATCGAGCTATGTGTCGCTGGTGCCGGTGCAGTCCCCGGTGGTCAGCGCAACCTCCACGGTTGGGACCGGCGTGGGGCCGTACAGCACATCCAAGGCGGAGTCCGAGCGTGTGGCGCGCGAGCTCCAGGAACGCGGTGAGCCAGTTGTCAGCGTATTGCCCGGGAGCGTGTGGGGGCCGCATGACCCGCACTTCGGCGAATCACACCAGATCGCCACGAACTTTCTGAAGGGGATGATGCGGTTCGTCCCCCGTTCCGGGCGGGTGCCAGTCGTGGATGTCCGGGATGTGGGGGAAGTGATTGCAGCGACGATTGAGCCCGGCAAGGGAGCACGCAGCTACCTGGCCGGCGGGCATTTGCTCTCGACTCCGGAGATGGGGGCACTGCTCTGCCGGGTGACCGGGCGCAACATACGGATGTTCGCGATCCCGACATCAGCCGCCACAGCGGGCGGACCAATGTACTCGGCGTTCCAGGCGATCTCGCCGTGGCGCCTGCCCCTCTCGCGCGAGGTGGTGCGGGTTGCGGCGCAGGAGATCCAGGAGGTGGACGACGCAAATGTCCGCGACGAACTGGGTGTGACCTTCCGCCAATCGGAGGAGACGTTCCGGGACACCGTCCTCTCACTCCTTGAGGACGGGAGAATCAAGCGGAAGGAAGCCGGGGGGCTTGGCGAAGCGCTGCCTGTCGCCTAGGAGCCGCGTTGCTTCCGCACGCGCGCCGCGGCGCTGAGCGCGCCGGGCTGGATGGAGACGGTGATGGCGGCGCGGATGGCCTCGGCGTGCTCAAGGTCGTGCTCGGCCCAAGAAGCGAGGTACGCGCGGAGGGAGAGGCTCTGCCGGGGCGGATGATGCCCGGGACGCTCAACAATAACAGGCTGCGCGAGCCATTCCGGGTCGAACGCGGCAACGTGCCGCCAGAGCCGGTCGCGCGACTCGTCCATGGCGGCACGGAGGTCGGGGACGGGCTGGTCGGCCAATTCGGAAATGAGCGCCGTCCGCTGTACCTGGAGCTGCTGGTCGAGCGAGAAACCTTCGACGCCGGGTTCGCGCAGAAGCTCCATGGTGAGCGTGTCGATGGTCGCAAGATGCGCAAGGTGGATGTGCGCGGTCCATGCGTCGCCATCGGCGCGGTTCTCCCACCGGTCTGCGGGGACAGTATCGAGGAGCTGTTGAAGGACCATGCGATTGTTCTGCGCACGCTGCAGAACAGAACGGACCTCGGGCAGCGGGGTTGGCATACTCACACTCACAGCCTACGAGCGGTGGCAATGCGTTGCCATGGGGGCGATGGTTGCGTAAAGGTGCTAACGGCACGCGCGCGCTCAAGCGCCGAGAATGGGAAACGTGGAACGAATACTCCTCTTTGATATTGACCTGACCCTGATCCACTCGGGAGGCGCGGGCCGAGTGGCGATTGACGTCGCGCTGGAACAGGTGCTTGGCGTGGAGAACGGCACCGAAGGTATCCGCTTCGACGGGCGAACGGACCGTGGCATCTTCCGCGAGGCGCTGCTGGCGCATGGAGCGGATGCCGAGCGGCTCATCGACGAAACGATGGAGGCGTACCTTGCGGCACTGCCGGGCGCACTGGCTTCACGGGATGGGCGCGTGCTTCCCGGTGTGTGGGACCTGCTCAACACGCTGGAGGGTAAGGCCGCGATGGGACTGGCAACGGGGAACATGGAGCGTGGCGCGAAGGCAAAGTTGTCCCACTATCAGCTCTGGGACCGGTTCCGTGGCGGGGGATTCGGGGATGTGACGGTCGTCCGGCGGGAGGTCATCGAGCAGGCAATCGGGTCGATCGCGGCAGCGCACGGAATCGACCCGGAACCGGAGAGGGCGGTGGTCATCGGCGATACGCCGCTGGATGTGGAGGCAGGGCAGCAGGCGGGCGCGCGGGTGCTCGGTGTGGGTACCGGGCGCTTCACTCCGCGGGAGCTGCTGGATTCCGGGGCGGATTACGCGGTGGAAGACCTTTCGGATACCGCGGGCGTCGTCCAAGTGTTGCTGGATTAACAGCGCGTGCACAACAAGCGGCCCCGGTTTCCCGGGGCCGCTTTCTGTTCTCGGTCGCCGTAACTACAAGGCTTCGAGCCGCTCCTTGAGCCCGGCGATGCGCTGTTGCGTCTCTTCGAGCGTGCTCTTCATGCCTTCCTTGACGTGGTCGGGCGCCTTGGCCAGGAAGTTTTCGTTCGAGAGTTGCTTCTCGAGGCGGGCCGCGTGGGCTTCGGCCTCGTTGAGCTCTTTCTCGAGACGCTGGCGCTCGGCGGCGACGTCAACTTCGGGAAGGGTCACGGCGACTTCGGTGTCAGCGATGCGCTGGAACGCGAAGTTGGCCTGCGGGAGTTCGGCGCCCGGATCGAGCACCTGTGGCTCGACGCGCGAAGTGAACGCCGTCGCGCCGAGGGTGGCGCGCAGGGCATCGGCCTGTTCGCCGGCGCGGAGGTAGACGTTGGCGCGTTCGCCGGCGGGGACGCGGTGCTCGGCGCGGAGGTTGCGGATGGCCCGGTTGACCTCGATGACGTGGTTCATCGCGGCTTCGGCGCCGGCGTCTTTCCAGCCGGGTTCGCTGCGCGGGTAGCCGGCGACGATGAGCATCTCGCGGTCTTCGACCGGCAGGTTGTCACGCAGAGACTGCCAGAGGGCCTCGGTGACAAAGGGCATGATGGGATGGAGCAGGCGCAATCCCTGGTCGAGGACGTGTGCGAGGACCGGGCGCGGGGAATCGTCGCCCGCGTTAAGCCGAACCTTGGCCATTTCGATGTACCAGTCGCAGAACTCGTTCCAGAGAAATTCCTCGATGTAGCGGCCTGCTTCGCCGATCTGATAGGCGGTGAAGAGGGAGTCGACATCGACTCGGAGCTGCTCGAGCCGCGAGAGAATCCACCGGTCTTCGAGCGCCATACCCGCGCGCTGGTCGACCGAGAGGGCGGGGACGCGGTCTTCACCCAGCTTCGAGAGGACAAAGCGAGCGCTGTTCCAGAGCTTGTTGGCAAAGTTCCGGGCGGCTTCGAGGCGCTCGTGGCTGTATTTCTGGTCGGCGCCGATGGTTGCGCCAACCAGGAGGCCAAAGCGGAAAGCGTCGGCCCCGTAGGTGCCAGCGGACACGAGCGGGTCGACGACATTGCCGCGGGACTTGGTCATTTTGTCGCCATTGGGGTCGCGGATGAGCCCGTGAAAGAGGACGGTGCGGTAGGGGATGGCGTTTTCACGGCCCTGGTGACGCATGTTGTAGAGCGACATCATGATCATGCGCGCGTTCCAGAAGAACATGATGTCGTAGCCCATCTGCATGTCGGTGGTGGGGTAGTAGGTGCGGAGCTCCTCGGTGTCGTCGGGCCAGCCGAGGTCGGCGTGGGGCGCCAGCCCGGACGAGAACCAGGTATCGAGGACATCTTCGTCCTGGACGACAGGGCCGCCGCAGTGTGCGCAGGCTTCCGGGTCCTCGACCTGGACGGTCATTTGCTCGCAGTCCTGGCAGTACCAGACGGGGATCTGGTGACCCCACCAGAGCTGGCGGCTGATGCACCAATCGCGGATGTTGTCCATCCAGTTGAGGTACACCTTCTCGAAGCGCTGGGGGACCATGCGGATGACGCCGTTGCGGACGGCATCAGCGGCGGCGCTGGCGAGGGAGACGCCGGGCTCGTATTCCTTGTGAACATCGACCCACCACTGCTCGCCAGGGATGGGCTGGACCGGGGTGGCACAACGGGAGCAGTGGCCGACGCTGTGCGTGTAGTCTTCGACGCGCTCCAGGTACCCCTCGGCCTCGAGGTCGCTGACGAGCTGTTCGCGCGCTTCGTCGACGTGCATTCCTTCGTAGGGGCCGGCTTCTTCGTTCATGTAGCCGGAGTGGTCGATGACCGTGACGACCTCGAGGTCGTGGCGCTGGCCCATTTCCCAGTCGTTGGGGTCATGGGCGGGGGTGACCTTCACCGCGCCGGTGCCGAATTCAGAGGCGACGGCTTCGTCGGAAACGACGGGGATCTCGCGGCCGACGATGGGAAGCAGGAGCATGCGGCCAATCTTGTCTTCGTACCGCTCATCGTCCGGGTTCACGGCGACGCCGGTGTCGCCGAGCATGGTTTCGGGCCGTGTTGTGGCGACGAGGACGGCATCGGGGAGGGGCATCCCCCCTTCGCCCATCATGGGATAGCGGAGGTAGTAGAGCTTCGATTGCTCTTCCTCGTAGTCGACCTCGAGGTCGCTGAGGGCCGTTTCGCAGCGGGGGCACCAGTTAATCATGCGGAGCCCGCGATAGATGAGGCCGTCGTTGTAAAGGTCGACGAAGGTCTTGCGGACGGCGCGGACGATCTGCGGGTCGAGCGTGAAGACGTCGTAGTCCCAGGCGGCGCTGGCACCCAGGCGGCGATGCTGGTCGATGATGCGGGGGCGGTACTGGCGGACCCACTGCCAGGTGCGTTCGACGAAGGCCTCGCGCCCGATATCATGGCGGCTCACGCCTTCTTTCTGGAGCTCGCGTTCGATGACGTTCTGCGTCGCGATGCCTGCGTGGTCTTCGCCGGGTAGCCAGAGGACACTATCGCCAAGCATGCGGTGCCAGCGGACGAGCGCATCGGTGAGTGCGTCTTCGAGCCCGTGGCCGAGGTGGAGCTCCCCGGTGACATTGGGGGGCGGCATGATGATGCAGTAGGGCGTTGCGCCGGGTTCGTTGGAGGGGCGGAAGTAGCCTCGCTCCTCCCACTGCGCGTAGATGGGCTCTTCTACGGACTTCGGGTCGTAGGCAGGCGGGAGTTGCTTGCGTTCCGAAACCGAAGTCATCGCGGACCCTCATCAGTGGTTTGCCGGCTGATTGTGCCGGTGACCACAAGTCTACCAGCCGTGCGCTTTCGGGCTTCCTTCTCAGGAAACGAGCGGCAATGTCTCGGGCCGGCCGGGGACGCGGACGGGGCGTGGCGAGCGCGTGCCAGGGCGATGGGTGGACGGCGCCTTGCGGGTACGGGATTCCAGCCGGACAGCGGTGACCTGTTCCATCGCTGCCGGCGGCAGCCGTCGCACAAGGCCATCGGTACCGCCTTCGAACACGGACGAGGGGAGCGGCATACTGGTGCTCCTCCCGGCCCGGTCGATGTGCAACGTCCAGCGTTCAGCCTGGCGGCCGCTTCCTTCGACCAGGGTCTGCAGGCGCTGACCGGCGCGGGCAATGCGTGCGGTGAACGCGCCGGGCTCTTCGCTCTCGCGGCGCTGGAGTTCAACGGCGAAGGGATCGGCAGTTTCCTCTCCAGGCTGCTGGACGGGGTCGAAACGGACATCGACTTTGCGCCCGGTCCACTCGGCGGCAAGGGACGCGACACGGCGTGCGCGTTCGCGGGCTTCGCAGCGCCAGTCCACCGTATCGAGATCGACACGGAGGGTGCTGTCGCCGGTAATCGCGACAGCACCTGTCGCGTACTTGCGGATGATGGAGGCTGCGCGGTCGAGCGCTTCACGATCGTTCGCGACCGAGACGGGTGTCTGACCACGGGATTGTGGCGGAGTGGGGGAAAGTTGGAGGGAAACAGTAGCCATGGGACACCTCCTTCAGTTCTAGGACTGTAGAACATATGTTCTGATCTGTCAACAGGAGATCCCGGATGCTGCGGGAAAGCGCAAGCCGCCGTACGCTCGGTACTAATGCAGATAACCTGGCTTTCGAGTGGCAGCGCCGGGACGCGCGAGGAGCTCGGCGGGAAGGGCGTCAATCTCCTTGCACTTGTACGGGCAGGATTCCGGGTACCGCCGGGGTTCGTTATCCCGGCAAGTGCGGCGGGCGGGCTCGATGCGCCGGAGGCCCGGGACGCAATCGCGGATGCGTGGGAAGCGCTGAGAGGCGAGGGCGTTGCGGTGGCCGTCCGGTCTTCAGCGACAGACGAGGATGGCCAGACACGGTCGTTTGCGGGCCAGCACGAGACAGTGCTTGGTATCCGCGACCGGGACGCACTGTTCGACGCGGTCGTCGCGTGCGTGGCGTCGCTCAATGCGGAAGGCGCGCGGGCGTACCGGGGAGCCGCTGCCGACGGGTCAGGGATGGCTGTCGTGGTGCAACGCATGGTGGATGCGGTGTTTTCGGGGGTCGCGTTCTCGGTCGACCCGGTGACGGGCGACCAAGGTCGGGTTGTGGTGGAAGTGATCGCAGGAACGGGAGCCCGGCTGATGAGCGGCGAGGAACGGGGCGCGCTGCTGGTGATTGACCGGCAGTCACTGGACATCATCGAGTCTGACCCGGAGTCAGAGCTGGTGAACCAGTCTGCGGCGGGTGAGATCGCGAGGGCGGCGCTTGATGCCGAGGAGCTCTTCGGAACGCCGCAGGATATCGAGTTCGCGCACGATGGCGAAACGCTCTGGGTGTTGCAGTCGCGCGCGATTACCGCGACCGGGGCGCCAGGGCAGCCGGCCAATGAATTCGACACACCGACCGATGAGCAAACGGTCTGGACGAGCGCCAACATCCAGGAAGTATTGCCGGGGCTCCTGACCCCGCTGACGATTACGACCTCGAAAGAGACGTCGCGAGTTGGCTACAACGTCGGATTCCAGCGACTGCACATGCTGGCCGAGGGCGAATGGCAGCCGTTCATGGGCGTGTTTTACAACCGGGCTTTCCTCAACCTGACGCTCACGCGGCTCGTGGCCGACCGGACGCTGGGAGGCGACGGCGACGCCGTGGAGCAGCAATACCTGGCGGGCGAGCGGGGCGCGACCGGGCCGCGAGAGCCCTGGCGGCGGCGGATTGGCTTCAAGCTACGCAGTACGGTCCCACTGGCCAAAACTGTCTTGCAATTGCATAGCATCGCGGACCGCATCGACCGCGACACGCGGGCGATCGAGCGCGAGACGTTTGGACTGGACCTGGCGTCCCTAAGCGACGCCGAGCTGAATGCGCAGTTCGAGCGCGTCACCGCCTACGGGGCGAGCATATTCGGGACCCACCTGCAGGTGAGCGGTGTGGCGTCGTTCGGCTACGACCTGGTGACGCGCTTCGTGGAGCCGACGTTGAAAGCGGAGACGCCAGCCCGGGTGCCGTCGCTGTTTTCCGGGATGCGCGGTGTGGAGAGCGCAAAGATCGGGCTGGACATCTGGGACCTAACAATAGTCGCCCGGAACACGCGGATAGAGGAGGAGGTGACGCGGGCGGGATTCGACCCGTGGGCGCCCGAGCTGCACGACGGGTGGCGCGCAGCCTGGCGCACCTTCATCGCGAACCACGGGCACCGGGGACTGAACGAGATGGAAGCGTCAGCGAGGCCGTGGCGGATGGACCCGGCGCCGGTGCTCCGGATGGTCGCGTCATACCTGGAACTGGACGAGGAGCGTTCGCCCGCGGCGACGCTGTCCAGGCAGGAGACCGAACGGCTGCGGCTGACGCGACAGCTCGCGAGGCGGATGAACCCGTTGAAGCGGCGGCTTTTCTCCAAGGTGCTTGGCGAGGCGCAGGGGTGGGTAGCGCTCCGAGAGCGTACGAAGTCGGTCATCGTACGCGCGGCGCGGATACCGGATGCGCTTTTACCCGAGATACAGCGGCGATTCGTCGAACGCGGCATTATCGAGGCACCGGAGGATGTGTTTTTCCTGACGCGGGAGGAGCTGCGGACGGTGCTCGGCGGGGAGGTAGCGCCGATGCAGGACCGTGTCGCCCGGCGGCGGCGGGAGTATGAGCGGAACCGTCACATCGAGCTGCCGGAACGGTTCGCGGGACAACCCGAGCCGATGGTCCCCGAAGAGCCCGGCACGGAAAGCACGAGCCTGAAAGGGACGCCGGTGAGCCCGGGCATCGTAACGGCGCGCGCCCGGGTGATGTTTGACCCGGGCGTGGATGGCCCGCTGGAACCGGGCGAGATCCTGGTTGCGCCGGTGACGGATGCAGGTTGGACGCCGCTCTTCGCGCTGGCGGGCGGGCTGGTAGTGGACCTGGGGAGCACGCTGAGCCACGGGAGCACCGTGGCACGGGAGTACGGGTTGCCGGCCGTGGTGAATGTGCACACGGGCACGCGGATCATCCGGACCGGGGACTTGCTTACCGTGAATGGCAGCACGGGAACGGTGACAGTTACGCGGGACGCAGGGTAAGCCCCGACCGAGCGCAGGACACACGAAAGCCCTGCTCCGGAGGGAGGGAGAGCAGGGCTTTGTGCCGGGCGCGCGGGCGCCCTGTGTGGAACCTAGTCTTCCACGGAGATCAGTTCGATCTCGAAGATGAGCTCGGCGTCCGGCGGGACGATTTCGACGCCGGTACCCGGGTCTTCAATACCGTCTTCGCCGTAGGCGAGCTCCGGCGGCACCAGGAGAACCCGCTCGCCGCCTTCCTGCATACCGACGATTCCATCGGCGAAGCCTTCAATGACGTCGGTCAACATGAAGACTTCGGGCTGGCCGCGAACATGGGAGCTATCAAAGAGTGTGCCGTCCATCAGCATGCCCTGGTAGTGGACCTGGACGACGCTCTCGTTGGTTGGTTCTGCGCCGTCCCCGACCTGTTCGTCGATATAGAGGACGCCAGCTTCGGTCTCGTTCGCTTCGTCGAAGTTGTACTGGTCGGGGTCACCTTCGAGCGGGGGTTCTTCGCCGTTGGCAGGATCATCGCCATTGGGATCCGCGCCGTTCGGGTCCTCGTCGACGATGTCGTCGCCGTTCATGTCGGGCTGGTCGTCGAGGCCGAGGTCATCGTCATTGAGACCGGGGTCGTCGCCGTTCGCCGGGTCGTCTGCGTCATCGCCGTTGCCGCAGGCCGCGATTACGACGGGCACAAGCAGAAGGAGGAGCGGTAAAAGGAGGAATCGTTTTCGTCTCACGTATCTACCGTACGCAGGGTGCCGGGGAGCTGAACAATCATGAAGAAAAGGGCCCCTTACATCGTTAGAATTCGCTCGGCGGCGGCGGAGAGCGTCTCGTCGCTCTTGGAGAAGGTGAGGCGGACCATGCGTGAGCCGGCCCCCGGCGTGTTATAGAAGCTGGACCCGGGCACGGGAGCGACGCCCGCGTGGGTGATCATGTGATGGGCGAACTCCGTGTCGTCGCCCTTGAAATCGAGGTCCGAGAAGTCGGCCATGATGTAGTACGCACCTTCGGGCCGATGTGCATTGAACCCGGCTTCGAGCAGCGGTCCGAGAATGATGTCGCATTTGCGGCGATACATGTCGACGAGCTCAGGGTAGTAGGCATCGCCCTGTTCGATGGCGGTGGCGCCAGCCTCCTGCAGGGGTGCGGGTGCGCCGACGGTGAGAAAGTCGTGGACTTTCCGAATGGCGTCGGAGAGGGGTGGCGGGGCAATGAGATAGCCGAGGCGCCACCCGGTGACGCTGAAGGTCTTGGACAGGCCGCTGATGGTTACCGTGCGGTCGTACATGCCGGGGATGGTGGCCATCGGGACGTGTTCGATGCCGTTGAAGATGATGTGCTCGTAGATCTCGTCGGTGATGCAGAGGGTGTCGAACTCCTGGCAGAGATCCGCGATGACCTGTAGTTCTGCACGGTTGAAGACCTTGCCGGTGGGGTTGCCGGGCGAATTGAGAATAATTGCGCGGGTCCGGGGACCGAAGGCTTTCCGCAGTTCGTCCGGGTCGAAGGTGAAGTCCGGGGCTTCGAGCGTCACATAGACGAGCTTTGCGCCGCTGAGCGCGGCGTCGGGCACGTAGTTTTCGTAGAAGGGTTCGAAGATGATGATCTCATCGCCTTCTTCGACGAGGGCGAGTTGCGCAGCCATCATCGCTTCGGTCGCGCCGCAGGTGACGGTGATTTCCCGTTCGGGGTCGGCATCGATGCCATAGTGCCGCTTCATCTTGGCGGCAATGGCGTTGCGAAGGCGGGGCGCGCCCCAGGTGATGGCGTACTGGTTGACATCGGCCTGGATGGCTTCGACGGCGGCACGCTTCACGAACTCGGGGGCGGCGAAGTCGGGGAAGCCCTGTGCGAGGTTGAGGGCGCCGTGCACGCCGGCGAGGCGGGTCATTTCGCGGATGACGGATTCGGTGAAGACGCTGGTGCGGCTGGCAACACGATGGGTGCGTGGGGTGGACATGGCGGGGATTGTACGCCGATATGCGGGAATGGAAGAGGGGATCCGGGGCAACGCCGGTCGGCGGGCGCCAGGCGCGCCGTTGCCCGCGGTAACCGCGGGCAACGGGATGCGCTATGGGACGGCTGTCATTCGAGCGCGCCCGAGGTGAGCAGTTCGACGAACTCTTCGTCGCCGATGCCGAGCAGCTCTTTGACGACGTATTCGTTCTCCTGGCCAAAGGTGGGCCCGGGCCGGGCGACGGTTGCGGGTGTCGCCGAGAAGGCCATCCGTGAGTTTTCGACCGGTACTGTGCCGAGCTCAGGGTGCTCGACACTGACGAAATGGTGGCGGGCTTCGATCTGCGGGTCGGACCAGAGGTCGGCGGAAGCGCTCACGCGGTGGGCCGGCACCCCTTCCGCCTGCAGCGCCTGTTCGACATCGTCTGGTTCGCGGGAGTCGGTCCACCCGGCGATGCCGAAATCGAGCTCATCGTGGCGCGCGAGGCGTCCCTGGACGGAGGCGAGGCCGGCGTCATTTGCCCAGTCGGACCGGCCCATGGCACGGCAGAGGCCCTGCCACTGGGCATCGTCGAGCACGGCGATGGCAATCCAGCGATCTTCCCCGGCGACGGGGTAAACGCCGTGGGGGGCGTGGTCCGGTGAGGCGTTGCCGCGGCGCGTGGCGACGTTGCCGTTGACGAAATAGTCGAGCAACGCGGGCGCGAGGAATTGCTGCGAGGCTTCTGCCTGGGAGAGGTCGATGTAGGCGCCTTCGCCGGTGCGGTCGCGGCGATCGAGCGCGGCGAGGATCGCGGCGGCGGTGAACTTGGGCGCGATGTAGTCGGTGTAGGCGCCTGCGGGACCGGCCGGCGGCCGGTCGGGCCAGCCGGCGAGCTCGCTAAAGCCGGCGAGGTGGAGACCCATGGTGCCGAAGCCGGCGAGGCCGGAGTGGGGCCCATCCTGCCCGTTGAGGCAGGAGCTGAGCATGATGATGTCGGGATTGACCCGCTTCAGCGAGTCGTAATCCAGCCCGAACCTGGCCATCGAGCCGGGTGCGAAGCTTTCGACGACGACATCGGCCCATTCGGCGAGCTTGAGGGCGAGCTCTTTGCCCTTCGGGCTCTGAAGGTTGAGTGTGAGCCCCAGCTTGCCTGCGTTGACCGTGGCGTAGGCTGCGGACCGCTCCGGGCCGGGGACGTGGTCCTTGAAGGGGCCGATCGTGCGGGCGGTATCGACGCGGGTGGTGCTGTCAACTTTGATGACGGTGGCACCATAGTCGGAAAGGTAGCGGGTACCCCAGGGCGCTGCGACGACCCAGGCGAACTCGAGCACGTTGATGCCTTCGAGCGGCAGGGGGCGGCTGCCGTTCCCGCCGCCGCTGACGGCGGGTTCGCGGGGCGTGCGCTGCTCGGAGAGCACTTCGTCGTTATGTTCGCCAACGCGTGGCGGTCGGCGCCGGTACTCGATGGGCGCGGAGGAGTTTACGAAGGGGCCGGGATAAGTGACCTGCTCGCCGAGTTCTGGATGGTCGAGCTTTCGCCAGAAGTCGCGGTGGGCGAGCTGTTCGGAGGTGGCGACGTCTTCGATAGTGGAAAC
>SKSF01000134.1 GCA_007118095.1 Dehalococcoidia bacterium
CTGCGCCCCACCTGGGGCACCTCGATGATCACGAGCCTCGCCCGCATGGGCGGCCACACGGTAGGTATCTTCGCCAACCAGCCCCGGAGCCGTCTGGCCGGCGCCATCGATGCCAACGCCGCCGACAAAATGTCGCGCTTTGTAGAACTCTGCGATGCCTACCACATCCCGCTCGTCTCCCTCATCGACAGCCCCGGCTTCCATATCGGCCCCGAAGCCGAGCGCGGCGGCATTGCGCGCCACCATGTGCGCACCCTTTCGGCCATCGAACATCGGGACGTGCCGCTCTACTGCGTCCAGATCCGCAAGGCCTACGGCCTCGGTCCCCTTGTCATGCGCGGTTCGTGGGGTCACCTCCCTCCCGAACTGCGGGTCGCATGGCCCACCGTGGAGACTGGCGGCATGTCGCTCGAGGGCGCTGCCTACCTCGCCCGTCGCAAGGAAATCCTCGCCGCGAAAACACCCGAGGAAGCGAAAGCCATCCGTGACGAGTATGCGGAGACCTTGCGTGCCCGCGAATCAGGCGTCCGCGCCGGGCAGAACTTCTCGTTCGACGAAGTCATCCACCCGGCGGAGACACGCGACCGCATCATCGCAATGTTGAAACTGTCCCCCCGGCCGCCAAAGACGGAGAAAAAGACCTACCTCGACACCATCTAAGTAGGAGAAGGTCTGCGTCAGCGGCCCTTCCACTCGGGTGGCCGCTTCTCGACGAACGCCCGCGGCCCTTCCTTCGCGTCTTCGGACGACAGCACGACTTTGCTCACCCACGAACCCATCCGGTACGACTCGTCCACCGCTAGTTGCCGCCAGTGGTTCGCCATCGCCTTGGTTCCTTCGACCGCCAGCGGCGCGTTCTCCGCGATCATCTCGGCGATCTCTGTGGCCCGCGGTAGCAGTTCCTTGGGCTCAACGACATCGTGCACCAGTCCCCATTGGTGCGCCTGCTCCGGGGAGACCCGGTCCGCTGTCAACAGCACGTACATCGCTTCCCCAAACGGGATCAGGCGCGCTAGGTGGTGGATGGCGTAACCCGGCAAGATGCCACGCTTCACTTCGAACAGCCCGAAGTACGCCTCGGTCGAACAGATGCGGATGTCGCAATCCAGCGCGCGCTCCATCCCGCCCGCGAGGCATAGCCCGTTCACGGCCGCGATAAACGGCTTCGGGTTCCGCGAAAACGGCATGTTTGCTTCCAGCGTCCGTTGGCCACCCTGCTGCCCGCTTTCATTTCGCTGGTTCATCTCCTTCAGGTCCGCGCCCGCGCTAAAGGCCCGCCCCGCGCCTGTCAGGATTCCCGCCCGCATCGCCGGGTCCGCCGTGAAATCGTCCAGCGCTTCCTGCAGTTCGCTCATCATCGTCCCGCCCAGCGCGTTCAGCCGGTCGGGGCGGTTCATGGTGAAGACCGCATAGCGGTCATGCTTCTCGTACACCAGGTCAGCCATCGTTCGAACGCCCTCCTTCTCAGCCGCCAAACGGTTCGCCGTCGAACCGCTCGCGCGTGACAAACTCCGGGACAGCCTTCCGGCGCAGCTTTGTCAGCTGCCGCACCGGCTTCCCGAGCGGGATGACTGCCGCGACCGCGTACCGTGACGGGATGCCCAGCAGCTCCTGCACCTTCGGCTCCTGCGCCACCGCGAGCGTCGTAATCGTTCCGCCCAGCCCTTCGTTACGCGCGGCCAGCAACAGGTTCCAGGCGAATGGGTAGATTGAGGCCCCGCTGATCACGCCAACCCGGTCCAGCTCCGCGTCGGACGAGGCGACCACCCCGAGGTCCACCGTCACGACCAGCAGGACCGGCGCCTTCCGCGCTGGCTCGATGAGCTGGCTCGGTACGTTCGTCGCTTCTACCGCTGCCGCGTCGACTGCGCTCGGGTCCACCGTGTTTAGCGGGTTCTCCCCGGCCTTCACCTGCGCGGCGTACCGCTTGCCCGCTGGCACGTTCAGATCCGAAATAGCGTCTTTCGTCGCCTGGTCTCGAACCACGATCACGCGCCACCCCTGCCGGTTTCCGCCGCTTGGGGCGAACCGCGCGTTTTCGAAGATGCGTTCCAGTGTCTCGTCGCTCACGGGTTCGTCGAGGAACTCCCGCGCCGAGAACGTCGTCCGCATCACGTCGTAGAGGTCCATCCAGTCTGCCCTCCGGTCCGGATAGACCTGCATTCTTCGCGTATTCCCATCCCCGCACAACCGCGCGATGCGTAGACTGCGCCCGCAGATACCCGGGAGGTGCCCTATGGTCGCGGTCTCGCTGTTCCATCCGCGCGGAGAGTTCGAAGAGCTGAGCGCTGCCGTCCAGTGCGCCGAGTCAGCCGGGTTCGATGGCTGCCTCTTCGGCGAACACCATGGCACCCGGCAAAACCACTACCCGCAGCTCCTGCCGCTGCTCGCCGCCCTTGCCGCGCGGACGACGCGCATCCGCCTGGGCACATCCATCCTGCTCCTTCCGCTCTACGACCCGATCCACATCGCCGAGACGGCAGCGATGGTCGACCGCATATCCGGCGGCCGGCTCATCCTGGGCGTCGGCATCGGCTACCAGCCCGGCGACTTCCGCCAGTTCGGCATCCCGATGCGCCACCGCGTCTCCCGGTTCGAAGAAGGGCTCGAAGTCCTGCGCCGCGCCTGGACCGAGGAGGACGTCACCTTCTCGGGCAAGCGCTACCGCTATGAGAACGTCGCGGTGTATCCGCGCCCCGTGCAGGAACCGCACCCGCCCATCTGGGTCGCCGCGTGGAGCGAAGCAGGCGTCCGCCGCGCCGGCCGTTCAGGCGATGCCTTCGTAACCGACCCCATCCAGGACCTCGCGGCGACCAGGCACTTCGTCGACATCTATCGAGGCGTCGCCACCCGCCGCCAGCGCGAGCCGCATGTCGTCATCATGCGCGAGTTCCTGTGTGCTCCGACCCGCAGCGAAGCCTATGACCGCTACGCAGAAGGACTCCTCGCCACGTACCGCTACTACTGGCAGAATGGTGCGTTCAACGTCGGCCTTGAGCCGTGGGCCGCCGACATCTCCTCCCCCGCTGACATCACTTTCGAAGGCATCGCCGAAGACCGTGTCATCTACGGCACACCCAACGACTGCGTCGAACAACTGGAACGCTGGGTACGCGAGACCGGCGCCGAACACGTCCAGCTCACCATCCCGGGCCCTGCCGGCGATGCCCAGCTCGATGCCATCCGCTATGCCGGCGAACAGGTCCTTCCCCGCGTAAAAGCGCTCTGATGCCCGACACGGCCAAGACCCCCCGGTTTGTCTGCCAGGGCCCGTTGGTAGCCTCGCCAGTGAACCTCTGATCCTCGGAAGGATGCTTGGCACGGGAGGCAAGATGTCCGTCGCGGATGACTGGCGCAAGCGGTTCGCAGTGGTGCTCATCGGCGCGGTTTGCATCGGTGTCGTCGCCGGGCTTCTCGGCCCATGGATTCCTCAGCTTGCCACACTGAGCGTTGGCTTCGGGGTGCTTATGGCCGTGCTGTCCTGGTTCGATGGCTACAGCCCTGCCGCTATCGCCGCGCTCGGGATGATCACGGCCGTCACTTTTGCTGCCGGGTTCGCGGCCACGCAGACCGTGATGGACACGGTCGCCTGACCTGCAGCTACCGCTCCCTGGAAACGCCCCCGAAGAATCCGCGCAGCTCGCCGACAACCTGGTCGGCCTGGTCGTGGTGCATCCAGTGCCCCGCCCCGGTGATAGTCACGGTCCGCGCCTGGCGGAAGTGCCGCTCAGCGTCCGGGTGCTGGCGCGCCCGCGCGTGCGACTTGGCACCCGTCATCAGCAGCACCGGGCACGTGACGGCTTCCCAGAACGCCGGCAACTCGTCGCGCCGCAGCTCCATCGACATCCGTCCGTTTACCCACGGGTCAAACTTCCACGCGTACCCGCCGTCAACCTTCCGCGCGGCGTGCTCCGCCAGGTGCGGGACAAGGTCATCGGGAAGTCGCGGGTTCGCTTCCTTCATGCGTTCCGCTGCTTCGTCCAGGCTGGCATACACGCGTGGCTCCTTTCCCTCGAATCCTCGCAGCCGGTCACCCCACCGCCGCAACCACCCCGGCCCCACGCGCTCTTCCTCCATCGGGTTCAGGGAATGCGTCCCTTCCAGCGCCGCCAGCCCGGCAAAATGCTCCGGGTAGGTGCCCGCTGCTACAAGGCAAACGGATCCACCGTACGAATGCGCGACCACCAGTGCCGGCGATCCGGCCTCCTCAATAACCCGGACAACATCGAGTGCGTTGTCCGGCAACCCGTAATTCCCGCCGGGCGTCCAGTCGGAATCCCCGTGCCCGCGAAGGTCCGGCGCAACCACGTGATGCGTGTCCCGAAACGCTTCCGCGATGCGGTCCCACGAGCGCGCGTGGTCCCGCCCGCCGTGGACCAGCACGAGCGTCGCTGCGTCCTCATTTCCCCAGTCCCAGTACGAAATCCCGACTCGCTGTGACTCAACGTATCGTTGGACTGGCGCTGTATTCATACCCGGCCCTCGTCTTTCTGTTCCGAACCAGCCCGCAGTCTACGTCGCCGCGGCATTCATGGCACGGCGGGCGGTTCGTGCCCGTAGCCTCGTGAAGGGCGTATCCTGCAGCCATCCCACGGTTCCAGGAGTTTCCATGAGCGAACGTCGCGAACTGCCCGGCTGGATTGCCGACCACCTTAAGCGCTATCTTGAATCGGACGGCGAAGACGGCCACATCTGGCGCGGTGTGCCCACCCTCCTCCTCACGACCACCGGCCGCCGCACTGGTGAACCGCTCCAGCTCCCCCTCATCTATGGCGAGGACAACGGCAACTACATCGTCGTCGCTTCGAAGGGTGGCGCGCCAGGCCATCCCGCGTGGTATCTGAATCTGGCTGAGAACCCCGATGTTCGCCTGCAGGTAGGGTCACAGCGGTTCAACGCCAGGGCACGGACGGCGACCGCCGCGGAAAAGCCCGCCCTCTGGAAAAAGATGGCCGGGATCTGGCCTGCCTACGACGAGTACCAGCAGAAGACCACCCGCGACATCCCCGTCGTCATCCTCGAACCTGTCGAGGGATGACCGGCGCCTATCCCTCCTCGACGAGTTCGAACGCCTCGACCGCCGGGATCAGGACTTCGTCGTAATACGCCTCGGTCCACGCCGGGGTCGCCACCAGCAGGATGAGCGCTACCTGCCCCTCGAGTTCGGCGATGGCCACCGTCTCGGTTTGCCCCCCGTACTCGAGCTGGTAGATATCCCAGTCGGCGGTGTCCGTGCTCATAGCGTCGATGGGCTCGGGAGGAGCGTCGAGTCCCAGCTCCATCGCCAGGGCCTGCAGCATCTGCTCGCTCGTCGCGCCAGGGACAAGCTGCTGCGCCATCGACACAAGCGGTGACTCCTGGTAGATGCCCGGCTGGATCTCGGTCCAGTCGGCCGGCCTTGCGCCTGCGTACCCGGCGGCCTCGTTCGTGTACGATTCCATGCCCACTTCGGCATCGCCGGGGGTAAACGCCGGGCCCTCGATTTCGCCGATACAGGCGGAATCCGGCTGGCTGCCCGGGTCCTCGAGGAACTCCGACAGCATGTTTTCGGCGCACTCGTGCGAACTGACCACTCCATGCCCGGTGTGCGGGAACGCGAAGTAGTGGCTGTTGGCGAGCGAGGCATCCACCGCTTCACCCCAGGCCGGCGGAGTGATCGGATCGTACTCGCCGGCAAGCACCAGCGCCGGGATGTCGCTTTCCACGGGCTCATTTGCCGCCGCCGGCGGGTCACCCGCCTCCCATTCGTCGCACAGGTCGAAGATCGTAGTCCCCATCGTCGGCGATGAGGCGAACAGGTAATCCATCTCCGTATCAGAGATCGCCTCCGCGACGCCCTCCCGGCTGCTGAACGGCACTTCTTCCTGGCACTGCACGGCGAGCTGCATCCCCGTGCTCGAAAGCTCCATCTCGGCAAGGAACAGTCCCTGGATCATGCCGATCGTTTCGAATTCCCCCTGGCTCGCCCGGTCGATCATCTCGGGCATCAGGGGAATCAGGTCGGTCACATAGAGGCTCTGGAAAAGGAAGCCAGCCATGTCAGCGCCGGTAATCGTCGCTTCGACCTCATCCCCGGTCATCGGGTTGAAGATCGTCAGCGGCTGCGGTTCTTCTTCCAGTTCTTCGACCATTGCTGCGAACGTGCCTTCCAGGTCCGGGTAGGCTTCGCTGCACGCCTCGTCGGCCTCGCAGCTCGCGAAGAACGCCGAGAACCCACGCGCGACGTTCCCCGACGTCTCTTCGTAGAGGTTCGCTTCCAACGGGTAGGCGGAGTCCAGCACGGCTGCGCGGATGCCATCCGGGTACTCGCGCATCGCCGTCAGCGCCAGGCGGCTCCCATAGGACACGCCGTACACGTTCCACTCGTCATACCCCAGCCCCTCGCGGAGCGCTTCCATGTCGGCAGCCGAAGCCCGGCTGTTGTACCCGGAGAAGTCGACGCCCTCCTCGAGTAGCCGGTCGCGGCAGGCCAGCAGGGCCTGTGTCGCGCGTTCCCCTGCCTCCTCAGCGTCAGGCGCTTCCTCCACAACGTCGTGCACCTCGTCAATGTGCTCCGGGCATGCGAGCGACGGTTCCGCCAGCCCCGTCCCGCGCTGATCGAACAGCACCAGGTCGCGGTCCTGCGCCAGCGGCCGGTAGATCAGGTCGTACGCCTCCGTAACCTGTTCCAGCGCCCCTTGCCCCGGCCCGCCGGTGAGATACACCATCGGCGCCGCGTCCGCGTCATCGTTCTCGGCGGCGAAGACGGCGAATGGGATGAGTACCTCGTCGCTGTCATCCGCATCCCAGAGCTCCGGGACCGCAAGGTATCCGCACTCCACCTCCGCGTCCGTTGGTGGAGTGAAGGGGCAGTCGGACCATTCAATGTCGCCCAGCGCGACGTCTGGCGGCGCTGTCGCATCCCGTGTAGGGCCGTCGTCCGCTCCCGGTGTCGGTGTCTCCGCCGGGTCGTCGGCGTCATCGGTATCAACAACGATGAAGATCACGATGCCCACCACAGCCAGGACGGCGACGCCTGCCGCCAGCGCACTTCCGAGGCCCTTACTCATGTTCCACGCTTCCTCTCACCGCACCCGTGATAGCCGGTCAACGACGGCGGCCGCCCGGGGCACCGTTGACACTACCAACGGGTTTCCGCGAATTACAACCAACCCGGCAACCCCGGGTAAGCGCCCACTGGTCAATGTGCCGTGTACGATCGTCGGGATCTTAACAATTGAGTGTCTTGGTCCGACCCATCGCATGTCATAATCATCGCAACCGCCGGAAGATTGCCGCCCTTCCGGATGATTCAGGAGCGAGTCATGGAGACGTGGGGTGCACGCGACACTGGACCCCCGGGGAACCCCCGTGCGGGATTGGCAGTCCGGCCGCTGCTCTGGCAATCCGATTCGTGCCTCTACCGTTCCGGCTTCAACCGTGAGTGGAGCACCTTCACTGGTTGCGACGTCGAAGCCTTACAGGGCCACGGCTGGTTCGACCTCGTCCACCCGGCTGATTTGCAGCGCCTCCATAGGACGGTTGCCGCAGCCGCCCATAGTGTCATGGGCTATGAGCTGGCGTACTGGCTTCGAGACAGCACAGGTGCGTATTGCCAGGTGCTGGAACAGGCTGAGCCGGCATATGGCCCGGGTGGCGAGTTCCGCGGCTTCTCGGGCTGCTGTGTTCCGCTGGCTCGCGAAGACGACGAAACCGCTCGTCGGCGTGATGAGGATGCGGCATTGGAGCAGGCTGGCCCGGCGATCATCGCGGTCGACAACGCAGGGCGCATCACCCGCTGGAACGAACGTGCGTACCAGGTCTTCGGCTGGAAGCCTGCCGAGGTTCTCGGGCGTCCCGTTCAAGAGGTCAAAGCCGGTCCCAACCAGCAGAAGCAAGCGCGTGAGATCATCGCTCACACTGCTGCCGGCAAGATCTGGACCGGCGAACTTGCAACCTACCGGCGCGACGGGACCACGTTCCTTGCACGGGAAATCGTCGCGCCTGTTCGTTCACCCCGCGGCGAGATCACTGGCGCCATCGGCCTGGCAGAGGACGTCACCGATTGGTACGGGCCGCATAACCGGGTGGCGCACCTGGGGCGCCTGCTCGACCGGTCGCCACACGAGATTTTCACCTTTGATGCCCACACGTTCGCTTTCCTCGAGGCGAACCGCGGTGCCCGCGAGAACCTCGGGTACACGATGCAAGAGTTGACCCGGCTCACCCCGCCTGCCATCGACGCCACGCACACGCCCGAAACGTTCCGCTCCCTTCTCGCACCACTGCAGAGTGGCGAACGGGAGCATCTGAGTTACGAGTCGGTCCATGTACGCAAAGACGGCACGACGTATCCCGTCTCTGTTCAGCTTTCCCTCGCACACGACGAAATGCCGCCCGTCTTTGTTGCTGTGATTGAGGACATAACGCGGCGCAACGAATTGGAAACGAGGCTGAAGCAAGCGCAGTCGGTCAAAGACGAAACCTTGCGCCAGCTCGCCGATGAACGGCAGAAGCTCGAGGACCTGGTTCAGAACATCCCCGGCATTGTCTGGGAGGGGCGCGGCCAGCTCGGCGCCAGCGACTATCGCGTCACCTTTATGAGTAGCCAGGTCTGGGACCTCGTCGGCTACACCGTCGAAGCCGCCGAGGCTGCAAGCCCGGCCGACGTGTTCGAATACATGCACGCGGACGACCGCGACAGGGTCTACAGGGTGGCCCGACGCATCTACGAAACTGGCGAACCCGCGTCCACCCGCTTCCGATGGATAACCAGCGAGGGCCATCCGCTGTGGATCGAAGCGTATATGCGCCCGGTTAAGGACGATACCGCCAATGTCGTCGGCCTGCGGGGCGTCAATCTCGTCGTCGACCAGCAGCAGCGAAACGAAGACCTGCTCAACTGGGCTATCGAAGCGAGCCGGGTCCTCGCGAGCTCGCTCGACTACGAGAAGACGCTCCAGGGAATGGCCCATCTCGCAGTTCCCGTCATCGCGGATTGGTGCACCGTCCACCTGCTCGACGATGATGGAAACCTCTCGCTCGTCAGCGTTGCCCATACTGATCCCGCCAAAGTCGCCTGGATGGAACAGGTACAGGCTGCATTCGACACCCATCAGCCATCGTTCCCGCCGGTCGGACCGGCAAACGTTGTGGCTACTGGTGAGTCCGAAATCGCGCCGGCCGTCACCGCCAGCATGATTGAGCGCGCTATTTCGGATCCCCGGCTGCGCGAGGTGGTGAACCGCCTCGGCCCCCGGTCGTATATGTGTGTGCCCATCTCGTACCGGGGAAATGTGATGGGGTGCATGACCTTCGCCATCACCGACACGGGTCACTCCTTTGGAACCCGGGATCTCCGGGCGGCGGAACACCTCGCACGACGTGCCGGGGTCACCATTACCAATGCCCGCCTGTACGAGCGCGCCGAAAGGGAACGCGCTCGCTTCACGACCATAGTTGAGTGGCTCGACTACGCCGTCGTCCAGGTAGACGCGGACGGCCGCATCGAACACGTGAACCCGGCTGCCGAGGCGCTCCTGGGGCTGCCATCCCGGGAGCTCGACGGCCAGGTCTTGCACGACCTCGTGCACGAATCGATGGAAGGTGGCTGCCAGGACAGCCGGTGTCCCCTCGTCGCCGTCCTCCGCGACGGCGAACGCCGGCGCGAAGATGCCACGTTCTACAACGCCCAGGGTGGTCAGGTCTCCGTACGCCTCCACTGTTCACCCGTGCATGTCGCCGGGCAGACGCTCGGTGCCGTTATCGCATTCGAAGACATCACCGAAGCACTCATGGCCAATCAGCGGAAGGATGACTTCCTCTCGTTTGCCGCGCACGAACTGCGAAACCCGCTGACACCCATGCTCGGCCTTTCAAGGTGGCTCCATCACCAGGTTTCCAGTGATCCAGGTGCCTTCGACCAGGAAATCATCGAGGTCGCCGCCACGCTTGAGGCGGAATCCAAACGCATGGCAAACATCGTCGATGTCTTCCTCGACCTCTCTCGCATCGAATCAAACCGGCTCACCATCGACCCGGCGCCGGTGAATCTTCGCGATCTCGTGCAGCGGTGCGTCCAGGACGTCCAGTGGCGCCACCCTCACGCGACCGTCCGGGTCAATCTGCCCGGGGACCGCTGCCGCATCCTGTCAGACGAGGCGCGCTTGCAGCAGGTGTTTGCCAACCTGCTCGAAAACGCCGCCAAGTACGGCGGCGACGCTCCCATCATCACGGTCACGCTCCAGGATATGGGCGAAAGCATGCGCGTCGTGGTTCATGACGATGGGCCCGGCATCCCGCTCGACGAGCAACACCAGGTCTTCAAGCGCTTCTATCGCAGTCCGAGCAACCACAAGACCAAGGGGTTCGGTGTCGGCCTCTACCTGGTCAAGGAAATCGTGGAACAGCTCGGTGGCACCATTACGTTCGCCAGCGAGCCCGGCAGCGGGACCGAGTTCAGCGTGGTCCTGCCGCGGATCGTGGAGCTCGACGAAGAATACGCCTGACCACCGTTGCCATCCGCCGCCGTCCTGTATCGAATTCCTGACAATGCGCCGAAAGCCGCCGTGAGCCGCGTGACCTTCTGTTACGCTCGGACATTACCATAACGACGAGGTTCGGGTATGGCGCGCGCAGTGTGGCGAGGCACGGTGAGCTTTGGAATGGTC
The DNA here is from genome assembly GCA_007118095.1 of Dehalococcoidia bacterium. Taxonomy (GTDB): domain Bacteria; phylum Chloroflexota; class Dehalococcoidia; order Tepidiformales; family Tepidiformaceae; genus SLAK01. The sequence continues at coordinate 10,650 of SKSF01000134.1, forward strand.
TCCATCCCCGTAAAGCTTTATACGGCCACCGAGAACAAAGACGTTTCCTTTCGCCAGCTCCACGTTGAAGACAACTCCCCCATCCGCCTGGTGAAGCGCTGCGCTGCCGACGGAAAAGACCTCGAGGCCGACGAGATTGTCCGCGGGTACGAATACGCAAAAGGCGAATACGTCATCATCACCGACGAAGACCTCCAGCAGCTCCCCGTGCCCGGGAAACAGGTAGTCGAACTCAGCGCCTTCGTCCCGGCCGGCGACATCGACCCCATCTACTACGAAAAAAGCTACTTCGTTGAACCCGAAGACGTAGGACGCAAGCCCTACGCGCTGCTTGCCAGCGTCCTCAAGGAGCGCAATAGCGTCGCCATCGGCAAAGTAACCATGCGCTCGCGGGAACGCCCCTGCGCCTTACGTCCCCGCGACGGTGCCATCCAGCTTGAAACCCTGTACCACCACGACGAGGTCCGCAGCCCCGGGTTCGACCCGCCACAGGTGGAAGTCAGCGAGTCGGAACAGAAGGTCGCCAGCGCGCTCGTCGATCTGCTCGCCGACGACTTCCACCCGGAAGCCTTCCCGGATGAGTATCGCGAAGCCGTGTTGGAAATGGTCACCGCCAGGCTCGAAGGAAAGGAAATCGTATCCGCACCCGAGCCCGAAGCTGCGGAACCCGGCGTCGACCTTATGGAAGCGCTGAAGGCTTCGGTCGAAGCTGCGAAGAGCAAGAAGGGTGGCGGCAAGTCCGGCGGCCGCTCCAATACCAAATCGTCGGAGGCGGATAACGGCGCCTCCCCCTCCGAAGCGGACGACGAGAAACCGAAAAAGACACGCCGCCGCAAGGCCACCAGCTCGTCATAAGGTCGCGTACCCGTGCCCCGGCGCGCACTCAGCGAATACCTGGATAAACGGGACTTCGGCGCGACACCGGAGCCCCGCGGCACCGCCCGGCCAAAGACGACAGGCCCCCTGGCATTCGTCGTCCAGCGCCATGAAGCCAGCCGCTTGCATTACGACCTTCGCCTGGAACTCGATGGTGTGCTCGTATCGTTTGCAGTCCCCCGGGGGCCGTCGGCAAACGTCTCGGAGAAGCGCCTCGCCGTGCCAACCGAGGACCACCCGCTCGACTACGGGGGCTTCGAAGGCGTCATCCCGGCAGGCGAGTATGGCGCCGGCTCCGTCATCATCTGGGACGCGGGTACCTACGCCCCGGACGAACCGCACCTCTTGTTTCACGACCGTGCGCAGGCCGAGCAGACTGTACGCGATGGCCTCGACGCGGGAAAGCTTTCGCTCACCTTTCGCGGTCGCCGGCTGAAGGGCTCATGGACCCTCGTGCGTACTGGCACGAATTGGCTGCTCATCAAGCACCGCGACGCATTTGCAGACCCGCCGCGAGACCTTGCCTCGTTCAACACCTCAATCGTCAGCGGGAGGACGAACAAAGATGCAGCCGCTGGTGACAGCCTGTCGGAGTCGGGGGAGGCTCATTACGCCCCCCACTCCCTGGCTGGGAGCCGTCCCTGCCGTATGCAGCCCATCCCGCCAATGCTGGCCGCCGCGGGCAAGCCCATCCCCGGCGAGTGGAGCTACGAACCAAAGCTCGACGGTATCCGGGTCGCCGTTTATGTCGACGGTGGCACGGTCCGCCTGGTCTCTCGGGGAGGGCACGACATCACGGCAGCCTATCCTGGCATCGTGCGTGCCTGTGCCGCCCTCCCCGTCGCAAGTGCCGTTCTCGACGGCGAGATTGTCGCCCTCACGCCCGCAGGCAAACCGTCGTTCGAACTCCTGCAGCAGCGAATGAACCTGCAGGGCAGTGCCGATGTGCGCCGCGCGGAATCCAGCGTCCCCACAAGCTGCTACGTCTTCGACCTCCTTTACCTGGACGGCTTCGACCTCCTGCAGGTGCCGCTCCAACAGCGCCGCGAAGCGCTGGCGCGCGTCATCGTCCCGGGGAATCGCCTGCGCGAGGTCACGACCATCGACCTTCCGTCCGACGAGGCATTCGAAGTCGCGGTCGGCCACGGGTTCGAAGGCATCATCGCCAAGCGGCCCGGTTCCCGGTACGAGGCGGGTCGGCGCAGCGACAGCTGGCGAAAGTGGAAGGCCCAGTCACGCGGTGTCTTCGTCGTCGGCGGCTTCACCCGTGGAGAGGGGTCGCGCTCAAGCACATTTGGTGGCCTCTTGCTTGGTGAACCCACACCCGCGGGACTCGAATACCGTGGCCGGGTTGGGACCGGCTTCAGTGCCGCGCAGACCCGGGAATTGCGCAAGCAGCTCGACCAGCTTCCCGCATCGTCGAGCCCGTTTGCCGGGACAGTCCCGGCTGCCCGTGACGTGACCTGGGTCCGGCCGGTACTTTCTGTTGAAGTCGAATTTGGCGAACAGACCGCGGGGGGCGTACTCCGCGCTCCTGTCTTCAAACGGCTCGTCAGCGACAATGCCGGCCCCGCGCCCGGCCTGGCCCCGTCTCCTGATGACAGCGGCCACGACACCCTCCTCGCTCAGCTCGAAACGCCCAGGCAATCGGCCACGTTGGAGGGCGACGGCTGGTCGGTGCGCGTAACCAACCTCGACAAGGAGCTGTGGCCCCGGGCTGGCGAAAGGTCGCCGATGACCAAACGCGACCTCTTGCGCCACGCCATCCGCGCCTGGCCAGTGGCCGAGCCCCATTTCCGCGATCGTCCCCTCACGGTCACCCGCTACCCGGAGGGCATCACCGGCCAGCGCTTCTACCAGCGGCACCTCGATACAGCCCGGCCTTCCTTTGTCGAGACCGTCCGCGTATTCAGCGATTCCGAAGGCAAAGACCGCGACTACGTCCTTTGCAACAACCTCCCAACTCTTCTGCACCTCTGTCAGCAGGCAGCGCTCGAATGGCATATTTCGCTCGCGCGGGTCACCCCCGCTTCCGGTGTCGAGGAAGGAACAACGGACTTCTCGGGAAGCCTCAAGGCCGTCGAGACCTCCGTCCTCAACTACCCCGACATCCTCCTGTTCGACCTGGATTCATACCTCTACGAAGGCGGTGAGGCTCCCGGCGAGGAGCCCCGGCCACATCCACACGGCTTCGCGGCCGCCAGGGATGCCGCCCTCATCTTTCGCGAGATGCTCGATGGAATGGGACTCCCGTCATACGTCAAAACCTCCGGCAAGACCGGCCTGCACGTCTGCGTCCCGTTGACGCGCACCCTCACCTTCGCCGCCGTCCGGGCGGTCGCGACGACGTTCGGCAGCGAAATGGTCCGCCGGCATCCGCGGCTCCTCACCACCGAATGGGACACCCGGAAGCGCCGGGGGAAGGTCTTCGTCGACGTGAACCAGAACGCACGGTCACGGGCGATCGTTGCCCCGCTTTCCCCGCGTGCGCACCCCGGGGGCCCGCTTTCAATGCCGGTCCGCCGGGACGACCTTCGGTCATTGGAACTGGGCGCGTTCGCCCTCCCCTTCGATGGCTCCACGTTCGTGGATCCATGGCAGGGCTTTCACGATGCAGCAGTTGACCTCCGCGCCTCCATCGGCGTCGAATGACGAATCGCGACAGGATCTGTCGCAGTAATCATCGACAGTAGAGGGCGCAGCGGCGCCAGGCGTCAGCACTTGTCTGGTGATCCGGCTGCGGTAGAGTACCGGCATGGAGGACGACGCGATGCAATCCTCATCCGCCCGCACCAGGTTGCTGTTCGAAGTTGCGCGCGCGTGCTCCGCAAATGACGTCCGCGCGCTCCTCGCTGAATTGTTGGATGCTGCCGGGCTCACCCGTGATGAACGTGTCGAGGTGCTGGGAGGCGCCCTGGTTACAGAAGCCGTGCGCCCATACTGGGCCCAGGGCTACGGCGCCGGGGATGCCCATATGCGTCTCCAGTGCGAAGACCCCGAGCTCAGTGACGCGATCGAAGCGATTGCCCCCATGCTCCTTGGCCGCGCCGATGCTCGCGAAGAAGCACAGCACGCCATCGCCACCCTCGAACAGATGCTGCAGCGCTGACCCGGCCGTTCTCCCGCGTGTTTCCGGCTACTCGCACGCGCCGTGGATGTACTCCAGCCGCTCCGTGAGCGTCGTTTCACTCCACCCTTCCCATTCTTCCGGGATAGGGCTCGGCACCACGCCCTCCGGGTCAAAGAAGTACGTGTCAGGTGTACAGATCACCCTCCACGGCTGGTCACCACACGTATAGCGGCTGCCTTCCAGGTGAGTACAGTACGCAAACGGGCTCGCAGGCGCTTCCGGCGTCGGCTGCGGCGTGTGCGTCGGCGTGGGAGTGGGAGTTGGCGTCGCGGTAGGGACCGCGGTCGGTGTCGCAGTTGGCGAATCCGCATCCGGTGTCGACGTCGCGGAAGCCGGCACGATCGGCGGGTCATCCGCATCCGCGTCGTCGCCCTCGGCCGCCGGCGGGGTCACATCGGCGACCGGGACCGGCGCCAGTGGTGGCCCGGGATCCTGCAGCGCACTCACGCCGGTAACAGCGAACATGACCGCAGCGAGCCCGGCCAGCGCGCCAACCGACGCCGCGTGGACGCGGTTGTTGCCCTCGCCTTCTTCGAACTCGTTCTGGTCGTCATCGGGCTCCGGCGTGTCACCGTCTGAAGAACGGCTGCCTGGCGGCAGCACATCGAGCAGGACTGCCAGCCCGTAGGCCGCCAGCACAAGGATGACCAGTGGGATCACCGGCACCCGGGAGATCAATGTCCCCGCCGCCCCCGCAATGACCACCAGGGCGAAGGCGAAGACTCCCAGGGCGCCCCAATACCGTTTGCTCATCCACCACCATCCAGCCCGTCGCCAGGAGCGACAGCGATACAGGTTCGGGGGCGCGCCTCCCGATCATATCCCGACGCACCGTTCCAGCGGGCGCACCGCAGCCCTGCCCTCGGCGAGCAACGTAAAGCCCGCGTTTCCACGCCGGAAGTCTCAGGATAACGGTGAAGGGCGCCGCAAAGCGCCGTCGCTACTCATCGTCGATCGAGCAGACTGGGAGAAAGAGACACCGTGGGCTCCGCCATCGTACGTACGAGGCACGCTCGAGCAGCGTTTCACTTATTGTCGCCCGGTGAATTCAAGGAGGTGGTGCTGAGGCGCGGATTCGAACCGCGGACACCTGCATTTTCAGTGCAGTGCTCTACCAACTGAGCTACCTCAGCACCCGGATCGCCATTATCGATCGTTCACAGCGCCGGTCAACCC
>SKSF01000009.1 GCA_007118095.1 Dehalococcoidia bacterium
AGGTCCGCCTCCTGGCGCAAGAACCCTAGAGCCCCACCGCGATGCTCCGCGCGCCCCTCGTCCGGCGGGTAATCCCCAGCGAGACACCGCAGCAGCGTCGACTTTCCCCCTCCGTTCGGGCCCACAAGCCCAACACGCTCGCCATCGCCGATGACAAACGACGCCCCCCGCAATACATCCAGCGGCCCGAACGACTTGTGCAACTCTTCTGCGAATAACATCCCTGCCCCTCAGCCTATCCCACCGAGCCCTCACAACCGAGAGTGCCGCACATATCGAGGTGATCCGCCACACTAAAGCCCTGTGATCGAGATCGGCGACCAGTTCTACGAGTTTGGCCTCGTCCTGGCCATCGCAGCTTTCGTTGGCTTGATGGGGACTGCCCTGCGCCAGCCCCTCATCGTGGCTTTCATTGCCGTCGGTATCGCAGTCGGCCCGGCCTGGCTGGACATCACCTCTGAAGAGCTCGACCTGCTTGCCGAAGTCGGGATTGCACTCCTCCTCTTTGTCGTCGGACTCAAGCTCGACCTCCACGTCATCCGCACCATGGGACGTATCGCCCTCATTACAGGCCTCGGCCAGGTGCTCTTCACCTCCGTGGTTGGATTCGGCATCGCGATCGCACTCGGCTTTAGCCCTGTCCACGCCACGTACATCGCGATCGCGCTCACCTTCTCCAGCACCATCATCATCGTTAAATTGCTCTCGGATAAACGGGAGATCGACACGCTGCATGGCCGTATCGCGATCGGCTTCCTCATCGTCCAGGACATCGTCGTCGTCCTCACCATGATCGCGATCTCCGCATTTGGCACCGGCGAGGCCGATAACCCTGCCATGGAGGCTGTCTGGGTCGTCGCCAAAGGCCTCGGCATGCTCGCCGCCGTTGCCCTGCTCATGCGCTACGTCATCCCCTGGCTTCTGCCCATCTTCGGCCGGTCACAGGAGTTGCTCATCCTGGCGTCCATTGCCTGGGCGGTTGGGCTCGCTGTTGCTGGTGACGCTCTGGGCTTCTCCCAGGAAGTCGGCGCCTTCCTTGCTGGCGTATCCCTTGCATCGACTCCCTATCGCGAGGCCATCAGCGGCCGTCTCACCAGCGTCCGCGACTTCCTCCTCCTCTTCTTCTTCATCACCCTCGGCGCCAGCCTCGAGCTCGATACCCTCGGCGATCAGATCCCGGCTGCTATCGTCCTCTCCCTCTTCGTTCTCATCGGTAATCCGCTCATCGTCGTCATCATGATGGGCGCCATGGGCTACCGGAAGCGGACCGGGTTCCTTGCCGGCCTCGCCGTCGCCCAGATCAGCGAATTCTCGCTCATCTTCGCCGCTCTGGGCGTTTCTGTTGGTCATATCGACTCCGAAACACTCGGCCTCATCACCCTCGTCGGCCTGATAACCATCGGCGTCTCGACCTATCTCATCATGTATTCCCACCCCATTTACGACCGCATCGGGTTCGCCCTTTCCCCCTTCGAACGCGATACACCACATCCCGAAGACCGTGACACCGGAATGCCCCGGGAGATTGACGTCATTCTTTTCGGCCTCGGCCGCTTCGGTGGTGGCATCGCCGACGAACTGCGCAGGAATGATCTCAACGTCCTTGGTGTCGACATCGACCCCGATCGCGTACGCCAGTGGCGGAGCGCGGATCTCCCCGTCCACTATGGCGACGCCGAAGATCCGGACCTTCCCCACCTGCTCCCGCTCGAACAGGCGCAGTATGTTATCTGTAGCACCCCCGGCATCGACACCAATCTCACCCTCTTGCGGGCACTGCGCCACGACGGTTACGAGGGCACGGTCGCGCTGACTGCGCATTCCGAGTACGAAGCGCGCATCTTCGAAAACGCGGGTGCGGACGTCGTCCTGCGCCCCTTCGCTGAAGCGGCAAACAGCGTGGTCGGGAGCCTGGTCGCTCGCGAAGAATCCGCCGGCTCATGATGACCCACGGATGGATCGCAGCGTCTCCTCGGCTTCTGTCTCCGTTGCCCCGAATCGCCGGAGCGCGTGTCGGCTCATCTCCAGCGCAAGCTCGAGCTCACCCACCACCGCCTCGTTCACCCCGCGTTCTCGCAGCAATTCCCGTTCGGCATCCGAATGCGTGCGCACCACGATATCCAGCCACGGGTTCACCCGCCGCGCATGCTCCACGATCTGCCGCGCCGAGACCGGGTCGGGGATGGCCACGATGAGCACACGCGCGCGCTCCAGTCCCGCCTGTTCGAGCAGCACCGGGTTCGAAGCGCTTCCATAGAGCGCCGGAACCCCACGCCCCCGCAGGTCCGAAATGATGTGGATGTCCTGGTCGACAACGGCATAGTCCACACCATTCGCCCTGAGCGCCTGTTCGATCACACGCCCCACGCGCCCGAATCCGCAGAGGATCGCGTGCCCGCTCATCGGCTCAGCCGGTGGCTCTTGTTCCTGTCGCGTCGCGCGCCCCGCCTTCCAGTGATGCTCGGCGAACGCGCCTGCGGGTCGCCCTGCCTTGTAGAGCAAAGGCAGCACCACAATGCTGATCACCGCTGCCGCCACCACGATTCCGAACACGTCCTCGCTCAGGACCTCCAGGTCGAAGCCGAGCCGCGCCAGCAGGAACGAAAACTCGCCCGATTGCGCGAGCACGACACCGCTCAGGACCGCCGTCCGGGCCCGGAACCCGCCGAGACTGGTAATGAGTGCTGCAAATCCGCCCTTCACCACGACGATCAGGCCGACCGTGACCAGCACGATCTCCCAGTTCTGGAGCGCGATCGTCGGGCTGAAAAGCATCCCCACGGAAACGAAGAACAGCCCGGCGAAGATGTCGCGCAGTGGCGTGATCTCCCCCAGCACCTGGTGCGCCAGGTCCGAGCGCGCGACGACCATCCCCGCAACAAACGCACCCAGCGCAATCGAAACGCCGAAAAGCGACGCCGCATACGCGGTCCCCAGCGCCACTGCCGTCGCTGCCAGGATGAACACCTCGCGGCTTCCGACGCGTGCGATCCATTCGAAGAGTTTCGGCAAAAGGAACACGCCCGCCGGGACGAGCAACGCGAAGTAGACCCCCGCGATGAGCAACGCCACCCCGAGCTCCTGGTGCAGCGGTGCGTCGTTGTCCTCCGCAAGCGCGGTGAACACAACGACCATCGCGACGGTCCCCAGGTCCTGGACCGATGACCACGCGATCCCGATGCGCCCGTGTACCGAGTCGCTCTCGCCACGCTCCGTGAGGAGCTTCCCCATCACGGTGCTCGACGAGTTCGAGATGATCGCCCCGAAGAACAGCGATTCGAGCGAACCCCACCCCATCGCCTGCCCGACCCCGTAGCCGACGGCCATGATGAACAGGACCTGCGCAATCCCGCCGCCTACCGCCACGGGCCCCGTCCGCAGCAGCTCTCGCATCGAAAGCTGCACCCCGATCGTGAACATGATCAGGATGATCCCGATGTCCGCGAGCTGGATCACGGCGTCTTCGTCCGCGACAAACCCCGGTGTATGCGGCCCGATCAGTACACCGGCCACGACATAACCAAGAGCGACCGATTGGCGCAGTAGTCCGGCCGCTACTGCACCCAGCCCCGCCGCTCCAAGGCTGACGGCAAGCGTAACGAGAAGGTCGCCTTCGTCCATGAGGCTCCTGGACGTATGTCGTCAGGCACGCAACCACCGGGGCACGGTTCATCGGCCTGCGGAGGGCCCTTGGTCGCGAACGTGAAGGACCGGACACAGGGGATGCGCTCAGTATGCCATAGCACTCTTTGCGTGACCCCGGGTACTTCATGCGAAATGAACGAAAGATTCGCCCCTCATTCCTATCCGTCCGCACCCGGACCCGCTTGGGTCTCTATAATCCCGCCTCATGACGGCGTTCTCCGGCATTCGCATTCTCGACTTCTCCTCCGGCATCGGCGGGCCCATGGCCACCATGCTCCTCTCCGACTTCGACGCCGAAGTCATCAAAATCGAGCCGCCCGGCGGGGATCCTTGCCGCGATCACCCGGGCTACCTCTGCTGGAATCGCAACAAGCGACGCCTTGTACTCGACCTCCACAGTTACCAGGGGCTTCGCGACGCCCGGCGGCTCCTCGCCACCGCTGATGTCGCAGTGTTCGACCACGCCCCCGGCGATCTCGAACGCCTTGGACTCGATGCGCACACCCTGCGCGCGTCCAACCCCGCCCTGGTCCACGCCTGGCTCCCCCCGTACGCCACCGAAGGCCGATGGAGTCAGCTCCCCCAGTCCGATGCGCTCCTCTCCGCCGTTACCGGCGGGTGCTTCATGCAGTTCTCGTGGGAGGGCGTGCCCGTCCACCTGGTGACGCCGCAGATTAGCTATGCCCAGGGCATCGCCGGCGCCGGCGCGATCGCGTCAGCTCTCTATTCCCGCGCACGCGAGGGCCATGGAGACGCGATCGTCCTCTCGGGCCTCCACGCCTACGCCATCATCGAAAGCGGTGCCGCCCTCCGCGCCGGCGAAGTCATGCGGATGCGCTCGCCCGGGGCCCGCGGAGGCGTCCCCAACTACCGCCTCTACGAATGCGCCGATGGCCAGTGGCTCTTCCTCGGCACCCTCATGCAGGCCCACTTCATGAAGGCGCTCGAAGTCCTCGACCTCTTCGATATCCTCACCATGGACGGCATCGACGGCGAGTTCAGCAACATCCTCCTGCCCGAGAACGGCCCGC
>SKSF01000168.1 GCA_007118095.1 Dehalococcoidia bacterium
ACGCCGGTGAGGTTGATATCGACCTGGTCCTGCCAGTCTTTGAGCTCCATGTCGAGCACAGAGCCGGCGCGCCCAATGCCAGCATTCGCGACCGCGATATCGAGGCGTCCGAGCTCATTCACGCAGCGGGTGGTGGCATCCTGGACCTGTTCTTTCGATGCGACGTTCGTCTGCGTGACCATGGAATCGCGCCCGAATTCGCGGACCATCGATGCCGTCTCTTCGGCGCCGTCCCTGTCGATGTCGGCGACGCAGATGTTTGCGCCTTCGCGCGCGAGCCTCACAGCGGTGCCGCGACCGATCCCGGAGCCAGCGCCGGTGATGAACGCGACCTGCCCATCGAGGTTACCCATGCTGCTTCCCTCCAGCAGTGTCGTGAGCTAGTGACGCATGCCCCAGCCGATGGCGTTGCGGATGAGCGTTTGATAGGCGTCGGTCTCCCAAGTCTGGCGGAGCACCGGCGGGGTCTTTCCCTCCGGGTCGACGCTGGGGTCGACGAAGGGCTGGCTATTGGTCGCGGGGGTGTGGCAGTGACCGAGCGCGACGTAGGTGACACCGCCTTTGCCAAGATCCCGCGTGTACCCCAGGGCGCGTGTTTTGCCGTCGGGCATGAGCGCGGTGTCCTCGTCGTAATCAAATCCAAAGCCGGGGGGCGATGTGTCGGGGCCGAGCTCGGCGGTGAGCAGGACGCGGGTGTTTTCGGGGTCCTGGAGCTCGACCATGTACGGCTCGTCAATGACTTCGAAGGTTCCGGGCAGGTCTTCGGTCAGTGAGTCGGGGGCGTCGCCGATGCGGACGTTGAAGCGGCGGACAGGCGGGTGATTGAGGAAGAAGCCGCCGAGGGCTTCGTGGTGGTCGAGCTTAACCATGCGCCGCTGGCGCTGGCCTTCGACACGGGCAGCGCGCCCGCCGCTGGTGCCATGGAGGCCCAACCAGCAGCCGCCTTCTTCGATCCACTTGCGGATGGCGGCGGTCTGTTCGGCATCGGGATAGGGGCCAGCGACGTAGGTGATGAGGAGCTTGCTGATGGGCAACCACCGGTCGATGTCGTGGAAATCGTTGCCGACGGATGCTGGGACTTCCTGCTCCTGGAGGAATTCGAGGAGGCGCAGGCGGGCGTAGTCGTGGTCGTGCCCGGCGGGCTGCCCCGGCGGGAAGCCACCGGCGATGACATGCGCGCGGAGGGGATGGTGGTTGGCCATGGTGCGGCTCCCGGGTTGGGTCTTTGCGATGCGCGGAGAAGGGTAGCACAGCGGTCAAGCGGAAAGGTTGGGTCCCGTTGATAGTGCGTGCGGGGCTATCGGTATATCGATTCATTCGATACACTAGAAAGATGCTGGCTTTCCGTACCACGGTTGCCGGCCGGGGTAGTACCAATGCAATACCGCAGACCGCGCCTGATTTACTTCGGACCCATGAGCCTGGCTGTGTTGTACGGGCAGAAGACATCGGTCCGGGTGCCGTGGGCCTCTCGGCGCAGCATCGCGTTCCAGCCCGGAGAGACGGTGCCGGCCTGCGACCAGCGTCCGAAGCGGAACGGCAAGCAGATTGCGACGTTGCGGATCACGCAGCGTCCATACCGGATGAATTCGGCCGACCTCACGGAAGAGGATTACGCGATGGAGGGGTTCCTGTTCCTGGAGCAGGCCGGTGGGACCTTTGGTGCGCGCAACCCGCGGGACTACTGGGAGGCGGCCCGGGAGGCCGCCGCAGACCTGGCGGTGCTGCGATTCGAGGTGGTCGAGGTCCTGACGCGGGACGAAGCGGATGTAGACACCAGTGATGACCCCGAAGGACTCGCGATGCTGGGCCTGCAATACGGCCTGCGCCTGGAGGAGCACGCACTGGCTCCCGGCTCCTGACCGGACGGTTTCACGGGGGCCACGCCGGGATGCGTGAGAGGCGTACGCGGGTAGTCTCTGCATGTGGCACATTCGGCGGGCCCAGGCGAGTTCCGGTTTCGCTCGCTCATCATCCCCGTTTATTTGCCCACGCTCCTGTTCGCGATCGGGCAGGGAGCGGTCATCCCGATCCTGCCACTGTTCGCGCTGGAGCTGGGCGCATCGGTAGCGGTGGCGGGAGCGATGGTGGCCGTGCGCGGCATCGGGACGATGATGTTCGACATCCCCTCGGGCGTGATGGTGAGCAAGCTCGGCGAGCGTGGTGCGATGCTCACGGGAAGCCTGGGGCTCGCGATTGTAGGGGTGGGCGCCGCACTGAGCCCGTCGGTCTGGGTATTCGCCCCGCTTGTGTTTCTGATGGGCTGTTCGTGGGCAATCTGGCTGCTCGCACGGCTGACCTTCGCAACCGAGATATCGCCGCCGGAGTACCGCGGACGGGTGCTGTCGCTACTCGGCGGGACGAACCGCATCGGGAATTTTGCCGGCCCGTTCCTCGGCGGGTTCCTGGGGCTGTTCTTCGGGCTGGAGGCGGCATTCATCATGCAGGCGGTGCTGGCGCTTGCCGCAGCGGCACTGATGTACCTGGTCGTGAAGGAGCCGGCACGGGCCGTGCAGCACGACGAGCAGTCCGTGCACGCGCGGGTGTTCGCCGTGATGAAGGAACACCGGCGCATCTTTGCGACTGCCGGGACGGTGACCGTGGCTATCGGCGTGCTGCGGACAGCGCGGCAGGCGGTCATCCCGCTCTGGGGCGATCACGTCGGGCTCGATGCGGCGCAGGTGGGCATCATCTTCGGGTTGTCGTCGGCGCTGGATATGACGCTGTTTTACCCGGTGGGGGTGATCATGGACCGGCTGGGGCGGAAGTGGGCGGCCGTTCCCTGCCTGCTCACGATGTCGGCCGGGATGATCATGATCCCGCTCACGGGCGGATTCGCGGCGTTGCTCGTCGCGTCGCTGATCACCGGGTTTGGCAACGGACTGGGCAGCGGCATCAACATGACGCTCGGCGCTGACTTTTCGCCGCCCGACGCACGCGGGGAATTCCTTGGTGTCTGGCGGCTCGTGGGCGACGTGGGCACAGCGGGCGGGCCGCTGGTGGTGAGCGGAATCACCGGGGTTGCGACGCTGGGGACGGCATCGATCGCGACCGGTGGGATCGGGATCGTTGGAGCGCTGATCATGATCTTCCTGGTAGAGGAACCGCGGAAGCGGATCCAGGAAGTGCGGGAGCGGCAAACGTCCGCGGGCCCATGAGCGGTGGCACTGCGCCGGATCATCGATTGCTCGTATGATTCGCGGCCATGGATTTGCTCACCGGGAACCGCTACGAGGTCCGTTCGTTCGACATCGCCGCCGGGTATGCCGGCTGGCTCCTCGCGCGCCTCGGCGCCGATGTGACCCACGAGACGCGGCTGGACCCGGAAGGCATGGGGGCGTACCTGGCCAACGGCGGGGTGTTCACGGACAGCCCGTCGCTTGAGGTGCAGCCAGGCAGGACGCTGATCACCGACGCACCGGTGACCGATGAACATCGCGCCCGCATTGACGGGCTCGCCGAGCGGGGGCGGGTCATCTGGCTGACGCCGTGGGGTTCGCGGGGCGCATGGAGCGAACGACCGGCGACCGATCTCACGCTCTACGGTGCGAGCGGCTGGATGGTGGGTGTGGGCGAACCGGACCGTGAACCGCTCGGACCGCCGGGTGCACAGGGGCAGTACATGGGTGGCCTGTACGCGGCCATCGCGGCGCTGGCACCGGTCGTCGACGAGCGAGGGGGTGGTGCGACGGGGCTGGTGGACATCGCGATGGTCGAGGCACTGGCGGCGACGACCATCTATGACGCGGTGGCCTTCCAGTACCACGAGCGCCTGCGACAGCGGGTTGGGAACCGATACAGCCCGGCACAGCCAACCATTGCGACGTTCCCCTGCAAGGACGGCTACATCGGCATCCACGCGGCGCTGCACCAACAATGGGTTTCGCTGGCCAACCTGACCGGGCACCCGGAACTGGTGGACGACCCGCGGTTTCGCAGCCACCTGGAACGAGCGCAACACATTGCGGAACTGGACGGCTACCTCCTGCCCTGGCTTGCCAAGCGCAGCCGGTGGGATGCGTACCGGGAATTACAGCGCAACCGCATCCCGTCGTCGCCCATCCCGGACGTGGCGGAAGTGCTGGCATCGGAGCACCTGCGGGCACGCGATGCCTGGCAGAAAGTCGAGACGCCGGGCGGACGCCGCTTCGAGGCACCGCACGTGCTCGCGCGGGCACGGGAGGCGGACTCCGGGCAGCAGACCGCGGAAGCGTCCCGCGAAAAAGTGGAGATGTCGCCGTGGAAGCCGGGGCGGTTGCGCGTGGTGGACCTGTCAATGGGGTGGGCTGGCCCGATGGTGGGCTACATCCTCTCGTCGCTGGGGGCGGACGTCATCAAGATCGAAAGCCATACACACTTCGACTGGTGGCGCGGGAGCCGCCCGCCGGGTTCGGACCCGGCGCTTTCGCCTCACGAGCGGAGCCACGTATTCAACAGCGTGAACCGTGGGAAGCGGGGAATCACCCTGAACCTGACGACGCCGCAGGGGAACAACCTGGCGCGCCAGCTCATCGCTGGCGCCGACGTAGTGGTGGAGAACTTCGGCGCCGGGGTCATCGAAAAGCTGGGGCTGACGTACGAGACGCTTAGCCGCGACAACCCTGCGCTGGTGATGTTGCGGCAGCCGGGGTTCGGGTCTGACGGGCCCGAGGCCAACTATGTGACGTTCGGAAACACGATCGAGGGGAACGCGGGGCTGACATCGCTGACCGGCTATGCGGATGGGCCACCGGTCATCCTGAACAACGCCCTGGGGGACCCGGTGAGCGGACTGACGGGGTCGGCGGCTGTGTTAGCGGCACTGGCAGCGCGGGATCGCACGGGGCACGGGTACCAGCTGGAGTGTGCCCAGATCGAAGGGTTCTTGCCGGTGGTGAGCGAGGCGTTGATTTCGTACCAGGTGACCGGGAAGATACCGCAGCGAAAAGGGAATGTCCGGCCGGGGCACACGCCGTCGGGTGCATTCCCGTGTGCGGGTGATGATGCGTGGGTGGTGCTGGAAGTGCGGTCTGATGATGAATGGGCGACGCTGGCAGAGGCCACCGGGGAAACGAGGGCACTCGAACCGCGATTTGCGGAGCAAGCAGGGCGCGAACAGCACCGCGAGGAGCTATGGGCGCTCCTGGCGGCCTGGACGGGCGAGCGGAGCCGGGAAGAGGTGGTTGCGACCTGCCTCGGCGCTGGCGTGCCGGCATCGATCGTGAGCAATGAGGCGGATGAACTGGCGCTAGAGCCGCTCGTGGAGCGCGGGTTCTGGGTCGGGCAGGAACGCGAGATGACGGGCTTCCACCTGTATCCGACGGTGCCGATCGTGACGCGTGGGGAACGGGCGGAACCCGGGACGCCGGCGCCTTTGCTCGGGCAGCACACCGCCGAAGTCCTGGCGGGGCTGGGTGTTTCGCAGCAGGATTTCGCGACGCTCGCCGCGGAAGGCGTGACCGGGCTCGACCCGCTTATCTGACCGGGCGAGTCATTCGCCTTTGCTGAGCGGGCGAGCGAAGCTGATCTCGTGACCGTCGGGGTCGGTCATATGGAAGTAACGTTCGCCCCAGGGAGCATCGGACGGTTCGAAATCGGGCTGGAGCCCGGCGTCGAGGGCGCGACGGTACTGGGCGTCGACGTCGCTGACGTGGAAGATGGTTCGCCCCCACCAGCTCCAGGTTGTCACGGGGTCGGCCAGGACGATGTTGAGGTAGCTTTCGCCGACGTGGAAGCTGGTAAACCCGGAGTCTTCGCCACCGTAGCGTTTGATGAACCCGAGCGCTGCGTAGAAGCGGACGGCACGGGCCATGTCGTGGGTTGCGACGGTGACGGCGCTCAGGGATTCGATGGTCGGTTCCGTGGACATCGGCAAAACCTCCACGCCGTTTGGTGGCGTTTCTCCAGCGTAGGGTTTCGCGGCCAGCCCCGCAGCAGGAAGGTTAGCGGGGCGTGGCGAGGCGGGATTCGAAGTAGGGCATGACCATCTGGCCGAATCGGTCGGCTTCTTCGTCGTGGGGATAGCCTGAGAGGCAGAATTCGCTGCAGCCGATGTCGACGAACTCGTCGAGCGTGCTTGCGACCTGCTCGGGATTGCCCACGACCATGACGCCGGCACCGTGGCGGACCGTGGTGATGCCCGCCCAGAGGTGCGTGTCGAGGCGATAGTCGTCGCCAGCGGTCTCGGCGGCGATGGCGCGCATGCGTGCATCGGCGTGGGATTCGGCGCCCATCCCGCTTTCGCGGCGCTTCTTGAGCTTCTCGGCAGCGGGTGCGATGAGCCTGTCAGCGGCTTCCCACGCTTCCTCTTCAGTTTCGCGGACGAGGACCTGGAGCCGCATGCCGAACTTGAGCTGGTCTGCGCGGCCATGGGCCGCGGCGCGGGCGCGGATGTCTTCGATTTCGGGCTTGATGCGGTCGGCACGATCGCCCCAAAGGAGGTAGACGTCGGCGTGCTTCGCGCCGACTTCGCGAGCGGCCGGGGAGATGCCGCCGAGGTAAAACGGCGGATGTGGCTGCTGGAGCGGGCGCGGGCGAACGACGGCGTTTTCGACCTGGAAGAACTTGCCTTCGAAGGTGACGGGCGCGCTTTCGGCCCAGACGTCTTTCATGATGGTGACCGTCTCGTCCATGGCCTCGTAGCGCTCGTCATGCTCGTAGAAGACGCCGTCCGCTGCCATTTCGGCGTATCCACCACCGGCGATGAGGTTGATGCAGAGGCGTCCACCGGAGAGCTGGTCGAAGGTGGAGATCATCTTCGCCGTGAGCGTGGGCTGGATGAGGCCGGGGCGCGCTGCGACGAGCATTTTGAGCCGTTCGGTGCGGGCGGCCATCATCGCGCACGAGATCCAGGCTTCGTAACACTCGGTGGCGACGGGGACGAGTGCGTATTCGAACCCGGCGGTTTCGGCGGAGCGGGCGACGCGTTCGAAGAGTTCGAGGCTGGGTGATTCGTGGTTGGCGGGGTCGCCAATGGTGCTTGAATCGCCATAGGTGGGTATGAACCAGCCAAAGCGCAGTGCGTCGTCCATGCGAGTCCTCCGGCAGTGCAAACGAAGTGGGGCCAGGTTGCCCTGACCCCACATGATACGGTCGCCGCTTCTTAGCTGCGGCGGCTGCTCTTGAACTGGAACATGCGCTGGGCGACGCGGCGGATCTGGATCTCCTCGGAGCCTTCGGTGATGCGGTAGCGGCGATGGTGGCGGTAGATATGCTCGAAGGGCTTGTGGCGCGTATAGCCGATACCGCCATGCGTCTGGATGGCCTGGTCGGCAGCGTTGCAGACGAGGCGGTTGGCGCGGTAGTTGCACATGGCGACCTTGTCGCTGATCTCCATGTGGTCGCGCTGGTCGAGCTCCCAGGCGGTCTTGCGGACAAGGCCGCGAATCATCTCGGTCTCGGTGTTGAGTTCGGCGAGGGGCCACTGAATGGCCTGGCGCGTCGAGAGGGGTTCGCCGAAGACGATGCGCTCGTTTGCGTACTTCACGGATTCGTTGATGCAGAACTGCGCGGCACCGACTCCAGAGGCTGCCTGGCGGATGCGGTTTTCGTGCACGAAGGTATTGGCGAGGGCCAGGCCGTCGCCTTCTTCGCCGAGCATGGCATCGGCGGGGACTCTGACGTCCTTAAGGGTAACCTCGGCGTGGTCGCTGGGCATGTTGAAGGTCCACCACATGAAGTCGACGGAGAAGCCTTCGGCGTTGGTGGGGACGATGAAGCAGCTAATGCCCTTGGGCTTGCCTTCTTCGCCGCTGGTGCGGGCGAAGATCATGTCGTGGGTGGCGGCGTGGAGTCCGCTGTTGAAGCGCTTGGCGCCGTTGATGATCCAGTCGTCGCCGTCGCGGACGGCGCGGGTTTCGAGCCAGGTTGCGTCGGAACCGTGGTCGGGTTCGGTGAGGCCGAAGGCGACGCGGGTGGAGCCATCGAACATGCCCTTCAGGAACTGTTCTTGCTGTTCGGGGCTGCCGTAGCGTTCCCACATCTTGATGGTGGGGAAGTTGCCGACGATGGAGTGCTCGTTCTGGAGGTCGTTGTGGAGGCCCAGGCCCTTCGCCGCGAGGTGCTCGCGGATGATGGCCATGCCGAGGTTGGTGCCGTCCTTGCCGCCGTAGCGGGCGGGGACAGGATAGCGGAGGAAGCCGGCAGCGTCGGCGCGGCGCTTGGCCTCGGAGAGAAGTTCTTCCCACTCTTTGCGCGGGATGCCGCCGTTCTCGTAGTCGGTGCGGGAGTATTCGCGGCGGTGGTCGAAGAAGCGGATGTTGTCATCCTGCTGTTCGAGCGGCTTGATTTCGCGCTCGATGAATGCATCGAGCTCGTCCAGGAGTTCCTGGATTTCCTTTGGGATGGTGAAGTCCATATGTTTTCACGTCCTGTGGTGTGTGATGCCTGACGACAGCGGCAGGCTGCCGGCGTTCCCTGTTGCTTTCAGACTGCTTCGCGGGGGTTCGCGATGCGGACTTTGTTGAAGACGGTGGTGTAGATGTGACGGAGGAGCTGGTCTTCTCCCTGACCGTCGAACTCGCCGTTTTCGATACGGTCGCAGAGGTCTCCGTTGCGCTCGCGGAGGCGGGCGGCGCGGTCGAGGATGCGGACGGGCGGTTCTTCGGCACCGAGGAGCGCATCGAGGCCGGTCCATTCGTCGCGGATGAAGTCGTCGTCCATCTGGAGCTCGCGCTGGAGGATGGAGAGGCTGTTGGCGGCGACGAGGAACTGGAAGCGGTCGAAGCGGTCCTGGGAGGATTCGGAGCGCTCACGCATGAATTCTTCGAGGGCTTCGAGGAGTTCGCGGGCGTCTGGTCTATCCTGCATTGGCGAACCTTTCTGCGACGCCGGTGAGGCGGAGGATTTCGAGTTCGGTGTCGCCTGCGCGGCGGCCGATGGCGGCGAGTTCGTGGCTGCGCTGCTGGCTATCGGTATGGGCGCGGGCCTGCATCATGCAAACGACGGCCCAGTGGATGTTGCGCAGAACTTCCCACACACGGAGGCGGTTGCGGTCGATGGTGGCGCCGCTGGCGCGCTCGTAGGCCTGGACCCAGGTTTCGCGGTCGGTGATGCCACCGGCTTCGAGGTCGTTCTGACCGAAGCGCCAGACGCGAGTACAGAGCCAGGCGAGGTCTTCTTCGGGTTCGCCGGCGTGGACGCCTTCCCAGTCGAGGATGGCGGAAAGACCGTTTTCGTCGTACATGAGGTTGCCGACGCGGAGGTCGCCGTGGACAACGAGGATGGGGCGGCCGGTGCGCTCGAGCTTTTCAATCTCACGGCCGACCCAACGGAGGGCCCACACGACGGCGGGGTGGGGATTGAGCTTGAGGTGGTGGTAGTCGGTGATGAGGCGCTGGCGTTCGAATTCGGCGGGGTCTTCGTCTTCGGCGGGGGAGCGGAGGTCGATCCCAGGGAGTTCGACGGGCCGGACCTCGTGAATGATCGCGAGAGACCTTGCCAGGTCTTCGATGAACTGCTTGCGGGCGGTTTCGTATTCGGGAGAGGTGATGAACTTGCGAGGGTTCGTGTCGCCTTCCGCGCGTTCCATGACCATGTAGACCTCGCCGGTATCGGCGCTGCCCATGGCGAAGGGTTTGGGTGCGCGGACGCCGCGCTCGTGCATGGCTTTGAGCACGGTGTACTCGCGGTTCATCTTCTCGGGGTCGGCGCGGCCGGCGGGGCTCAGGCGGACGACGAGGTCCGATTCAGCGCCCCTGGCTGTTGCTTTGACGCCCCAGGATTCGTGCATGGCACCACCGGCGAGTTTCTTCGCGTCGGAGATGGTTACGCCTTCGCCGCCGAGGGCGAGGCGGACGGCTTCTTCAAGGATGGGTTGTCTTGCTTCGTCGGTCACGGATACCTACCAGACACGCTGTCCAATTGTGGTGGCATGAGCGCACCATGTCTCTCATACCCCGGGCGCGGCGTCAACCTTTTTCGCGGCTCGTTGTGACGTCGATGTCAGATTCCTGCCATTCGCGAGGCTACTGACACACGAAAGGGCCCGGCGGATGCCGGGCCCTTTGCTCTGTGCTCGATGAGCGGGATTAGTTAATCCAGCCCTCTGCGAGTTCGCGGTTTTCGTCGTCCTCGAGCCATTCTTCGATGGCATCGGATTCGTTGCCATCGCCGTACTCTTCAATGAGGTCGAGGAGCGGAGCAATCTCGGGGTCGTCCATTTGGAAGTTCTCAAGCCACCCGGCGAGTGTCGGGTAGTTGTCTGCGAACTCGGTGTTGACGACAACCCAGAGCTCTTCCGGGTCCCCCCAAGCGTTCTCGGGGTCTTCGAGGTTGCGAAGGTCGTAGCGAGCGTACCACCAGCCGGGCTCCCAGAGGGTCACGATGATGGGCTCTTCGTCGGCGATTGCGCTGTCCAGCTCAGCGAGCATGGCCGGAGTGGACGCTTCAATGAGCTCCCAGTCATCGAGGCCGTAGGCTGGCATAACAGAATCGGCGGCGATGCCCATCATGCCGGCGCCGGGCTCGATGCCCATGATCTCGCTGTCGAAGACGTCGGCCATGTCGGCCAAATCTGCGAGGGATTCGGCGTCAACGTACTCGGGGACGGTGAGGTAGAGGCCAGCGCCCTCGTACCACATGTGGTGGAGGACGAGATCATCGCCGAACTCATCCTGGTAGACCTCGTGTGTGGCCGGGAACCAGCCGTCGAGGTAAACGTCGTAGTCGCCGTCAGCGATGCCCTGGTAGAGGGGGGCAACGTCGGGGCTGTGGAGTTCGATGTCGTAGCCTTCTTCCTCGAGCAGGTGCTGCCAGAGGAAGGTGACGGCCACGCCTTCATCCCAGCCAGGGACATAGGCGAGGTTGAGGGTGCGCTCGGTTTCGTCGTCGACGACGGCGTCGTCGGTGTCATCGACGGCGTCGTCTACGGCATCATCGATAGCATCATCGGTGTCGTCGACGGCGTCGTCGACAGCATCGTCGGTGTCGTCGGCTACATCGTCGACAGGGGTATCGTCAACTGGATCGTCATCGTCGTTGCCACAGGCTGCGACCGCGAGGCCGAAGATTGCGAGCATTGCGAGGACGAGGAATGGGGCGCCGAGCAGCCGGTGTTTCAGCGGCAAGGCACGTGAGCTCCTTCTTGATGGTGTCATATAGACTTCCCTTCCTTTCACCCCGTTCCCTACTTTTACGGGGTACTGAATTGATGGGTACCAGGGGAACCCGGCACCCATTATGCAAGACCGAGCGAGCGGCTTGCCTTCCTGCCGATTCCCTCTGTCATACGATCAAGGAAAATGGCGAGAATGACAACCGAGATCCCGGCCTCGAATCCCAGACTGATATTCAGTCGTTGCACGCCACGCAACACTTCATTGCCCAGGCCGCCGGCGCCGATAATGCCGGCGATGACGACCATGGAAAGTGCAAGCATGATGACCTGGTTGACCCCGGCCATGATGGTCGGGAGTGCGAGCGGGAGCTGGATCCCGCGGAGCACCTGGTTGGGCGTTGCGCCGAAGGCGTAAGCCGCTTCGATAGTGGTCTGGTCGACCTGCCGGATGCCGAGCTCGGTGAGCCGAACGCCGGGCGGGGTGGCGAAGATGAGTGTGGCGACGGCGCCGGGGACTGTACCGACACCCCAAAAGAAGAGGGCGGGTAGCAGGTAGACGAAGACGGGCAGCGTCTGCATGAAGTCGAGCACGGGCCGGACCATCAGGCTGACGACCTGCGACCGTGCGGCGAGGATGCCGAAGGGGATGCCAAGGATGAGTGCGGCGACGGTAGCGACGGAGACGAGCGCCAGGGTTTCCATTGCTCGTCCCCACTGGGCCATGGCATCGATAAGCAGGAACCCGAGGACGGCGACGATGGCGAACTGCCAGCTTCGAAGCCAGAGTGCCAGTGCGGCGGCGATGATGGCGAAGGCGATGACAGGTGGCCAGGCATAGAACGATTCGAGCCAATCGATGGGGTTTCCGAGGATGGTCTCAATGGCATCGAAGAACGCGGGGATTGCATCGCGGAGCCACCGGACGAAGTCTTCAATGCGGTCGCCAACGCGAACGCGCTGCACTTCCTCCGGGAGGTTGAAAACAGCGTCAAGGAGCCAGTAGCCGATTGCAACGAGGAATAGAACAAGGGCGATGGCGCCGCTGCTCTTCACTCTCTCACTCAGCGTTTCCACTCACGCCTCCTTCGGCTGTACTCATGCTTTCAAGGAGGGAAACCCGGGGGATGACCCCGACGAGCCGCCCTTCGGACACGACGGCGATGGGAACCGTGTACCCGGTTGCGATGTTGAAGAGATCGGCGAGGGAGGTGTCTGGTTCGGCCTGCGGGTAGTCGGTCGAGAGGGCGTTCTGGCAGGAGGTGTCGCCGCGGCGTGCCGCGGTTGCGAGGTCCTGGTCGCGGACGACGCCGGCGAGCTTGCCCTGACGGTCGATGACATAGAGCTCGGTTTCGTGCACTTCTTCGAGCTTGCGCATCGCAACGTGCGGGCCGTCGCTGACGGACACGGTGCTCCTGGGGCGGCGCATGATGTTGGCAGCGGTAAGGACGCGGGTGATATCGACGTCCTGGATGAAGGCGGCAACATATTCGTTTGCGGGCCGGGTGAGGATGTCCTCGGCCGTGCCGATCTGGTCGATTTTGCCGTCACGCATGACAGCGATGCGGTCGCCGAGGCGCATGGCTTCGTTGAGGTCATGCGTAATGAAGACAATGGTCTTGTGGAGCTCGCGCTGGAGCTCGATGAGGTGGTCCTGCATTTCCCGGCGGATGAGGGGGTCAAGGGCGCTGAAGGCCTCGTCCATAAGGAGGATCTCGGAGTCGGTGGCGAGGGCGCGGGCAAGGCCGACGCGCTGCTGCATGCCGCCGGACAGTTCGCGGGGAAAGCGGCTTTCCCAACCTTCGAGGCCGACCATCTTGAGTGCCTCGGCGCCACGCTCGCGGCGTTCACGTTTGCTCACGCCCTGGACTTCGAGGCCATAAGCAGCGTTATCGATGACGGTACGGTGGGGAAACAGGCCAAAGTGCTGGAACACCATGCTGGCGCCGGTCATGCGGAGCTGCCTGAGCTCTTCACGGTTCATTTTCGCGACGTCGCGGTCATTGATAAGGACTTCGCCGCCACTGATATCGAAGAGCCTGTTGATCATGCGGATGAGGGTGGACTTGCCGGAGCCGGAGAGGCCCATGACGACGAAGGTCTCACCCTTTTCTATATCGACGTTGGCGTCGGAGACTGCGACGACGCAGCCGGTCTCTTCCTGGATCTCGCCGCGGGTCTTCCCCTGCTGGTCGAGTTCGATAGCGCGCTCGGGATCGTCGCCGAAGACTTTGTACAGGTTTCGAATGCTGATGTGCGCCAATGGTGCTGCCTTCATCCGGGTGAAGCGCCAAGTTTCGCGAACGGGGCTCCGCTAAGAGGTACGCTTCGAGAGGTTCTGAGGATGTCTTTGTTTCCTAACCTGTGTTGGCGGGTTGCGGGTGGGGCGAAGGTTGGGCCCCGAGATTGCTTAACCTTACGGATACGATCGATTGGAAGCAAGCAGAAAAACGCGGTAGGGGGAGCCGTGGCGGGGCTGCCATGCAACGGGCGCGCATCTGCGGGCGGACGCGGGGCATGCCGCGCCATGCGGAGTGACCCCACGCTGGTATTGCTGTTTTCTATTGGGCGGTTGTCCGCGTGTAATACAAACGCGTCCACGCTGTTGCGACGGTGCGTGTACTTGTGGGGCGATGTACCTGAACACAGGTCACGCGGCGTACCCGGGGGTGGCGTGGGATGTGCCTTGCCCGGGTACGCGTGGATGGTCTCAGGAAGACGAACGGCGGCTTCGGCGGCCACCTTCGTTTGCGGTTTCCCTGTCAATCCAGACATAGACTGCGCCAGCGTCTTTCCGGACCTGGACACCGGTGTCTTTGTGCCGGTTACGCCATTGAACCATGGAACGATAGAAGCGGGTGAGTTCTTCGGCCGTGCCATCGACACGGATCTTGCCGGTCTTGGAGCTGGCTGCAGACTGGTAGGCACGATAGGAGTCAGAGTCGCGAGGCCCCCGGCGTCCTGTGAACTCGGGAAGCTCATCAATTTCAACGAAGCGGATATCCGCCATTCGGGCTTTCTCCCTTTGCGTGTTGTGGTATCGAGTGTGTCCACCATTAGAGCATAGAGCGTTGATTTCTGCACGCTTGCTGGTATCCGTTTCATCACGATATCTGAACGCGGTTACACGCCCGGGAGATGTGCGGGAGGCTGTTCGTGGTGAGGGCAACTGGGGAAGGAAGGCTGCGCGGAAGGAATGGCGGAATGTGCCCGCGCAAGAGCACTGATGTGACGGGTCCTGAAATGCGAAGCACGAATGAGGCGTCACATGGGCAGGGATGCCGGTGGTGTGACGGTGACGTTCCCCGGGCCGCGCAGTGGCATATTCGAGTGGCTGCGGATTGCAAGACGCAGGGGAAACGTGCGGCGACGGCTTGTGCCATGGCGGCTACATGCTTAGCCTCTCGCGAAAGAATTGAGGAGACACCTGTGACACCGTACCGCCCACCACGTATGCGCTTTGGCATTTTCATGGCACCGTTCCACCGGGTTGGGGAGAACCCGACGCTGGCACTGGAACGGGACCTTGAACTGATTTCGCATCTCGACCGGCTGGACTTCGACGAGGCCTGGCTGGGAGAGCATCACAGTGCGGGCTGGGAGATCATCGCGTCACCCGAGGTAATGATTTCGGCGGCCGCCCAGCGCACACAGCGGATTCGCCTGGGGACGGGGGTTTCGAGCCTCCCGTACCACCACCCTTTCATGCTTGCCGACCGGATGGTCCAGCTCGACCACCTGACGCGGGGGCGGGCCATGCTGGGCGCGGGCCCGGGGGCGCTGGCGACAGACGCTTACATGATGGGGATTGACCCGGTGGACCAGCGGCGGCGCATGGACGAGTCGCTGGGGGCTATCCTAGGGCTGTTCCGCGGCGAGACGGTTTCGATGGAGACGGACTGGTTCACGCTGCAGGATGCGCGCCTGCAACTCGCGCCGTACCAGCAGCCACATATGGAAGTGGCGGTAGCGAGCAGCTTTTCGCCGGCGGGACCGACAGCGACCGGGAAATACGGGCTCGGGATGCTTTCGGTGACGGCAGCACAGCCCGGGGGCATGATCAACGCCGCCGAAGGCTGGCGGATAGCGGAGGAGGAAGCGGAAAGGGCAGGGACTTCGGTCCACCGTGACAACTGGCGTGTGCTCATCAATATGCATCTTGCGGACACGCGACAGCAGGCACTCAGGGATATCGAAGACGG
Source organism: Dehalococcoidia bacterium (assembly GCA_007118095.1). Lineage (GTDB taxonomy): Bacteria > Chloroflexota > Dehalococcoidia > Tepidiformales > Tepidiformaceae > SLAK01. The sequence continues at coordinate 15,235 of SKSF01000168.1, forward strand.
GTGCACGCGGTTCTATACGGAGTACTTTGGGAAAACGATCGGACGCCCCGGCGTGTTCGACAACTGGACGTTCAACGGGGCTGTTGAGTCAGGGACAATCGTCGTCGGCACGCCGGACGACGCGATTGAGGCGGTGGAGCGAATCATCGACATCACCGGTGGATTCGGGACGCTGCTGTTCCAAGCGCACGAATGGGCGACGTGGGAGAAAACGCTGCACAGCTTTGAACTGTGGGCACGTTATGTTGCCCCGCGGTTCCAGGGGCAGCTCGGGCCAATCGAGGCTTCGCGGGACTGGTCGGCGGCGAACCGCAGCACCATCTTCGAGCGGGCCGGGGCCGCGACCGTGAAGGCGTTCCAGGACGCGGGCCGTGAGCTGCCGCCCGAAGTGGCGCAGCGGATGGACCGGGGACAGACCTAG
>SKSF01000037.1 GCA_007118095.1 Dehalococcoidia bacterium
GCATGCGAAAGCCACAGGCCCACGTCGGCATCGAAGCCCGCGTGGACCACGTCGTAATACTGTGCGTCGGCGTAATAGGGGTCGTTCACGGGGCGATGCTAGGGAGCCGCTCGCCACCCGGTCAACTTCGCGTTTCGCATACGGCCACCGCCGCGGCTACGATGGAAACCCCATGCTCGCCTATTTCCTCTTCCTGGCCGGGCTGATCGCGCTCGCCGCCGGTGCCTACCTTCTCGTCCAGGGTGCCTCCCGCATCGCCACCGTCATGGGCGCACCAGCGGTCGTCATCGGACTCACCGTCGTCGCGGTCGGCACCTCCACCCCGGAACTGCTGACCAGCGCCGTCGCTTCGTGGGAAGAGCAGCCCGAAACAGCCCTTGGGAACGTCATCGGCAGCAACATCGCCAATATCGGGCTCATCCTGGGACTCACCGTCGTCATCGCCCCCATCGTCCCCGACCGCACCGTCCTCCGCCGCGAAGGACCCGTCCTCATCGGCGCCAGCCTGCTCATCGTCGTGCTCGGCTTCACCGGCACGATCGAACCCTGGATGGGCGGCCTCCTCCTGATCGCACTCGCAGCCTTCGTCGTCCTGGCGCTCCAATGGAGCCGCGACGAGCCAGGCGTCGTGGTCGAACAGGTCCTGCACTTCCAGAAAGAAAGCGGCATCGGCCGCCCGGCGCCCCTCTGGCAGGCAATCGCCTTCACCGCCGCCGGCATTGTCCTCCTCGCCACCGGCGGCCCGGCGCTCGTTACCGGCGCCGTCGATATCGCCGACGACCTCGGCATCTCTGAATTCGTGGTCGCCGCCACCATCGTCGCCATTGGCACCTCCCTGCCCGAGCTCGCCACCAGCATCACCGCCGCCCTGCGCCGCGAAGCCGACATCGCTATCGGCAACGTCATAGGCAGCAACATCTTCAACCTCCTCGGCGTCCTCGGCGTCGCCGCACTCATCAACCCCATCCCGCTCACCAGCGACATGCAGTGGCTCGACCTCCCGTGGATGGCTGGCCTCGCGGTCGTGGGCGTTGCGCTCGCACGGCAGGGCTTCGCTCTCACCCGCGTCGAAGGCGCCGCACTCCTCTTCGCCTATGTCGTCTACGTCGGCTGGATCGTCATCCGCTGATCCCCCGCGTAGCACCAGCGGCGGCGCTGGCCTAGCATGGCACTAGCTGCATGCTCGTCTATCCCCTGTTCATCATCGGCCTCGTCGGCGTCCTCGCCGGGGCACACCTCCTCGTGCTTGGCTCCTCCCGCATCGCAGCCTCACTTGGCATCCCGCCCGTGGTCATTGGCCTCACCATCGTCGGCTTCGGCACGTCTGCGCCCGAGATCATCATCAGCGGCCTCGCCTCGTATCACGGCAACCCCGATACCGCCCTGGGCAACATCGTCGGTTCGAACATCGCCAATGTCGGCCTTGTCCTCGGCGCCACCGCCCTCCTCTACCCCCTGCGACCCGACCGCACCGTTCTTCGCCGCGAAGGCCCCGTCATGGTCGCCGTCAGCCTGGTCATCCTCGCGCTCGCCTTCAGCGGGAGCTACGAACGCTGGCACGGCGGGCTCATGCTTCTCGCGCTCGCCGGATTCCTCGCCATGTCCCTCTTCTGGAGCCGTGACGCCACCCCCTCCATGGCCTCCGGCGACATCGAACGGATCGAACCCGGTCGGCCCCTCTTCAGTTTCCGGGCCCTCCCCCTGCAGATCGGCTACGTCGTTGTCGGCAGCGCCCTCCTCTTCGGCGGCGGCGAAGCCCTCATCGAAAGCGCCACGACTATAGCTGACGACTTCGGCATCCCCGAATTCGTCATCGCTTCCACGGTCGTCGCCATCGGCACTTCCGTCCCCGAAATGGCGACCAGCTTCATCGCCGCGCTCCGCAGGCAGGCCGACATCGCCGTCGGCAATATCATCGGCAGCAACATCTTCAACCTGCTCTGCGTCCTGGGCATCGCGTCGTCCATCGGCGTCATCCCGGTCGAAGGCCTCACGCGGGTCATCGATATGCCCGTGATGGTTGCCTTCTCCCTGGTCGCCGTCGCCATGGCCCGCTGGAACTACCACATGAGCCGCGCCGAAGGCGGCCTCCTCCTCGCCGCCTACATCGCCTACATCGCCTATCTGCTCATGCGCTGACGGCGCCTCAGTCCTCCCGCACCGGCACCAGCTCCGTCAGGATGCCCCCCGCGCTCTTCGGAAAGAAGAACGGCGTCTCCGAGCCGGGCATATCGCCGCGTCCCCCGCTCGTCAGGTCGATTTGGTCGAGCCCGCGTTCGCGCAGGATCTTCGCGTCCTCCGCCGGGTCCGTCGAGGCGTAACCGATGTGATGCAGCCCTGGCCCGTACTTCTTCAGCCGGCGGCCAATTCCGCTCGCATCATCCCGCGGGATCAGGACCTCGATGCGCGTCTCCCCCAGCGCCACCTTCACGAAAAAGATGTCCGTATTCTCCGGCGCGAAGTAGTTCCCATCCGGCAGCTTCGTCCGCCCACTGTCCAGCTCCAGCCCCATCTTCTCCAGCAGCACGTTGCCCGCGTCGTCCCACGTATTCGCGATGACACCAATATGGTCGATCCGGACCAGCATCCGTCCCTCCCGCATCCAGGATGCCCGCACTATAGACAAGCCGGGGCCACACCGCATCGGCATACCCCCGGTGCATCGGCTAGACTGAACGGCCACCGGACAGCCTGTCCACAAAACTCGAACCCTGTTCTACCAACCCCCAGGAGGATTCATGACCGCACCCGCAGATTCGATCATGGAAGGGAAGCTCACCATCTCCCCTATCCCCACGGTCGACCCCGAGATTAACGAGATCCGCCGGAAAACGGCTGAAATCGTCACCGGCCACATCATCCCCAACGAGAACCGGCTCCGCACCTGGAACGACGAAACCCGCGCCCTCCGCGACCAGATCAAGCAGACCGTGAAAGATGCGGGCCTCTGGGCGCCCCACCTGCCGAAGGAATACGGTGGCATGGGCATCGGCTTCATGAAGCACGCCTACATGAACGAGATCCTCGCCTGGAGCCCCTTCTCCTCTGCCCTCTTCGGCGTCGTCGCCCCCAACTCGGGCAACCAGAACATCCTCATCAAGTACGGCACCGAAGAGCAGAAGAAGCAGTGGCTCGAACCCCTCATCAACGGCGAAATCGAGTCCTGCTTCTCCATGACCGAACCCGAAGCCGCCGGCTCCGACCCCTATTCCATCCAGACGCGCGCTGTCCGCGACGGCGACGAATGGGTGATTAACGGCCACAAGTGGTTCACGTCGAACGCCCGCCGCGCACACTTCGCCATCGTGATGTGCCGCACCGAAGAAGAAGACGGCGCCGGCGGGACCCAGGAAAAGATGACCCAGATCATCGTCCCCACCGATACCCCCGGCTTCAACATCCAGCGCAGCGTCCCCGTCTGGGGCCACGAAGGCGGCGACCACTGCGAAATCATCTACGACAACGTCCGCGTCCCCGTCACCAACCAGCTCGGCCGCACCGGCTCCGGCCACCAGGCCGCGCAAGACCGCCTCGGCGCTGGCCGCGTCTACCACTGCATGAACTCTGTCGGACAGATGTGGCGCGCCTTCGACCTTATGTGCCGCCGGTCGATCGAACGCGAAGTCCGCGGTGGCACCCTCGAACACAAGCAGTTCATCCAGGGCTTCATCGCCGACAGCTACATCGACATCATGTCCGCGCGCCTCATGACCCTCCATACCGCCGAGGTCATCGACAGCGGCCAGGGCGACGTCCGCACGAACATCTCCGCCATCAAAATCCAGGTGCCGGAAGCCCTCCACCGCGTCGTCGACCGCGCCATCCAGGTCTACGGCGCCAAGGGCGTCTCCACCGATACCCCGCTCGAGGGCATGTACCGTGGGGCCCGTACCCTCCGCATCGCCGACGGCCCCGACGAAGTCCACCGCGTCCTCATCGCCAAGAACGTCCTCAAGCGCTATCACGACGGCATGTCCTGGGACTTCGGCGTGTAACCACCGGCCTCACCATCAACTACCACAAAGGCCCCGGTTCGCCGGGGCCTTTTACTGCTTCACGTTCAACGCCGCCGCCACCCGCTTCCGGTCATGTTCCACCATCGCCCGGACATCCAGCCGCAACCCCGGGAACTCTGCACTCTCAATCACGCCGTCCGGCCCCGGCTCGACGCGCTCGTACTGCCCGTCCACCAGCCGGAACCAGTCGATCCCCGCTTCCTTCGTCCGCCACACGATGTAGTCGCGCACCCCGTTCCGCTCGTACGCCTGCTTCTTCTGGTGCAAGTCCCGCGCCGCGCTCGATGCCGCAATCTCCACGATCAGCTCCGGTGCGCTCGCAAGGTACCCGTCCCGGTAGGCGGCATCCCCCTCACGCACGAGCATCGCGTCCGGTTCGGGCTCGTTCCGCTCATCTAATAGCAGCGTGTTTGGCGGCAGGACGCTGACGCCGTCCCGTCTGCTGGCATACGCATCGAGCCAGGCGAGCACCAGCATCTGTTCCCGGGCATGACCGTCCGCGCGCGTCGGCGAAGGCAAGTACACCACCCCTTCGATGAGCTCGACATGCTCCAGCTCATCGCATTCGCTGTACAGCCGGTGGAACTCCTCCCGGCTCAGCACGTCGCCATTCTCAAAGGGCA